>JAXERM010000024.1:0-7082 GCA_034116505.1 Bacilli bacterium
TTATTGGTGGGATAAGTGCGATTATTATTTCCACTACTTATTTGTTAACTAATCCAATTATCGCTAGAAATAGAGCTAACAAAGAAACAAAAGCGTTAAAAGCCATTTTTAATGATGAGAATATTGTTTTTTCTAAGGCAAAAACAGATTTTGTGTATTCTTCTCAATTTTTAATTAATTATTATGTTGCTACTAAAAATGAACAAGATGTTGGCTATATTTATCAAACTAGTGGCAAAAATCAATATGGTCAAATTACTCTCATGATGGGAATTAATGATTTAGGTTTATTGAAGATGGTAGTCATTGAAAATACTCAATCATACGCTTCAACATTAACCGATAATTATATCGATCCAATTAACGCAGGTGAAAAAGATTATTTAGACACCACTTGTGGGGCTACTTATGGGGCAAAATTAATCAAAAATATGGTTGAAGCCGCGAATAAAGATTATCTAGGAAGAAAATAATATATGAATAAGCAGAAACAAAATTTTCTTAAAGGCATCATTGAAGAAAACCCATTATTCGTATCAATCTTAGGTACTTGTCCCGCTTTAGCGGTGACAAAATCATTAGAAGCCGCGATTGGAATGGGGCTACTTTTCACTATTGTTTTAGTCTGCTCAAATTTGATTGTTTCTTTATTAAGAAAAATAATTCCAGAAGAAATTAAAACTCCAGCCTATATTTTAATCATCGCCACCTTTGTGACGATGGTCAAAATGTTATCTGAAGCCTTTTTACCAGATTTATATTCAACCTTAGGCGTATTTATTTCTTTAATAGTCGTTAACTGCATCGTCCTTGGAAGGGCGGAGTCCTATGCTTCAAAAAATGGACCGATATCATCATTTATTGATGGATTAGGGATGGGTGTTGGTTATTCATTAAGTATTATGTTAATCGGTATCATTAGAGAAATATTAGGAACTGGAATGATTTCGCTTGGCAAAATCTTTACCTTTATACCATTAATTGAATTGCCAATTTTAAAAGGCCCAGGATTTGATTATAGTATTTCTTTATTCTCTATGCCTGCCGGCGCTTTTATTATTTTAGGTTTTATTTTAGCTATAATTGCTTTTGTTAAAAATTGTAAAAAAGATAATGAGTTAGCCACTAAGAGATTTAATGCTCAGAATCGAGGTGATAAATAATGTTTATCGATATATTAGTCACCTTCGTTTTAGGTATTATCTCAAGCATGTTAATCGATAATGTCATCTTGACTAAATTCTACGGTATCTGCCCGTTTTTAGGTGTATCTAGTAAACCAAAACAAGCTCTCGGTATGGGATTAGCGGTTTGTTTTGTCATTATTTTATCATCTATTATCTGCTGGCCTTTATATCAATTATTAGCTTTAGCTAATATCGCATTTATGGATACGATTGTCTATATTTTAGTGATCGCTTCTATCGTTCAAATTGTCGGATTATTTATCAAAAAATATTCTCCATCTTTACATCGTTCTTTAGGTATTTATTTACCGTTAATAACCACAAACTGTGCGGTATTAGGTGTTGTTCAAGGAAACACCGACGCTATGAATGATTTCTTAATGTCATTATCAAACGCCATTGGGACTTCTTTAGGATTTTTATTAGTGATTGTGATCTTTAGTTTTATTCGCGCAAAATTAGATAAACCAGGTGTGCCAAAAGCATTTAAAGGTTTACCAATTGCTTTAATTACCGCAGCCATTATGGCGATCGCTATTATCGGATTACAAGGGATGGTGAGCTAATATGTATTTATTTATCTCTATTATGGTCATGATTATATTGATTGCTATATTTATTATCAGCTTTATTTTGTATAACAAAACACCATCACCAATTAAGCAAGAAAAATGCGAAAACTGTCCTTTAAAAGACTGCTTAAATCAATATAAGAAGGAGGAAAATAATAAATGATAATTATTGTTTTATCTTTATTAATTCTTGCCTTATTAGGCTTAATTTTTGGTGTCCTTTTATCTTTATTAGAAAAGAAATGGCGAGTTAAAGAAGATAATAGAATCGTCGAAGCGACTAAGTTATTACCTAATTATAATTGTGGTTCTTGCGGATATGCTGGCTGCAAAGCTTTAATCGAAGCCATTATTAAAGGCGAAGAAAATAAAATCAGCAAATGTAAACCAGGAAAGAAAGAAAATTTTGAGCAAATAATTTTATATTTTAAAAACCATAAAAATCCCGATGGTAGCGAAGTAGATATCAAATTATGAAAAAAACGCTTTTTTTGTTGCCATTATTGCTATTAAGTAGCTGTTCAAAACAAATTTATCTTGAACATATCGAATATTTTTTTGACACTACTATAAAAACATCATTAACAAAAAAAGACGATATAAATTATCAAGACATTCTTGATATTATTTCCACTTATCATCGATATTTTGATATTTATAATCATTATAATGGGATTACGAATATCTATGATATCAATCAAGATAATGATATCCATCTTGTTGATAAAAAATTATTTTCAGCCTTAAAAACCGCTAAAGAATATATGAATTTAACAAATGGATATTTTAATCCTTTTATTGGTTCATTAAAAAAGGCATATGAAAATGCAAAAAATACTAAGACTCCTTTAACAAATGAAGAAATTAATTTTTATGTGAACGAGATGAATAAATCATCTTTAATTTTAAATGAAGAGAATTTATCTGTTCAAAGAAAGGGCACTAGTCAATTAGATTTTGGCGCGTTTGCGAAAGGATATACATTAAAAATTATCAAAGAGTTGTTAAATGATAGAAATATCGAACAATATTTAATTAACGCCGGATTTTCTTCGATATTATTAGGACATGATCAAAATAAAAGCATTAAAGTTCATCTAAAATATGATCCAAAACACTATTTGCTATTAAAAAATACATCAATTGGTGTTTCAAGCGATTATGAAAGAGGATTTGAGATTAATAATGAGCGATATTCTCATATCATCAATCCTTTTACCGGATTAGCGTCAGTAAAATATGACTTTACACTTGTGGTTGATGAAGACCCCTTAAAAGCAGATGTTTATTCTACTGTTTTTTCTTTAATGGATCTTGATGAAATTCAGAGCACAAATATCAAATGTCTAATTTATCAAGATCAGCAAAAGATATATTCCTCAAACGATTTGGAGGACTATTATTATTAAACCAACTACGATCTTAAAAAAATATAAAATCGATTTTATCATCGTATTTTCATTATTGTTTGTAGGTTTATTACTTACTATTTTTTCTATCTCTTTAACTAAGAGAGATAATCTAGTTGCTTATATTTATAAAGAGAATGATTTAGTGTTAACTGTTGATTTATCTAAGGAAGACAAAGAACGAACTTTTGAAATCGATACTTATGTTGACAAGATGGAAATAACAGTGAAGAAAAATGCGATTAAAGTCTCCTATTCTTCTTGCCCGCATCAAGACTGCGTCAAGACGGGATATGTTTCTAACACAAATCGCCCAATCATTTGCTTATATCATAAAATATTAATCGAGATAAAAAATAAAGATCAAAATCTCTCTATTGAGGTGTGAAGATGAAGACAAAAGACATCACCTTATTAGCGTTATTTCTCTCTTTAGCGGTTATCTTAAGTTATGTGGAAACTTTTATTCCTTCCTTTGGGATACCTGGAATAAAGATTGGTTTAGCAAACATCTTGATTATCGTAGTTTTATATAATTACGGCATCCATTATTCAATCATAATTTCGCTATTAAGAGTCCTATTAGTGTCGTTATTACGTGGAAATTTTTTCCAAATTGGCTTTTTTATGTCTTTTTGTGGAGCTTTATTAAGTCTATTAATTATGATTATATTAAAGTTATGTGTTAAAAAAATACACATTATTACCGTCAGTGTGATCGGTTCGATTTTTCATATCATCGGTCAAATCGTTGTGGCGATGATTTTTATCAATGATTATCGAGTAATTTATTATTTCCCATTTATCTTTTTAAGTGCGATTATCATGGGAATATTTGTCGGTTTAATCGCAAATAATATTTTAAGAATAAAGTTTATTCAAAGGCATTAACGCATCACTTTTAAGGAAGCATCAAAAATTTTAATCATCATTTTGAATTTATCAATATTTTCTTTGTTATTGTCATGTTCTAACATAAAAGAAAATAATATTTCGTGAATAGTGTCAAAATATAATTCGTAATTAGCGAATTGTCTAACTGTGTGGTCATATTTTCCTTTATGATATCCTTTAAGAAAAATATCATGAGATAATTCAGCTATTTTATTAGAAATCTGTTTAATTTTTGTAGGATAATGTTGCTTTAAAAATTTTAAATAAGGAACAAATAAATCGTCGTTAGAAAATAAAGAATAATTCACATCTAAAAAATGACGGATAATTTCGTATCCACATAGGCCTCTAATATTATCTAAAAAATGCGTTTCAAAATAAGCTAAAAGATAATCGTTAACCGCGGCTAATATGTTGTTATTATTTTTATGATGACTTAAAAATGTTTCGGAAAAATGAATGTCTGCTTTCTTTCCATAAACAATCGGTACTTTATGATTGATTAAACAAAAAGAAATAAAGTCAACATATTCCTTTTGATAAGAGCTACAATAATACATAATTTTCTTCATCAATTAATTTTACAAAATCAAAGGATAAAAAGTTAACTATAAAATCAGTTTTTAGTTTGTTATAATTCTTTTGTTATGCAACAACAAAAGAAACTACAAATCTATTCAATCTTAAAATTAATGACAATGATTAGCGTTATTATTTTAGGTTTCTTATTTGTTTTTCAAACATTAAAAATCTATATTGATCATGAAGAACAAATCTTTAATGTTAATAACATCTCCAAAGCATTATTGATATTACTGCCATCCATCATTTTTGCGGTTTTATTAATTATTGTTACTGGAGTGTTTTCTTATTTTGTCCAAAAAGAAAAATGTTTAAGAATAAAAATAACTAACGAACAAAAATATCACACAATCACTAATAATTTTAAGGTCATAGAAAATGATACGATTATCAAAGAAAAGAAAATTCGATTAATTATTAACATTGTTTCTTTAACAATTATTTCTTTATGTATCTTATTTATTTCTTTTTATTTATTTAATCCAAAAAACTACAACGCTAGTAGCGATATTAATAAACAAGTGATTAAAGGTTTTATTTATTTCTCCCCTTGGTTACTAATTATGCTCTTAGTCGGTATAGTTAGATTAATATTAATTGAATCTTCTTATTTAAGAAGTAATAAATCTATAAGCAAAAATAATCCAAAAATAAAACCACTGATTAAGAATCAGAAGAAATATTTGTTATTAAGTGTGCAATTATCTTTATTAAGTGTAGCGATATTTTTAATTGTTTTTGGTACGATAAACGGTGGTTCGATCGATGTTTTAAAAAAGGCTATCGCGATTTGTTCTGAATGTATTGGGTTAGGATAATATGAATAAGGTCAAAGCATTTGTAGATAAAATTAAACCAAGCCGTCGTAAAGTCATCCAATTATACGCTGCTATTTTAACTAACGCCCATTTAAAAGGATTTGTAAATGGAAAGATTTTTCAAGGTGAAAGCAAAGCAATATGCGTTCCTGGAATGAATTGTTATTCTTGCCCTGGTGCAGTCGGTGCGTGTCCATTAGGTTCTTTACAAAATTCTTTAGCATCCACTAATAAATCTACTTTATTTTTTGTGTTAGGCATTATTCTTTTATACGCCACAATTTTTGGTCGCACGATTTGTGGTTACCTTTGTCCTGCTGGATTATTACAAGAACTTTTATATAAAATCAAAACGCCAAAATTAAAAAAGAATAAATTTACAAGAATACTTTCATATTTGAAATATGTCTTACTATTTATTTTAGTAATTGGTATTCCATTATCTTTTGCTTTGAACACCACTTCTTTACCAGTTCCTGCTTTTTGTAAATACATTTGTCCAGTTGGCACTTTTGAAGGAGCGGTTGGCTTATTAATTAATCCTAATAATAACGATTATTTAAAAATGTTAGGGCCTTTATTTACTTGGAAATTTGTTTTATTAATCATCTTTATTGTCGCTAGTGTGTTTATTTTCCGTTTCTTCTGCCGTTTCTTCTGTCCGTTAGGCGCGATATACGGACTATTTAATAAATTCGCTCTGTTAGGAATCACAGTGGATGAAGATAAATGTACATCGTGTCATACATGCGTTAACACATGTAAAATGGATGTCAAAAAAGTTGGTGACCATGAATGTATTATGTGTGGAGAATGTAAAAAAGTTTGTCTGAGTCACGCAATAAAATATCGTATAGAAGAAATTAAACAATTAATTCATCAAGAAAAAGAGCCTTCTTTAGAAGAAAAAGAAAATTGCGATACAATAAATCCTCAAAGCAATAAACATTCCTTAAATCGACAAAAAGCGGCAAAAATTGTCGTTACTAGCGTGGCAAGTGTCGTCTTAATCTCTTCTTTAATCTATTTTAATAGCGGTAATGCCAAAATATATGAAGGAAATGCTGTAGGCGATAAAATCATCTCAAAGCCTCTTCAATATATCAACAATGAAACTGGTAATTTTTTAGCTAGTGATTATGAAGGTAAGATTTTAGTCATTAATTTCTGGGGCACTTGGTGCGGTCCTTGTATCATGGAAATGCCTAATTTTATTAATGTCACAAAAGAATATTCTTTCTATATGGAAACAGTCGCAATTCATTCTAAAGGCGAAGATATCAATGTCGTTAATAATTTCATTAAGAGTGCTTGGAACACGAGCGATATTCACTTTGCTATGGATGATGAAGAAAATGCATATTATGAAACTTTAGGTGGTACAGGTACATATCCAATGACTTTAATCGTGGATCAAGAAGGTATCATCAATAAAAAATACGTAGGCTCTTTAAGTGAAGAAAACCTACGTAACGATATTATTAATTTAATTAATAATTAAGCTTCCGCCATTTCAAAATAGAAATCGACGGTAATTGGATAAATTAAATTTTCTAAGATTGTTAAATCAAACACCACATAACAAGAATTGTTAATGTTGATGTTATAAATAAAATTAAC
>JAXERM010000025.1:0-27945 GCA_034116505.1 Bacilli bacterium
TTCCATCTCCACAATAAAAAGGAATAAATGAAGCAGGACCATAAGTTTGAAAGTTAATAGACGCCATCATGTATGGAACATGAGAACTTAACGCGAATAACCCTAATCGCAATAAATATTTCTTTTTTGAAGAAGTGTAGTGATAACCTTCAGCAATAAAGAAAGCAAATATTGGAAAAGCTAATCGACCAAGGATATGAAAAGTAACAGCTAATGGGTGGGTTGAATACCCTTTATATAATACCCAAGTTAAGTGATCAAGAGTCATCGCAATAATTGCGATAAATTGAAGTGCGTTTTTATTGAGAGTCTTTTTCATCTTTCATTAATTCTAGATAAATCTTAACATATTGTTCCGGTAATATTTCTTCCGGTCTTTTGTTTAAAGGAATATTAAGACTATTAAGAACCTTTGTAGCGGTCTCCTTATCATTTAACAAATGAGATAAATTGTTATAGATAGTCTTACGGCGATTTAAGAATAATTGTTTTGATAAAGCATAAATTTTCTTAATAACACGAATATCTAAAGTTGGATTTATATCAATTGAAAAAACAACAGACTGACATTTTGGCACAGGATAGAAACTACCTGCTTTGACCACAAATAATTTTTTGATGTTTCCTAATAGATGAACAAGGATAGAACTTGGTCCATATTCTTTGCCTGTAATATCAAAGAAGTGATTAAACGCTTCCAATTGGCACATTAACACCATTCTTTGACATTTCCTTGCATTTAATAATAAAAAATTTACTGTTTCAGTTGTAATATTGTAGGGTAAGTTGCCTAAAATTTTGTCGTAGTTTCTTACATCGTGTTTTCTGATATCGTTTTCAACAATTTCGATATTGCTATTTTGATAAATGATTTTTAAAAAGTTAATCATTCTAACATCGATGTCCACAACCGTAGTTTTCACTCCATCAGCTAAAGAAAGGAAGTGAGTTAACGAACCAATTCCCGGGCCAATTTCTAATACTTCTTCTCCGTTTTTTAACTCCAAAGCATCCACTATTTTTTGGCAAATGGTAGGTTCAAGTAAAAAGTTCTGACCATAATCTTTATCGGGGTTTAGCCTAGATTTAAAAATAATTTCTTGAATATTTTGACGATTAATCTCCATTTTTACCTAAGACCTCCCTAATTTTATCTTCATTAATTTCTAAAAGATTTAAATAGTGAACAAAACTTTTAAAGTTGCCGTAAGGAATATTGAATTTTTCTGCAAGCTTTTTACGTATTGTTTTTTGGTTTATACCTAGATCGTACCACTGATAAGCAGATATCAATGTAGTTGATTCCGCCCTTTTTCCTTCATATGGTTTTAGGGCTTCTAGTATCGCTTCTTTTTGACATTCAGCGACACCGTTTTTCTTATAATTATTTCGATTAATGAAGGTTATATTGATATCGATATAATTATCGATGTTTTGTTTGATGGTTTTTCTGATTTTTTCTCCCGATTCATCAGGATCTAGTAATAGAAATATCGTGTGTTTAATTGATAATTGTTTTAATAAATTAATTTTATCTAAAGAGACTTCAAAACCGTTTGTGACAAATATCTCACCATTAATAAACGAAGATAAAAACGCCTTATCTTGATTACCTTCAACGACAATAATTCCGGGAATTTCAATCATAGTCACACGTGAAACAATTTCTTTGCGTTATCAAATAATGCTTTTTCAATTTCTAAAACAGGCATTTCTTTGATATCACTAATCTCTTTAATAATATAAGGAATATATTTAGGTTCATTTATTTTACCGCGATAAGGATGTGGAGTTAAATATGGGCAATCTGTTTCCACTAATAAGCGTGATAATGGCACTTTCTTACATACTTCTTTTGGTGTTATTGCATTTTTAAAAGTTAGCGGCCCATCTAAACCAATATAAAAGCCAAGATTTATCACATCATTTAGTGATTCAACACTGCCTCCATAACAATGAAGAACACCTTTTTCTTCAGCTTGATGATTTTTTAAGATTGTTAATGTATCTAACATTGCGTCACGCGAATGGACAATAATTGGCTTATGATATTCGTTCGCGATTTTTATTTGCTTAATAAACCATTCTTTTTGTTTTTCTCTTTGCTCATGATCTTTAACCCAATGATAATCTAAACCAACTTCACCTAAAGCAATCACTTTTGGATGATTTAATAAAGAACATAACTCGTTAAATTGTTCGTCATTTACCTCATCAATATTACAAGGGTGAACACCAATAGAGGCGTAAATATATTCGTATTTTGTGGCGATTTTTACCGCTAAAAGGGAACTTTTATAGTCCCAACCCACCACTAAAAAATGCGTAACACCATTTTCTTTCGCATCATTAATTATGCGATCAATATCTTTATATAATAAGTCATCGTTTAAATGACAGTGGGTGTCAAATATCGCCATATTATTTACCGACACAGAAGCGAGAAAAGATTTCTTTTGATAAATCTAATTGGTTTGCTTCACCTAATATTTCTAATAAGGCATTATAAGCTTCTAATAAATTCACCGAGATTAAATCCACAGTTAAATCATTTTCTGCGTCTATAATAGCAAGGTCTAATGCGTTTCTTGCTCTTTTTAATAACCCAATTTGTCGCGCGTTATTTAAAGCAGGCTTTTTAAAATTATCTTCTTTTAATCCGACTTTCTTAAATATTTCATTTGTTAAAGCACTAATGTCTTTGTTCATCGCGGAGATTGATAATTGATTATCAACTGTTGCTTTATCGTTTTTGTTATAAACGATAATACGATTTAAATTTTTAGTTAATTCTAAAATTTTATGATCTTCTTCGTCTAAAGGTCTAGACGCATCTAATACCACGATGATTAATTCGGCTTCATCAAGCGATTTTTTCGCTCTTTCAACCCCGATAGATTCGACTTTATCATCAACGTCTCTAATTCCCGCTGTATCTAAAAGATGAAGTAATAAACCGTTGAGGTTAACTTCCCCTTCTACAATGTCTCTAGTAGTTCCAGCAATATCGGTAACAATCGCTTTTTCTTCACCCACTAATGCGTTTAATAATGAAGATTTTCCTACATTAGGTTTTCCAACAATCGCCACCTTTATACCAGATGTAATTATTTGGGCTTTTTCACCATCCTTAACCAATTTATCGATTTGCGTAATTAAATTATGGCAGTGATTAATAATCTTTTCCTTGTTCGCGATTTCAATATCTTCGTATTCTGGAAAGTCAATATTCACTTCAATTAATGAAATTAAATCCGCTAAAGAGGTCTTTAATGGATTAATTAATTTTGATGTTTCGCCACTTAAAGATAATAATGATAAATTTTTCGCTTCTTTCGTAGTAGCGTTAATCATATCATTTATTGCTTCAGCCTGAATGAGGTCGATTTTTTGATGTAAAAATGCACGGGAAGAATATTCACCATTTGTCGCTAAAACCGCTCCATTAGATAGCAATAATTCAATGATTTGATTAGCAATTAATATCGACCCGTGGCAGATAATCTCTACTAAATCTTCACCAGTAAAGCTTCTCGGACCTTTATATGCCGCTAAAACGACTTCATCAATTTTAGTGTTGTTGTTCTTATCGATAATATGGCCAACCAAAAGTGTTCTTTTATCGATTTGTTCAATGTTTTTGGAAAAGCATTTTGAAACAATTGAAAAACAATCATCACCCGAGACACGAATGATCGCTAATGCTGATTTCATTGGTGGTGTCGCTAATGCGACAATTGTTTTAAACATTAAAATACCTTTCCAAAAAGCACCCTTAATATCGGGTGCTCTTTTTTATTAATCTACGTAAATAATTTGCACTTGACGATGTGTGCCTTCGCCGACGGATTCAGTGCGAATATTTCTCATGCCAGAACAAGCATTATGAACTGCGCGTCTTTCATCTGCAGGCATTGGATCGAATGTGTAAGTAGCTTTTGTTTTTTGCACTTCGTGTGCATATTTTCTCGCTAATCGTGATAAACGATGATACTTATCATCTTTATATCCGTTAACATCTAGTAAGATTCTAAAGCGTCTATGGAAATGATTTGAAACCGCTAATTTGACTAATTCATTTAAAGATTGAAGGGTTTTTCCACCTTTACCAATTAAAATTGGGTTGTGAGTGGAGTCAATTGTAATGCGGATGATTTCATCATCTAAACGTGTATTCACTGTGCTTTCAATACCTAACGCATCAATTGCGTTTAAGATATATTGTTCAGCGTACATGATGATGTCTGGTAAATCATATACTTCAACAATTAATTTTTTATTGAAGATACCTTTTGTTTTATCGGTAACGATATAAACAAGTTTTTCCACAGGAGTGCCAGTTTCATCACTAGCAATTTGTAGAGCTTCTTCTACTGTCTTTCCAGCATATGCTTTCATAACTCTCTCCTTATTTTGTTTTCTTTTTTGTGTGGCTTCTATTGGTGATTAATTGTGTAACTAATGTTTGCGCAATTGAGAATAAAGCACCAACCAACCAGTAAACACCTAAAGCAGAAGCTAAAGAGAATCCCATAAAGATGATCATCACTAACATAACATAAGTGAAAATCTTTGATTTTTTATCAGATTCTTTTTGTGCTGGGTTACGGCCTAATTTTGCCACTTTCTTTCTTTGGGCTTTTTGCATCCATTGAGGAAGGAGCATTGCCACTGCTTGTGCAACACCCATCAAAATAAACAATACTAACGCGGTCCAAACACCAGATTCTGGATGAGCCCAGTTACTCCAAGTGAATAACACTGAGCTAATAGAAGTGGATAAGTTCAAACCTAAGAAAGAACCAGAAGATAGATAAGCACTACCTTGCATTGCACTCCAAACGCAGATGAAGATTGGGAATTGAACAATCATCACAAGGATTGAAGTTAATGGGTTGATTTTATACTTTTTGTATAACTTTTGTGTTTCTTCCGCTAAGCGTTGTTTCTCATATTGATTGGTGTTAGCGTTAGGATATTTTGCTTGAATCTTCGCCATCTCTGGTTGAAGCATTTGCATTTTACTTGTCATTGTTGTTTGCTTCCATGTTACTGCTAACATGAGCGCTCTAACGATTAATGTTACAAATAAAATTGACAATAATTGTGCAAAACCAGATGCCACACCTCCATTTAACATACCGGCAGTAAATGTATCGATTAACCAACCGATTGGATAAACTAATAAACCAGATAAGAAACCAGTTTTCCACGCATATCCATATGATTTAGCTTCGATTTCTACTGTTTGTCCATTATAGTGACCATAAAATCCATTTGTAGTTGCTAAACAAGAACGATAACTCGCAATTGCGTTAGTTAATTGTGTCTTATAAACATTAACGAAGTCTTGGGATGGACAATCATCAATATAGACAGTGCCAGAACTTCTCACTTTTTGGTCATAAACATACCAATTTTCAAAAGTGTTTTTCTCACCATAGAATTTGTTATAGCCTTGTCTAATTAATAGACCAGTATTATTAACAGTGTCAACAATACCACCAGCGGTGGTAAATGCATCAACACTCGTATAGAATTCTGGATTTTCTAATCGATCTTGATTGACAACATCTAATAAGAATACTTCATCATATTTTTGGAAATATTCTATTGATGGAGTGCGAATTTCTTGCTTTGTGCTAGCGGCTAATAATTGTGATAAATATTTTGCCACCGGTGCATCAAAACTGCTGACGGTATAGTATGTCACTGAAGTTGTGTCATCATTTGCCACTAAATTGAAGGTGATCTCACTAGTTAGACTACCTTCTAAAGCGGTGTGACGCGCATCTCGAGCAGATTGTTCGCTATAATATTCTGAAATTCCAGAATCAAAAGCATAGAGGATGTGGGCTTTATCTTTCAATGAACAGAAAGAATTTGTACAGCTAGTTAAAGCGACAGCACCAAGCGATAGTGCCGCTATTCCGATAGCTAATTTTGTACTTTTTTTCATTAATTTGACCCTACCTGTTTTTGTAAAAACTCACTGAGTAGTGATTTGTTATCATTGAAGTTTTTTGTCAAAAAGGATGGCTTAACAACAATAACAATGTCGAGAGATTGTCTATCATAATCAAGTGTTTGATCAACAATTGCTCTCACTTGACGTTTGACCTTATTTCTAATTACCGCGTTTCCCAATTTCTTTCCAGCGGATATGCCAATGCGAGTGTGTGTGAATTCGTTTGGTCTAATATATATTAGAAATTGATGAAGGTAAAACGATTTTCCTTTTTTAATCGTTAAAGCAAAATCTTCGCTTGCTTTGATGCGATTAATTTTTTTCATTGATTCTCCAATTAAGCAGTGAGTCTTTTACGACCTTTTGCTCTACGACGAGCTAAAACATTACGGCCTTTGTCGCTTTTCATTCTTGCGCGAAAGCCAGCCTTGTGTTGATGTTTAATCTTACTTGGTTGATATGTACGTTTCATAATTCGGTGTACCTCCTATTACATAGCGAAAATAATTGTAATGGCATTTATGTATAAATGTCAACAAAAGAAAAATTGACGACAAAAACAATGTTTTTAATCCACCGCGTTTTTTTTGATAAAAATTTGATAAAAAATGCTGAAAATTTAGTTTTCCACATACTTTTATACTACAGTCTCATAAAGGGGTAATTACATTAAAATAAACTATGTTTATTATAAACAATAAAATAATTAGTTAGTTTCCACTTTTTTCACATTTTCCCAAAAAGTGTAAAAGTTATCAACAAAGTTTTCCACATTAAAAATTGTGGATTTGGTGGAAAACTACCTTAAGGATGAATTGATTTGGTGGAAAACTCATTTTTTGATAGAAAAACTCAAAAAGACATGTGGATTACTGTATAATGGAAAGGACTTATTTATGGTTAGAAATTGATTAATGGGGAAGTAATATATGAATTCAATATCAGAAATGGCCCAATTATGGGATCGTACATTAAAAAGAATTGAAGAAGAGTTAGGGGAAAAGCAATTATTTGATTCCTTTTTTGCAGGAACATATATCAACGATATTCGTGATAACACAATCGTTGTTGTCACAAACACAGCATTAGCTACCAAAATTATTGAAAGCAAGTATTCCGATTTAGTAAAACAGGTTATTAATGAGTTAACCGAATCAAATTATGAATTAAAATTCATACAAGCAGATGAAGTCAACAAGGCATCAATTGTTAAGTCAGTACAAAAGAAACAACCTTATTTCCAAGACGCTGTATTAAACAAGAATTTAACTTTTGATAATTTTGTCGTCGGTGAATTCAATCGCGAAGCATCCCAAGCTTGTTTATTAATCGCTTCAAAACCAGGAAAAATGTTTAACCCTTTATTTATCCATTCTGCTTCTGGTTTAGGAAAAACTCACCTACTTCACGCGATTGGTAATTACATCATTAAAGAAGGTAATCCACACGCAAAAATCTTATATACAACCGCACACCTACTCGTAGATGAATACGTGAAATATGTACGCGTTGATTCCGATAATCAATCATTAACAGACTTTTTTAAAGATGTTGATGTCTTGTTATTAGACGATGTGCAATTCTTAGCAGATAAGGTTAAAACACAAGAGTTATTCTTCACTATATATAACAATATGATAAATAGTGGTAAACAAATTGTGATTACTAGTGACCGTCACCCTAATGATTTAAACAAACTAGAAGATAGGCTTGTAACACGATTTAACCAAGGATTAGTGGTAAATATTAAGGAACCTGACCAAAATACTTGTGTTGAAATCTTAAGAAAGAAAATCGAAGCAAACGATTTGGATCCTAATAATTTTGACGAAAATGTCCTATATTTCTTCGCTGACAAATTTAGCAAGAATGTTCGTGAATTAGAAGGTGCATTAAATAGGTTAATTTTCTACACGATTAATATCAAGCAAACTTCACGCATTACATTAGATACAGCAGCAGAAGCGGTTCAATCATTGGTGGGTGGAAAAGAAAGATTTGCACAATTAAATGAACAAAAGATCATCAACATTGTGGCAGACTATTATAATTTAACCTCATCACAATTAACCGGAAAAATTAGAACTGGTCAAATCGCTCTCGCTAGACACATCGCTATGTACTTAATTAGAATTAATCTTGATGTCTCTTTAAAGAAAATCGGCGATATGTTCGGCGGTAAAGATCACACAACAGTTATGTCCGCAATCACGAAGGTGGATAAAGAGTTGAAAACTGATGAAAACTTAAAAGCCGCGATTACGGAATTACAAAAGAGATTAAAATAATAGTTTTTATTAAAAATAAACATATTAATAAAATCTTAGATATGGTAAAATATTTAGGCGATAGAAAATTGTTAGATATCCACTTATCCACTTTTTCCACCTCCCTTAATATTATTATTAAATAATAAAGAATAAAGAAAGGAATATTATATTTATATGAGATTCACTATTAACAGAGAAGAGTTCCTTAAAGGATTAATGATCGCTAATAGAGCGGTAGGTAATAAAGTCGCTAACGCTGTATTAACTAATTTAAAAATAGAATTAGATGAAAATGGATTATTTATTACTGGTTCTAATTCCGATTTAACAATTAAAACATTAGTTCCTTTTAAATCTAACGGAGTGGAAATTATCCGCAATTATAAAGAAGGTGCAATTTTATTAAATGCAAAATTCATTACAGAAATTGCCAGAAAATTAGAAGCAGAAGAAATCACATTAGATGTTGTTGATTCCACTATTGCTACAATCACATCCGGTCACTCCGATTATAAATTAAATTGTATTCGTGCTGAAGAATATCCAAATATTGATTTAGATCCTTCTGGCACATCATTAGTTTTATCTAAAGAAGAATTTGATACTTTAGTGTCTCAAACCGCTTTTGCGGCTTCTATTAAAGAACAAAGACCAGTACTTACTGCAATTAATTTAGAAGCCTTAAATGGCGTTTTAACCGCAACCGCAACCGATTCAGCCCGTATGGCGAGAAAAGAATTAGTTATTCCTAATGACGTTCACTTTGTCGCCAATGTCCCTGCCAAGATGATGGTGGAAGTAGATCGTTTGTTAGAAGGGGTCGAACAAGTGATCGTTTCTTTCTCTGATAAAAAAGCTTTATTCTCTTTAGGTCGCACAATTATTGCATCTAGATTAATCGCGGCAGATTATCCAAACACAAAGAATATTGTTCCTAGAACAATCAATTATACTTTAGAAGTTAATTCTGCCGATTTATTAAAAGCGATTGATAGAGTTAACATCCTCTCTGTTGAAAGAGAAAACGTTGTTGATTTAACTATGAGCGAAGACGGTGTAACTGTATCTGCTAAAAGTCAACAAATGGGTTCCGCAGTGGAGAGAATCGAGATGTTCAAATTTATTGGTTCACCTTTAAAAGTGTCATTCAATAGTGAGTTCATCTCTTCTGCTGTTAAAGCATTAAATAGTGAAGATGTGACATTTGCATTTGTGGGCGAAATGAAGCCGTTTGTCATCAAAAACACTTCAGATGGTTCAGTCATCCAAATCGTCACTCCAGTCCGTACATATTAGGCCTTAAAACCTAATTTAGAGACTATAATAATTTAGGGAATAATATTATTCCCTTTTTTATTTATATGGTGTATAATTGCACTAAGAGGTTTATTGTGGCAACAAGAATAGTGACAATCAAGGATGAAAGTGGGTATATCACACTTCAATCTCTCCTCAAATTAACTGGTGTAATTCACACCGGTGGAATGGCTAAAATCTTCTTAAATGAAAATGTGGTTTTGGTCAATGAGGAGCAGGAAAATAGAAGAGGTCGTAAATTATACCCAGGAGATGTTGTTAAGGTCTTAAATCAAGTGTTTGAGGTCAAATAAATGATTATCAAAACATTGACGTTACAAAACTTCCGCAATCACGATTATCTCACTTACGACTTCCAACCTGGAATGAACATCATTACTGGTAATAACGCGGTCGGAAAAACAAATGTCGCTGAAGCAATTCATTATTTATCGTTAGGAAAGAGCTTTCGTACAAACAACGAAAAAGAATTAATTCAGAAAGATAAAGAGAGTGCGATTATCTCCGCTACAATATTAGAAGGCTCGTTAATAAGGAAAATACGCGTTCTAATCAATAAAGAAGGCAAACAAGTATTCATTAACGGGAAGCCGATTTCTCGCCTCTCAGAACTCGCAAAATGTATGAATGTCATCTTGTTTGAACCAAAAGATGTCATGCTGTTTCGCGGTTCACCAAAGGCAAGGCGCAATTTCTTGGATATTAGTTTATCGAAGAAAAGTCAGCCTTATATGGATTACATTTCACGTTATGACAAAATCCTCAAAGAGAGGAATGAATTATTAAAACAAAATGTAATCGATCCATATCTATTGGATGCAACCACCGAGATGTTAGTTAAACTAAGTGGACCAATTGTGTCTTATAGACAAATGTATTGTAAGGATATTAATAATATCCTTAATAAAATTACGCACGCGCTCACGGGCGAGCACGGGAAATTAGAGGTCATATATAAACCATTTATCCCGTATGATGAGCATTTCCAAGATAATGCATTAAACGCATTTAAGAAGGAAGAAGAGAACGATTTAAAGAAAAAGGTAACAACTATCGGTGTTCACCGCGAAGATTTCTCTATCGCCCTAAATGGACGTGATATTGCCCAATTTGGTTCTCAAGGCGAAAACAGAATTGTCTCTCTCGCCTTGAACTTATCCCCTTATTTCTTAATTGATGATAAGGATAAACGACCAATCGTGGTCTTAGATGATGTGATGAGTGAATTAGATTTAACACATCGTCAACGCTTAATTTCGTTTCTAAAAAAGTTTGAGCAAGTATTCATCACTGCAACAAAACTTGAGGTTGAAGGCGCTGCTGGATACCAAATAAAGAAAAAAACTAAGGAGGTTTCCTAAATGGAAGAAGAAAAGAAAGAAGTAGTCGAAACTGAAAAACAAGACACTTCAAATCAATCCCCCACTCCCGTCATTGAAGTTTCCGAATTGAATGAAGAAGAAGTTCAATTAGAAAAAGCTGACGAAAACTACACCGCGACCAACATTCAAGTATTGGAAGGACTTGAAGCTGTTCGTAAAAGACCAGGTATGTATATCGGTACAACATCAAGTGCTGGCTTACATCACCTTGTATGGGAAATCGTTGATAACGCGATTGACGAAGCGTTAGCAGGTTACTGTACAGAAGTATCAGTCACAATCAACCCAGGAGACACAATCACTGTCGTTGATAATGGACGTGGTATTCCAGTCGATATGGTGGCTAAGAGTGGTTTATCTGGCGTTGAAACTGTTTATACAGTGTTACACGCTGGTGGTAAATTCGGTGAAGGCGGAGGTTATAAAGTCTCTGGTGGTCTTCACGGCGTTGGTGCATCTGTTGTTAACGCGTTATCCGAATGGTGTGAAGTTACCGTTCATAAAAATGGTGGCGTTTATTACATCAAGTTCGTTAATGGTGGTCACATCGTTGAACACTTAAAACGCATCGGTGATTGCGATAAAAATAGTAACGGCACAACCGTGACATTTAAACCAGATCCAACCATCTTCACAGACACAACTGTTTATGACTATGTCACAATCAGAGATAGAATGAGACAAGTCGCATATTTAAACCGCGGCATTAAAATTAATGTTACTGACGCAAGAGTTACTCCTAATGTCAAAGAAACATTCTGCTACAAAGGCGGAATTAAAGAATACGTCTTATTCATCAACAACCATAAAGTCAAATTATTTGATGATGTCATCTACTGCGAAGGCAGTGTGCCAATCACTTTAGCGAGTGGTTCTACCGCACATGTGTATGCTGAAATTGCTATGCAATACGATGACGGATATTCTTCAAATATCTATTCATTCTGTAATAACGTCCACACTCACGAAGGCGGTATGCATGAAACAGGATTTAGAGATGCGATGAGAAGAATTATTAATAATTACGCTCACGATCATAAATTCTTAAAAGATAGTGAAGATGATTTCACCATCGATGATATTACAGAAGGTTTAACATGTGTTATTTCTATTAAACACCCTAACCCTCAATTTGAAGGTCAAACAAAAACAAAATTAGGTAATTCAGAAGTAAGAAAGATTGTTTCCTCTATTGTCGGAGAACAATTACAAAGATTCTTGCTTGAAGACCCAGCATTAGCAAAGAAAATTCTTGATAAAATCGTCGGCGCCGCTAACGCAAGATTAGCAGCGAGAAAAGCCCGCGAAGAAGTCAGAAGAAAAGACGCACTCGGCTTAACTACACTTCCAGGTAAATTAGCGGACTGCTCAAGCAAAAACCCAGCTGAATGTGAATTATATATCGTCGAAGGTAATTCCGCTGGTGGTTCTGCAAAAAATGGTCGTAATCGTGAAACACAAGCGATCTTACCACTTAGAGGTAAAATCCTTAACGTCGAAAAAGCACAAGCAAAGCGCATTTATGCAAATGCAGAAATCGGCAATATGATCACCGCCATCGGTGGTGGCATCGATCCTGAATTTGATACTTCCAAAATCAGATATCATAAGATCGTCATCATGACCGATGCTGATGTCGACGGCTCTCACATCCGTATCTTATTATTAACATTCTTCTATAGATTTATGCGTCCTTTAATTACAGAAGGATACATATATATCGCTCAACCTCCTCTATATAAAGTTGAATATCATGGTAAACAATACTATGCATATAACGACGAACAATTAGAAGTTTTGAAAAAGAAACTTCACTTAAAACCAGGATATCCATTCCAACGTTATAAAGGTCTTGGTGAAATGGATGCTTCCCAATTATGGGAAACCACAATGGATCCTGCTAACCGTAAAATGTTACGCGTCACATTAGAAGATGCGATTAAAGCGGAACAAGTGTTCACCGATTTAATGGGTGATAATGTTGATCCGCGTAAAGAGTTCATTCACAATAACGCTAAATTCGTGAAGAACTTAGATGTCTAATAAGGAGGGAAAAATTCATGTTATTCGAAGAAGAAAATAAAACAGTTGAAAACGAAGAAGTTGAAGAAACTGAAGTTGACGAACAAGAATTAGAAGAACTTGAAGAAGGTATTGTCCCAGGATTAACTGATGTTGACACTGTGGGTTTAGTACAAGAATCCTTCCTTGATTATGCGATGAGTGTTATCGTCGCAAGAGCTATCCCTGATGTTAGAGATGGTATGAAACCAGTTCATAGACGTATTGTTTACGCAATGAGTGAATCTGGTAACACTCCTGATAAACCATTTAAAAAATGCGCTCGTATCGTCGGTGACGTTATGGGTAAATATCACCCTCATGGTGACGCTGCTATTTATGGAGCATTAGTCCGTTTAGCTCAACCTTTCTCAATGCGTTATACATTAGTGGAAGGTCATGGTAACTTCGGTTCTATCGATGGTGATGAACCTGCTGCTTACCGTTATACTGAAGCGCGTATGGCCAAGATGGCTTTAGAAATGGTCCGTGATATCGGCTGTGATGTCGTTGATTTCATGGATAACTACGATGGTGTTGACCAAGAACCTACAGTATTACCAAGTAGATTCCCTAACTTATTAGTTAATGGTTCAAGTGGTATCGCTGTTGGTATGGCCACAAACATTCCACCTCACAATTTAGGTGAAGTAATCGATGGTGTTATCGCTTTATCAGAAAACCCAGAAATCACAACCGAAGAATTAATGGATTACATCAAAGGTCCAGACTTCCCTACTGGAGGTTTAATCTTAGGTCGTGGTGGTATTAGAGAAGCATATGAAAGCGGCACTGGTAGTATTGCAATTCGCTCAAAATGCCACATCGAAGAACGTGGTGAACACGGTTTAAAACGCATTGTTGTTGATGAAGTTCCTTATGGTGTTAATAAAGCATTAATGATTGAAAACATGGCTAATTTAGTCCGTGATAAAGTCATTGATGGCATTACTGATATCCGTGATGAATCTAATAAAGATGGTATTCGTGTCGTTATCGAAGTGAGAAGGGACGCAATTCCAGAAGTTTTATTAAATCAATTATTTAAATTAACTAACTTACAAGTAAGTTATGGTATTATCAACCTCTGTTTAGTGGATAACGCTCCAAAAGTGTGTTCATTAAAAACTATGCTTCAACAATACCTTGATTTCCAAGTCAGTGTTATTGAAAGAAGAACAAAATATTTGTTAAAGAAAGACGAAGATCGTGATCATATTGTCGTTGGTTTACTCCAATGTCATGATAATATCGATGAAATCGTCGTGATCTTTAGAACTAGTAAAACAGCGGAAGAAGTCTCTACTAGATTAAAAGAAAGATTCGGCTTCTCCGATGTACAAGTGCAAGCAATCGCTAATATGAACCTCCGTCGATTAACTGGCGTTGAAACTGATAAATTATTAGCAGAAAGAGCACAACTAGAACAAAACATCGCTCGTTATAAAGAAATCTTATCTTCCCGTGAAAACGAATTAGCGGTCATCAAACAAGAACTTCTTGAAATCAAAGAAAAATATGGTGATGAAAGAAGAACAGAAATCACTAATAGTGAAGCTTCCATTGATGACGAGGATTTAATCCCGCAAGAAGATATCGTTATCACTTTATCTCGCGGTGGTTATGTGAAGAGATTATCTTCTGATTCATTCCGTGCTCAAAATAGAGGTGGTAGAGGTGTTCGTGGTGCTTCATTAAACGAAAACGATATTGTGGAATTAATGGTTTATACCAAAACACATACCGACTTATTATTCTTTACAGATTTAGGAAAAGTATATCGTGTTCGCGGTTATCAAATTCCTGAATATCAAAGAACCGGTAAAGGTGTCCCTATTATCAATATTATTAATATTGAAAAAGGTGAATCTGTCAAAGCAATCATTGCAGTAGATGAATATTTAGATGATCGTTTCTTAATGTTCTTCACTCGTAACGGTATTGTTAAACGTACCGCAATTAAAGAATATGAATCCATCCGTCAAAACGGTAAGATTGCCATTGAATTAAGAGACAACGATAATTTATTAGCAGTGAAAGAAGTCTCTGAAAAATACGTACAAGCTGATGGCAGTGAAATCGATATGATTGTCGGTATCGCTTCTAGCAATGGTAAGATGGTCAACTTCCCAGTAAATGAAGTTCGTCCAATGGGTCGTAGTGCCTCTGGTGTTAAAGGTATTGAGTTAGCTGATGACGCAGAAGCAATCGGTGTCACTGTAGCTTATGAAGGTGAAAAAGTTTTAGTAGTGACCGATAGAGGTTTTGGCAAAATGACTCACTATAGTGAATATCGTTTAACAAAACGTGGTGGCAAAGGTGTATCCACGATTAAAGAAACCGAAAAGACTGGCAAAATTGTCGCAGTTAGAAGCGTCAATGGTGATGAAGATTTAATGGTCATCACTAATGCTGGTATTGTCATCCGTATCCCACTTGAACAAGTACGTGAAACAAGCCGTAACACTCAAGGGGTTAGAATTATGAATCTTGAAGGTCGTCAACGCGTTACTTCGATTGCTGTCGTTCCGCACGAAGAAGTAACCGAAGAAGAAAACGTTGAAGAAGCAGTTCAAGAAGAAGAAAAAGTTGAAGAATAATCTTTATGAAAGTTTTGGTTAGTTTCCAACCAAATAAAAAAGAATCCAGTTTTGAGGGCGTTCGTTTAAGAAAAACAATTAAAGGCGCCCTTGAAATGGTGGATGTTAGCTACACAAATAGTCCGTTAGATGATTATGATGTGGCTCATTTAATCTCGCCTGAAGAGGATGATATCATCCCTTTAATCAAGAATAAGAATGTCCCAATAATCGCTAGTGCATTATTTTGTGAAGATGATCCGAGCGCCTCTTATTTAGAACATAAAAACAAAGACGGAAAAATCATCACCAATGTGAAATCAAAAGCAATTAAATTTCTTAATAAAGTCGATTTAGTGCTTGTGCCTTCTATATACGCGCGCGATTTATTAATTAACGCGGGTATACGCGCGAGGATTATGATCGCTTTACCAGGTGTAAACTTATCTCGCTTTAATTTCTCGCGTGATGACGAAAAAGAAATTTTCTATCGTTATTTCACCGAAAGCAAGAAAAGACCATTAGTGGTGTCATTAGGTGAATTCAATCGTAAATTTGACGGGGCATCAACTGTGATTGCGGCCGCTAAAAAATGTCCAAATGTAAATTTCTATTATTTTGGTAAGGAAACAACAAAAGGGTATCTTCGTTCATTCAAGATGCGTCAATTATTAAAAATCGCACCGAAGAATGTCCATTTTGAAACATTAATCGCAGACGATGTTTATCGAAGCGCATTATTAAACGCGGAAATATTCTTTATCCCATCATATAAAACAAGTGGGGTGGTAAGTCTATTAGACGCGATGGCGGGAAAATGCCAAATCATCGCGAGAAAGAACGCTATTTATGAAGATATCATTAAAGATGGTGAAAATGCCTATATAGGTGCATATAGTGAAACCTTAACCTCTTTAATTAAAGATTATTTTGATAAGAAAATCGCTAGCACAATCGAAAATGGTTATGAATTAGCGAAGAAATGTAATTTAAAAACCGTAGGAGAACAATTATTATTCTTCTACCAACAAGAAATTAATAACAAAAATATTTAAAGGAGGATCTAGTAATGTTAGATATTAACTTAATTAGACAAAATCCAGAAAAAGTCGCAGCTAGTTTAAAGAAAAAAATGTGGGATGTCGACTTCACTGAATTATTAAAGTGGGATGAAGAAAGAAAGGCTTTAATCCAAGTGGTCGAAGGTAATAAAGCGGAGATGAATCGTTTATCTGCCTCTGTACCTCAGGCTAAGAAAAACGGCGAAGATATCACAAAAATATTCGCAAAAGTAAAAGAAATTGCGAAAAATAACGCCGAAAATGAAGGTAAATTAAAAGAATTAGATGAAAAGATTTATAATTTCTTAGTCGTTTTACCTAATATACCTGATGATGATCTTCTTCCGGGTGAAAAAGAAAATAATAAAGTCATTAGAACATTTAAAGAAAAGCCAACATTTGATTTTCCAATTAAAGACCATGTCGAATTAGCCACTTCTTTAGGCTTAGTCGATTATGAAAGAGGCGTTAAGATTGCTGGTCGTGGAAGCTGGGTTTATACAAACCTTGGAGCACAACTAGAATGGGCATTATTAAATTATTTTATTAGTGAACATCTTAAAGATGGATACGAATTTATCCTACCTCCTCACTTATTAAATGAACAATCTGGTCTTGTTGCAGGTCAATTCCCAAAATTCAAAGAAGATGTTTTCTGGCTCGACGGTCTTGAACCAAAAAGATTCCTCCTTCCTACCGCAGAAACAGCATTAGTGAATTTACATCGTGATGAAATTCTTTCAGAAGATGATTTACCAAAAAAATATTTTGCATACACTCCATGCTATCGTCGTGAAGCTGGTAGCTATCGAACCGAAGAAAGAGGAATGATCCGCGGTTATCAATTCGATAAAGTCGAAATGGTGCAATATACAAAACCAGAAGACAGTGATCAAGCTTTTGAAGAATTGGTGAATAAAGCTGAAAGATTAGTTCAAGGTTTAGGTTTACATTATCATGTCTCTAAATTAGCAGCGGGAGATATCTCTCACTCAATGGCCAGAACATATGATATTGAAATCTATATTCCTTCAATCGGCATTTATAAAGAAGTATCTAGTGCGTCTAACGCTAGAGATTATCAAGCGCGTCGCGGTATGATCCGTTATAAAGATAAAGCAACAGGAAAGAATCGTTATGTCCATACATTAAACGCTTCTGGTTTAGCAACAAGCCGTATCTTCCCTGCTTTATTAGAACAAAATCAACAAGCAGATGGTTCGGTTTTAATTCCTGAAGTCCTTCAACCATTCATGGGCGGATTAAAAGTTATTAAACCAATCAAAAAATAAATATTTGGCACAATAAAAGCGTAGGTCATAAGAACACTACGCTTTTTGTGTGCTTAAGAATTATTTATCTTCTTTAACTACTTCGCTTACCACTTTCGCCAAAGAAGCAACTTTACTTAAATCATTTGGAATAATAATTTTGGTTGATTTACCATCAGCAACTTTTGCCATTGCTTCATATGATTTTAATGTTAATACTGCATCATCTGCTTGTGCTGCTTTTAACATTTCTAAACCTTTTGATTCAGCTTCACGTACCATCTTAATACCTTCAGCTTCCGCCTTTTTGATTTTTAAGATTGATTCAGCTTCACCTTCAGCTTTCTTAATGGCGGCTTGTTTTTCTGCTTCAGCATTTAAGATAGCGGATTCTTTATTACCTTCAGCAATTAAAATCGCTGATTGTTTTTGACCTTCCGCTAATAAGATTTTTTCTCTTTTTTCTCTTTCAGCGCGCATTTGTCTTTCCATCGCGTCACGGATATCTTTTGGTGGAAGAATATTTTTTAATTCAACACGATTAACTTTAATACCCCATGCGTCGGTGGCTTCATCCAAAATAGAACGCATTTTTGAATTGATAATATCTCTAGAAGTTAATGTTTCATCTAAGTCTAATTCACCAATAATATTTCTTAATGTAGTTGCGCTTAAATTTTCAATCGCGGAAATTGGACCTTCAACCCCATACGCATATAATTTAGGATCAGTGACTTGGAAGAAGACCACTGTATCAATTTGCATTGTGACATTATCTTTTGTAATCACTGGTTGTGGATCGAAGTCTTTGACTTGTTCTTTCATGGAAATACGATGGGCCACTCGATCGATAAACGGAACGAGGAAGTGTACACCACTCACCCAAGTCTTGCAGTATCTTCCTAATCTTTCCACAATACATTTTTCTGTTTGTTTCACGATTGTAATACGCGAAATTAAAATAATGATAATAATTAATAAGATGACGGAAGTCACAATGATACCTGTAACTACTCCTGAAGATAAAATATTTGTTAACATATATAACTCCTTTTATTTTTTGGTTTTGGTAACGATAAGTTTATTACCATCAACCGCTAAAACTTTGACGATATCTCCTTTATTTAAGACATCTTGTGAAAATTGTACAACAGCAGTCCAGATCACTCCATTGATTTTCACTTCGCCATGATTCAAATCGTCTGCGTCTTTTAACATTACACCTTTTTTACCAACTATCTCATCGACGTTAGTTTTCACTTCTCGACGATTTAATATTTTGTTCACGATTGGGCGTAAACATAATAATGTGGCAAGAGATACGGTAACAAAGACGATTAATTCAATCCACCATGGCACTCCTTTAATTAAAGATATAAACACAGCGATTAATGAACCGACCCCAAACCAGATAGATACGAGTTCACTAGTTAGAGCTTCAATTCCTAAAGAAAGAACAAAGACCACTAACCAAATAATCCACATATAATTTTCAATCATTTTTATTTTCCCCCTTCATTAATGAATATTCTTACCGCATCTAATCCATCATCCCACACCGCTTTTAATTTTAATGGCGCTGAGCACAACGATAGGCCAACATTTTGTGCGATATTTTTCATTAAAGAAGATGAAGAAATGCGTGAATATGTTGATTTTATGGCGATTTTTAATAAATTTACTGACTCGATATCATTTTTATCTGCTCTATCTTTGTTGATTGGAGCAACAATAATATCGCTTGTTTGTTCATCAATACCGACCATGACGCGATAAGCATCTTTTAACCATCTCGTAATCACAGTGTTAAATGTGATATTGGTGTCGTATAAACTTGCAGTTCCTTCGAGATTATTTTCTTTTAACCAATTAATCATTTTTTCACCTCCAACAACTTTATTATCTATTATAATTCAAAACAATTCAAGAAAATTCAAATTAATTATAACAAAGCGTTTTTACATAAAATAATGATTATGTTATAATCTTATTGCCATCGCGATGGGTATCTACGAACCAGGTCAGGGTAGGAATACAGCAGCCTTAAGTATCGTATTCATGTGCGGTGGTTTATTTTTATGAGAAATGAATTAGAAAAATTTATGTTAGAAGCATTAAAAGAAGCAAAAAAAGCTCTTTTAATTGATGAAGTGCCGATTGGTTGCGTGATTGTTAAAGATCATAAAATAATCGCAAGAGGACATAACCAAAGAGAATCTAAATTAGATCCATTAGGTCACGCAGAGATCATCGCGATTAAAAAAGCGAGTAAAAAATTAAAATCCTGGCGGCTAGAAGATTGTGATATTTATGTGACTTTAGAACCTTGTTTAATGTGTGCGGGTGCAATTATCCAATCGCGCATTAATAGAGTAATTTTTGCTGCTTATGATCTTAAAGGTGGAGCGTTTGGTTCATCGATTGATGTGAATAAAACTCCGAATATCAACCATCATCCTGAAGTAATTAAAGAAGTGATGTTAGAACAATCAAAAAATATGCTTCAAGATTTCTTTAAAGCCAAAAGGAATAAATAATAACAATATTTTTTTGTTATTATATCAACAAAAATAGTTTTATTAATATTAAGCAAACTATATAATCATATTTAAGGATTTAAATATAGATGAAAATGAAGAAAACCAAACTTAATAAAGAAGATATTGTTCGTTATGAACCATCTTTTGAAAGCGGTTTAAATAACGAACAAGTAACTGAGAGAAAATTACATAAATTAAATAACCACACAAAAATTGTCACGGGTAAAAGTTATTTTGAAATTATCTTAAATGACGTCTTTTCTTTCTTTAATTTAGTCTTGTTTGGTATCGCTGCATTATGTATATCCGCAAAATATTTTGCTGGATTGTTCTTTATGGTGATATTATCTGCGAACATTCTTATTTCACTATATGAAGATATTAAAGCACGTCGCTTAATGGATAAATTAAGAGTGTTATCCGAACCTAAGACGATCGTTATCCGTGATCATAAAGAAGAGGAAATCAAAGTCAAAGACATTTTATTAGACGATGTTGTTTTATTAAAAGGTGATTCACAAATATCTGTGGATGGACCATTATTACAAGGTTCTTTATTAGTCAATGAATCACAATTAACCGGTGAATCAGAGAACATTGCAAAAAAACCAGGCGATATGCTTTATTCTGGCTCTTTTGTCGTCAGTGGTAATGGAAGAATGCGTGCTTATAACATAGGTAACGATTCTTATATTGAATCTCTCGCTAATAAAGCTAAGAAATTTAAAAGATCTCCATCAGTCATTTTAAAATCATTAAGAAGATTGTTTAGAGTGTTAGGCAGTATCGTCATTATTATGGCGATTGCAACATTCATCGTTTATGGCGTAACAGGCCAATTAGGTAATTATCAATCCTTCCAGGAATCAGTTAAGGGTATTTCCGGATCATTAATATCAATGATTCCTTCTGGTTTATATTTATTAACTAGTGTCGCTTTAGCGGTCGCGGTAATTAATTTAAGTAGAAAAAAAGCGCGCGTCCAAGATTTCTATTCAGTCGAAATGTTAGCGAGAACCAACGTCTTATGTGTTGATAAAACCGGTACGATCACTGATGGTACGATGAAAGTGGTGGGAGTAACTAGATTAGACAACTCTTATCAAGAAGACGAAATCGCTCAAATAATGTCTAATATCTTACTAGCCACTCAAGATGATAATTTAACCGCGAAAGCGTTAAAAGAATATTTCACTTATGATTTAACCAAAGTCGTAAAAGTGGCATTACCTTTTAATAGTGATAATAAATATTCTGGTGCGACATTTGGCTTAGGTGAAACATATGCATTTGGGGCTAAAGAATTTTTACCGATGAAAAAATCATTAGCCTTAGATACTAAAATTAGTGAATATACTTCTAGTGGCCATCGTGTATTAGTGTTAGGTAAATCGTCTAATTATATTAAAAACAACAAATTAGATGGTGAAATTAAACCAATTGCCTTAATCATTTTAGAAGATCATATTAGAGAAGCAGCACCAAGAACATTTAAATGGTTCAAAGAAAATGATGTGCAAGTGAAAGTAATTTCTGGTGACGACGCGCAAACTGTTAGTGTAGTGGCGATTCAAGCTGGAATTGACGGAGCAGAAAAATTTATTTCTTTAGCTGGTTTATCGGATGAAGAAGTGAAAGAAGCCGCTACTAAATATAATGTTTTCGGTCGTGTTAATCCGGAACAAAAAGAAACATTAGTCTTAGCGTTAAAAGAACAAAATAATACTGTCGCAATGACTGGGGATGGTGTTAACGATATCTTAGCTCTTAAGCGTGCTGATTGTTCCATCGCTATGGCAAGTGGTGCAGAATCAGCGAAAAATGTTTCTCATATCGTTTTATTAGATTCGAATTTTGATTCTTTACCATCAGTGGTTGATGAAGGTAGAAGAGTGATTAATAACTTACAACGTACTGCGTCATTATTCTTAGTCAAAACAACATTCTC
This sequence comes from Bacilli bacterium, assembly GCA_034116505.1. GTDB lineage: Bacteria > Bacillota_I > Bacilli_A > RFN20 > CAG-826 > RUG13091. The sequence goes on from JAXERM010000025.1 coordinate 22,398, forward strand.
CGTTATTTCTTCTATCGTCTTTTTAATCTTATTAGCCACGATTGGTTTACGTTATCCGTTTGCCCCTACCCATTTCTATATTTGGGAAGATATCGCCTTAGGTATTCCCGCATTCTTCTTAGCATTACAAAAGAATAGTGAACGTATTAAAGGCTCATTCTTAAAAAACATTTTACAAAAAGCGATTCCTGCCGGATTAATGATCGTGTTCTCTGTCGTAATAATCTATTTCTTATTTATGCTACAAAAATTCTTTAATATTTATACTGGCATATATTCTTATGAAGCCGCAACCGCGATGGCGATTATGACTTTCTCTATTGCCTCTTTAGCGGCCTTATACAAAGTCTGTTCACCATTTGATAAATATCGTTTATTCGTATTTTTAGCCGCCTCTATTATTGCGGTTGGTTGGTTAATCGTTGACTCAGTGATGTATTTCCACACTGATTTCTTCTTTACATTAGATATTAAATACGAATCATTAAATCCTGTTAATCTCGTAGTTATTGCTATCGTTGTAGTAATGACATTTAGTTTATATTTATTGATTAACCGTATAATCTCGATCAAGAAAGGAAACAATTAGAAATGTTAATTATTAATAAAGAAGTACAAGAAGCGATTAATAATCACCGTCCTGTCGTCGTGTTAGAAAGCACTATTATTTCTCACGGCATGCCTTATCCTAAAAATGTGCAAACCGCATTAATGGTGGAACAAACAATAAGAGATTTAGGCGTTGTTCCCGCTACGATTGGAATTATTAATGGTGACGCAATTGTAGGAATGGATAAAGATCAAATTGAAGAATTTGGCAAAAGAAAAGGTATTTTAAAAGCATCAAGAAGAGACTTACCTGTTGTCTATGCGAAAAAATTATGGGCTGCAACTACTGTGGCAGCAACAATGATTATCGCTAAAGAAGCAGGAATTGAAATCTTTGTTACTGGAGGGATCGGTGGGGTCCATCGTCACGCTCAAGAAACAATGGACATCTCTAGTGACTTACAAGAATTAGCCAAAAGCAATGTTACTGTCATCTGTGCCGGGGCAAAAGCAATATTAGATTTACCATTAACTTTAGAATATTTAGAAACTATGGGTGTTCCAGTTTTAGGATATCAAACGGAAGAATTACCAGCTTTCTATACTTCCCATAGCGGTTTAAAAGTTGATTATCGCGTTGATAGTCCAAAAGAAATCGCGATGATAATGAAAGAAAAAAGAGATCATCATTTAGAAGGCGGAATATTAGTTACTAATCCAATTCCTTCTGAGTTTGCGATGGACGATAAGGTCATTAACGACGCGATTAATGCCGCAATTAAAGAAGCGGATGAATTAGGAATTAAAGGAAAAGAAACAACACCATTTTTATTAAAGAAAATTGTCGAATTAACTGGTGGAGATTCTTTAGAATCAAACATTCAATTAGTATTAAATAACGCAAAATTAGGAGCACTCATTGCTAAAGAGTATAGTGAAATTAAGTGAAGACCGAACATAAATTAGCCGAAGCATTAAAAACCTTAATGGCGGAGTTACCATTAGATAATATATCCGTCACGACTTTAACGAAAAAATGCCATGTGAAAAGACAAACATTTTATTATCACTTCCATGACATTTATGATCTTTTAACTTTGGTCTTTTTAAATGAAACTATTCCTGAAATTGGGGCAACAGTTGATATTCCAACCCTAATGAAATGTATTTATAAATACTACACCAAAAATAGTGGTTTTATTAACGCTACTCTTAATTCTGCTGGAAAAGATTTATTTGAAGAATTTATTTATAATGTCTGCTATCAAAATATTTTAAGGTATGTCTGCTATATTCCTGATAGTCGTAAATTACCACTTAATGACCGTAAAGCGGTTGCGAGATTTTATTCTTTTGCTTATTCACAATCTGTTGTTTATTATCTATCCACTTATAAGAATAAAAGTTATGAAGGATTAATGAATTGCTTCCGTTTTGAATCTAAAGATAGCATCAAAGAAGCGATTAACAATTTATTAACAAAAAGAGCAGGAACACAAAATGAATAAAGATTTTGTTTATAACCCTTATACAAAAATATATTTTGGCGAAAATAAAGAATTAGAAATTGGTGAAATATTAAATTCTTATCACTTTCATAATGTTTTAATCATAATTGGAATGGGTTCAGTTAAGAAAAGTGGATTATTAGATCGAGTGATTGAAGTATTAAATCAGCATCATATTTCTTATCACATTTTAAGTAATATTAGACCTAATCCTACGATTGAATCAGTGAAAGAAGGACTTAAATTAGCTAGACAATATCAAGTCGACTGTCTATTACCTATCGGTGGTGGTTCCGTCATTGATACCGCAAAATGTATCGCGGTTAATTATGAATATGATGGAGATCCATTTGATTTTAATCTCCATAAAGTTAAGCCTACAAAAGCATTACCAATTGGAGCGATTGTCACGATCGCCGCTGCTGGAAGTGAATGTTCTACTTCTTGTGTCATACAAGATGATGAAAAACAAATTAAACAAGGATTTAATTCCGAAAATGTTCGCCCAGTATTTGTGATCGAAAATCCATATTTAACGATGACCACACCAAAAGAACAAACTAATTATGGTATTGTCGATATCTTAATGCACACGCTAGAAAGATATTTTTGCCCATCTGATGATATTGAATTTGCTGATTATATCGCTGAAGGATTAATTAAAGCGGTGATAGAAGCAGGGAAAGTAGTCAATAAAGATCCAAATGATTATCAAGCAAGAGCTACTTTGTTATTAGCGTCTTCATTTTCCCATAATGGTTTAACTAATGTTGGTAAATCATATACAATGCCAGTCCATAAATTAGAACACGTCATCAGTGCAGTTTATCCAAATGTCGCCCACGCAGCCGGCTTAGCGTTATTATTCCCTCGATGGGCAAAACAATATGTTGATGTTTATGTTGATAAATTTGCTAAATTTAGTAAGAATGTTTTTAACATTAATGAAAAAGACCAGGCGCTTCAAGCACGTAAAGGTATACAATTATTAACACAATTCTTCTATGAATTAGGAATGCCAAAAACATTTAAGGATTTATCCATAGATGATATTAATGTCGATTTATTAGTCCAACAATTCGCTGTTCTTAGCACACCTAAAGTGGCTAAAGAGAAAAAACCACTGGATGAAAAAGTCGCACGCGAGATCTACCAATCTTGTATAATGGAGGAAATTAACTTATGAAAAAAGAAGATATTACCGGATTAATAGTCTATGTCTTAATTCTTGGCTTAGCGATTGTTTTTGGTATCACAGTATTGCAAACTCATTTCCCTAATTCTGATATGGATAACGGTATTTATATGTTATTCATTTTAGGAGCGATTGTGGTTGGTATCATATTAAACGCAGTGATTTATGAACTAGCCCATATCTTAGGAGCAAAAGTAGGTAGATACGATATCATTTCCGTTTGTATATTAGGTTTACTTTGGTATAAAGATAACGGGAAAAGCGCTTTTAAATTTTCTGGATATGATGGTTTAACTGGCGAAACCAAAATCTTACCAAAAAAAGATGCAAAAAAAGAACCTAACCCGACAGCTTATTGTTTATTTGGTTCATTATTTTATGCGATTGAATTAATTGTAATCATCGTGATTTTCACTGTCTTTACTAGCGATGCACTTAGTAGTGTCCCACTTGCTAATATCGGTTATTTCTTATTAGTGATCGCCGCAATTGGTGGGCTCATTTTAGTTTATAACATTTTACCTTTTAGATTAGATGCCGTTACTGATGGTTATCGTTTAACCATGGTTAATAACGCCGCGAACAAAAAGGCATTCAATGAACTATTGAGAGTGGAAAATGCAATTAGTGAAGGTCGAAGCGACGTGGAAATCGCTACATTTAATGAAATTACTAACTTTACGGCGGATTTAAATTTAAATAAGGTTTATGTATTATTAGGCAATAAACAATTCTTAGAAGCCGAAAAATTAATCGATATTATTTTAGCTGGTAAGAATAATATTTCTGAAAAAGTATATATACGCGCTAGAGCACAAAAAATATATATCAATATCATGACTAAGTCTATTGAGGACGCAAAAACATATTATGAAAATGAAGTACCAATGTCAGAAAGAAGATTATTATCTAATGATCTATCAATGGTGTCTATCCGTACTTATTTATTAATGTCTGGTATGTTTGATGGTAGCCGTAGTGAATGTAATATTGCAATCAACAACGTTAATAAATGTTTTAAATCCACTCCTAAACAAAGAAGAAAAGTGGAAACTGAATTATTTAATGATGCGATTAAGAAGGTTCATGAATTACATCCTTCTTGGGGCATGGATGAATATTATATTGTCTATCAAGAAGACTATAAGAAAAAGAAATAAGATTCATAACGCGATATAAATTTCGATAAATATTGATTTCTTTCAATCACAATAAACCACATTTTTCATAGAATTCTATGTTTTTTTCGAATAATAAAAACATTTTCTAAAAATAATCTTAAAAATTCTATATTTAGTGAAGAACGCAAAGCGAAAAGCGAAGACAATAATTATTTATTTATAAAAATCTCTAATAGGTTTGATTCAAATATCAAGCCCGATAGGGATAAGATTCCTGAATAAAATAGCGTGGTTATAAACAGGTTAATTCCTGAATTGGCTATGACTTAAATTTTTAAGTAAATTTAAAACAAGTAGAATATTTCTTTGAGTGACTTCCGATAATATCAATTATTTTAATTATTTAATGAATAAATTTTACGTAAACGGAAAAAATATTCAGTGTTTGGTTGAATTATTACATCAGTGATTGTATAAGGAAACAAAAAAGCATGGATTACCGAAGAAGGCATTTTAGTTATCGGTATTTTTGAATTCTTACTTAATAAGAACAGCTTGGATTTATAATAAAACGTACTGTTAAAAATTCTATGTTTAATAAAGAACGCAAAGTGAAAAGCAAAGACAATCTATTATTTATAAAATCTCTAATAGGTTTGATCTAAGTCTAAAGCCCGGCAGGGAAAAAATCATTTTTCGACGTGTTGTTGATTTACCATAAAAACTTCTATATTATAATAGTAACGATGGTGAATTAACAATGATTTACGATTTTCAAAGCCTAAGTATTAAATATAAAGAGTATTCAAATATTTATCAAAAAATTAATAATGAATGCAAAAAAGGAATTCTCGTTAAGATAAAAAGAGGACTATATACTGACGATTTGCATAATGATAAAGAAGTAATTGCTAATATATGCTACAACCCATCATATATATCTTTTGAGTATGCATTAAGTTACTATGGTGTAATTCCAGAATTTGTATCTACATTTACATCTGCAACTTTTGGGAAAAAGAATAATAAAATATACCATATGAAAGATTCTACTTTTGATTATAGAAGCGTTCCAGATGAAGTGTTCCCTATGGGTATATTAATTATGAAAAATTCAAAAGGTATCTCATATAAGATTGCTTCAAAGGAAAAAGCATTATGTGATCTTCTATATT
>JAXERM010000026.1:0-16619 GCA_034116505.1 Bacilli bacterium
CTAAGAATGCTAATTGATAATAAAGTTGTTAATAGCAATATTGAATTAGTTTTTTTCATAAATCGAACAAGATCCTTCCTAGACGAATATGCGTCGTTTTTTCTTTAATCGCCTCAAGATAATCATCAGACATTCCCATCGATAAAAATGGGAGATTTATTTGGCAATTATTTTCAATTTGCTCTTTGAGCAATCTAGTATTTCTAAATTGTTTTTGATAAGAAATAGAACCGCTATTTTTGACAGTCATCATCATTAAACCGACTATTTCAATATTTGATAATTTCTTGACCTCATTAACAAAATTTTCTAACTCGTCAATTGGAACACCGTTTTTCTGTTTTTCGTTATTAATCGCAACTTCAATAAAACATTTTAAAGGTGAATTACGATGTTCGTTAATTAATTTCGCTAACGATAATGAATCAAGCGAGTGAAGATAATCAATCTTATTGATGATTTCTTTTGCTTTGTTTCTTTGGAGGTGACCGATAAAATGCCAAGTTGGTTTTAAATTATTTAATTTTTGATATTTTTCCAAAAAAGCATCGACACGATTCTCTCCAAAATTAGTTATTCCGTGTAAAAATAAAGACTGCATATCGTCGGTGTTGACGTATTTGGTTGCCGCCACAACGGTGATATTAGAAGGAATAGAAGCGATAAATTGATCGATATCTTTTCTTATCATGCTATATATTTTATCTTAATCGCGAATTAAAGCATATTAATATGCCTATATTTGTTTATTTTGTCGATTTTTTTGTGTATTATATTGTTAATAACAATACATTTACCTCTTTTATCAGAATAAATGTTTTTATTATAGGAGGACATATGAATATTTTAGCTAGTACAGGTACAACCGTCACAACGGTTGATCAACAAATTGCATCCTGGTTTAATAATAATTTTGGTTTAGGTGGAGTCGAGACTTTCTCTTGGGGTAATTTAATTCTTTGTGTTCTCGCAATCGTCTTATCCGTTATTTTATGCGGCTTAGTTGGCATTGAAAGAGAAATGAGAGGCCGTAGCGCCGGTCTTAGAACTCACTTATTAGTCGGTGTTGGTAGTGCGGTCATTATGATTATTTCCATTTATGGATTCCCTGGTTCCGCAAGTGATAGAGATGCAGCTAGATTAGCGGCACAAGTAGTCGCCGGTGTTGGTTTTTTAGGCGCAGGTGCGATTATCCACGCTCAAGGCGGTATTAAAGGTTTAACAACAGCGTCCACAATTTGGTTAGTGATGGCGATTGGCCTAGCATGTGGCTCAATGAATTTCGTCTTAGCTATTACCGCAACTATTATCGTGATGATTATCCTTATTTCTTTTAGAAAAATCGAAAGAATTGTCACAATGCATAACCCATTAGTGATCGTTATCGCTGATATCAATGTTCCAGTTGTTAGCGAAATTTTAGCGGTCGCAAAAGAATTTAACTGTGAAATTAGTGAAACGCGCAGTCAAATTATTCAAAATGGTAATCATTCAAATATTGAATTCACATTCAAGATTACTGACATTAACACTAAAGAATTCAGATTGGATGAATTCATCGAAAACGTTAAAGCAAGAACAAATGCTGTAAGCATTCAAATTCTTAACCATCATTAAAATGTTAGATAAATCATTATTAGAACAATGTTTATTAGCGAAAGAATCACTTCTTAATCACGGAGTGATTTCTTTTCCTACTGAGACTGTGATGGGCTTGGGTGTCTATTACGATGATGATATTGCTTATCATCGTTTAAATGAAATAAAGCGCCGTCCAGAAGATAAACCATACACATTGATGCTAGCCAAAAAAGAAGATATTGGCCTTTTTGGCGTTATTAACGAACGGATAAAACGCATCATTGATAAATTTATGCCTGGACCATTAACTATTCTAATATCGCCTAAAAATGATATTCCGTCATATGTGACACATAACGGCCCTACTTTAGGTGTTAGAATTCCCACAAATAAAGAGGCATTAACCTTGTTAGAAATAGTGGGAAAACCTCTATTAGTGCCTTCCGCAAATAGAAGTGGAGAAAAACCAGCTTTATCAAGTGATGAAGTAAAAGAAATATTTTTAGATGAGATTAAAATAGTGATTGATGGTAAATGCATTTCTGGAAAACCTTCAACCATTGTTAACCTAACTCAAGATGAACCAATATTGATTCGTGAAGGGTCGATTACTTTTAAGGAAATTATGGATGTTTGGCGTAATGATTAATTTATTAACCTACTGACTTTTAACAAAGTTAACAATTACTAAAAATATACTAATAAAATACTAATAGGAGAAAGCATATGGATGACTTAAAAACTCTATTTGATTATAAAAATTACGACTTAATTATCAAAGCCACTGAAGGAAGTTTAGATGCGACCAGTTTGTTTTATCGCGTCAGTGCTTTCTTATTAAAAAATGAGCCATTAAAAGCTTTAGATGTTATTAATCAAAACCAACAAATTATGGAAGCTAATCTCGCTTCTTTAGCTCAAGTGCATGTGGAATTATTATGTCTCATGAATCGCTTTGATGAAGCTAGAGAAAAAGCTGCTTATTATCAATCTCTTCCTTATCAAAACCAACAAACGGAAGAAACTTTACAAAAAATACCGGAATTAATTCGAGCGGAAGAAAAAAGAAATAACATCTCTTCTTTAAGTGATGAAGAAATCAAAAAAGCATTAAAAAGTGAAGAAAGTTTAAAAGTGCTAGGCGCTTTAGATACAATTAGAGATAAAGAAATAAGAAATTACATTGACGATGTACAATCAATTATGATTAATCATCCTTCACAGGTTGTCCGTTCTTTTGCCTTACTCTTATTAGTGCAGAAAGAATACATGAAGGAAGTCCAATTTCTTTCTTATAAAGGTAATATGAATGTTATTCCAGGCTCATTAAAACCTCCATTTGTGGGAAAGGAATTTAATGATTTTGCTAAAGAGATCAATTTTGAAGTTCAAGATCCATCAATTGGTAATAACTGCGTACAACTTCTTTCAAGTTATATTATTTATACTTATCCTCACCCCGTCAACTTTGACGACATCAATGTTAAAGAAGGTATTATTTATCTATCAAACAAATATTTAGCAACCCCTAATTTTTTCGAGATAGATGAATATTGTGAAACAAAGCATCTTAATAAAGATGAATTCAAAAAAACACTTGATGAAATACAGACTGCGTTAGAAGACTTTTAGTTTTAAATATAAAAATCGAAAAAGTAATTAATTATTTGTTAAAAAGAGTCCTCATCAATTACTTTTATTAACTACTCGCACAATTGAATAATGTCCCGTTTTTGATGTTATTAAAGAGCTATCATGAAAAACAGGGGCTTTTTTCTTGCAATTAGACTATAAACAAGTTTATAATCTATATCGCACATGTTTGGAGGTATAAATACATGGAAAGAAAAGTAACAAAACTCGAACACTCTCATGTCGAAGTGCTTGTCACAGTTGATGAAGCGAATTGGAAAGCAGCACAAGAAAAAGCATTTAAAAAATTAGCAGCTAATGTGACTGTTGATGGCTTTAGAAAAGGTAAAGCCCCAGAACATCTCGTTAGAGGCAAAGTTGATCCAATGAAGGTCTTAAATGATGCGGTCGACGCTGTTTTACCAGAATTATATCGTGAAATTTTAGAAAAAGATGGAATCGTTCCATTTGCACAACCAAAGGTTGATGTAACAAAAATTAGCGATGTTGAATTAGAAGTTAAATTCACATTCGTCGTTGAACCAGAAGTCGTTCTTGGTCAATACAAAGGTTTAGAAGTTGGCAAAGAACCAGTTTTAGTCACTGATGAAGACATCAAAACTTCCATTAACGCCACATTAAAAGATAATTCCACCTTAGTGGTTAAAGAAGCAGAAGCTGAAATGGGAGATACTGTTGTAATGGATTTCGTTGGTGAAATCGATGGTGTTCCATTTGAAGGCGGAAGCGCAACTAACCACGAATTAGAATTAGGTTCACATCAATTCATCCCAGGATTCGAAGAACAATTAGTGGGCCATAAAGCTGGTGAAAAAGTGAAAGTTAATGTCACATTCCCAGAAAATTACACAGAAGAATTAAAAGGAAAAGCCGCTGTATTTACATGTACAATTCATGAAATTAAAGCTGTTAAACTCCCAGAATTAAACGATGACTTTGTCAAAGAATTAAAATTAGAAGGCGTCAACACTGTTGAAGAATTCAAAAATCGTAAACAAATAGACGTTAGAGCGCAAAAAGAAAACGAAGCACGCAACGCATATTTAAATAAATTAATCGCGGAAATCGTTAAGAACGCTACAGTTGATTTACCAGAAGAAATCGTTGCTTCTCAAGTTGCTACTCGCAAACAAGAATTAATTAACAGAATGCAACAATCTGGTTTAACACTTGAACAATATTTACAAATCGTTGGCCAAAAAGAAGAAGAATTTATGGCTAAATTAACTGAAGATGTCACAAGAGATACTGTGAGCTTCTTAGTGGTTGATAAGATTGCTAAAGTTGAAAATGTCACTGTTGAAGAAAAAGATATCGACGCTGAATACGAAAAGATTGCAGAGCAATATGGTATGAAAGTTGAAGAAGTGAAAAAAGCTTTAGCACAAAATCTTGATCAACTTCGTCACAATCTTCAAATGCAAAAAGTTGAAGAATTCTTATATAACGAAAACAAATAACAAACAAACAAGGAGGATAATCTATGGCTGAAAAAAAGCAGACATTAACCCTTCCAATAATTGTCACTCGCTCATTAGTTGTGTTTCCTGAAACGCAGCAAATTATCGAGGCTGGACGTGAAATATCTAAAGGCGCAGTTGTGGCCGCAAAATCATTTTGCGACTCATTAATCTATGTCTCAGCGCAAAAGGATCCATCCGTGGATAATCCTAACGCAGAAGATATTTATGAAACTGGATGTCTTTGTAAAATTATTTCCGTCGTTGATAAAACATCGCACTTAAGAGTGCGTGTCACTGTCTTAGATCGCGTCAAATTGACGAATATTATTTATGAACCGGAATATGGTAGCCTCACTGCTTCAGGGGAAATATGTCCAAGAAGAGATATTGAACCAGCAGAAAATGATGCGATTCATAAAGCGTTAGAAAAAGCTATTAATGACAACATGAACACATTATCTAACGCGCCTAAAACTGTTTTCAATAACATTATGAAAGCAGATAATCCATACACAGTTTGCTATTCTTTAGCCTCTGTCGTGGAAGGTTCAACCGCTTTAAAACAAGAAGTTATCAACGCTGATGATATCAAAGATATCTTTAAGAATGTCTTGATCTTATTAAATAGTGAAAAACAAAAAAGACAAATCGAACAAGAAATTTCTGATACAGTCCGTGAAAGCGCGGAAAAGAATCAAAGAGAATATTTCTTGAGAGAAAAATTAAAAGCTATTCGTCACGAATTAGGCGATGACACTAGTGGTGCAAATGATCCTGATTCTATCTTAGAAAAATTAGAACAGAATCCATATCCCGAAAACATCAAGGCAAAAGTTAAATCAGAAGTTAAGAAATTCCAAATGATGCCTCAAGGTTCATTAGAAGCTGCTTTGATTCAAAATTACCTCGATGTTTTGCTCAGCATTCCTTGGTGGCAAAAAACTGAAGACAATGATTCTTTAGAAAATGTCGAAAAGATTTTAGATGAAGACCATTATGGTCTTGAAAATCCAAAGAAGAGAATTATTGAATATTTAGCTGTTAAGAAATTAACTGGTAATCTCAAATCTCCTATTCTCTGTTTCTATGGCCCTCCAGGAACTGGTAAGACCTCATTAGGTAAGAGTATTGCTCGTGCTTTAGGAAGAAAATTCTTTAAAGCATCTCTAGGCGGTATTTCTGATGAAGCCGAAATTAGAGGTCATAGAAGAACATATGTCGGTAGTTTGCCTGGTAGATTAATTCAAGGCATGCGTAAAGCTGGAGTTACTAATCCTGTCTTCTTATTAGATGAAGTTGACAAATTAGCTAGCTCTTATAAAGGCGATCCTGCCAGTGCCTTATTAGAAGTCTTAGACCCAGAACAAAATACCGCATTTAATGATAATTATGTGGAAGAACCATATGATTTAAGTGATGTATTATTCATCTGCACCGCGAATTATCTAGAAAATATTCCTGGTCCATTAAGAGACCGTTTAGAATTAATACCTCTTTCTAGCTATACGGAATTAGAAAAAGTACAAATTGCTAAAAATCATTTAGTGAAAAAACAAATTGAATTAAATGGTTTAAAACCAGACGAAGTTTCTTTCGATGACGACGCGATTAAATTAATTATTCGTAGTTACACCGCAGAAAGTGGTGTCCGTGATTTAGAAAGAAAAATTGCTTCCTGCTTAAGAAAAGTGGCAGTGGCGATTGTCAAAGATCCTTCAATTAAGCACATCGATATTAACGAAGAAAAAGTCAAAGAATATCTCGGTGTTGCTTTATATGAAAATTCGAAAAAAGAAGTCGAACCTCAAGTCGGTGTTGTCACTGGCTTAGCGTACACGGAATTCGGTGGTGATATCCTTCCAATTGAAGTTAATAACTTCAAAGGTAAAGGAAATCTCGTCTTGACCGGTAAATTAGGTGACGTGATGAAAGAAAGTGCAGCGATTGCGTTAGATTATGTCAAGAGCAACGCTGAACATTTCCATATTGATCCTAATATGTTTGAAAATAATGACATTCATATTCACGTTCCAGAAGGTGCTGTACCAAAAGATGGTCCTAGTGCTGGTGTCGCTATGACAACTGCTATTATTTCTTGTTTATCGCATGTTCCAGTTAATCCTGATGTCGCGATGACAGGTGAAGTGACATTAAGAGGTAACGCTCTTCCAATCGGAGGACTAAGAGAAAAATCTCTTGCAGCCTTAAGAAGCGGAATTAAAACCATTATTGTTCCTAACGGGAACAAAAAAGATGTTGATGAACTTCCAAAAGAAGTCAAAGAGTCACTCAACATCGTATATATGAAAACCGTGGATGATGCGATTAAAGTCGCTTTAGTACAAAATGATTAATTTTAAAAACGCAACTTTTGTCAAATCAGCCCCTAATGTTGACGAAAGACCTCCAGCATCTTTACCGGAGGTCCTTATCGTTGGCAAATCTAATGTCGGGAAATCGTCTTTGATTAACGTTTTAACGAATAAAAAATCTTTAGCGTTCACCTCGAAAAAACCAGGCCACACTAAATTATTAAATTATTATGATATCGATCAAAAATTTTATTTAGTGGACGCACCTGGATATGGTTACGCCGTTGGTGGACTAGATTTAGATCGTTTATTTGGGAAGATGATGGATGAATATTTTCAGAAAGCAACCCAGTTAAAATTAGTGTTACTCTTATTAGATTCTCGCCGCACATTTAAAGATAATGATTTAGAAATATTGTCTTATTTAAGACAATATAATATTCCATTCTTCGTGGTAGTAACCAAGATGGATAAAATCAATCAAAAAGAAAAAGCGGCATTAAACCGACATTTACAAGAAATGAATATAACCGAAGGAATATATTTCACTTCGAGTAATATCGTTCGTTCTTTAGAATCATTAAAGAATGGAATTGAAAATAAATTAAAATAATGATTATAGACAAAATATATTTGTCTTTGTATAATCAACTTATTCAGTGAAGAAGAGGAGTAATTATTCCCCCTAATCATAGAGAGCCGAGGATGGTGGAAGCTTGGTATTAGAAAATAATGAAGTCGCTTCGGAGAATACGTGTCCTAGCGTAAATAGGTTAATTAAGCGCATCGAAAGATGAACTAAGGTGGTACCGCGCTTACAGCGTCCTTAGATAGGGCGTTTTTTTGTTATTTAAGGAGGATAATTATGCTCGATAAAAGATATGATCCCCACAAAGTTGAAAGTGGGAAATATGATTCCTGGCGGAAAAACGGCTATTTTACTGCAGGCGATAAGTCTAAACAACCATTTTCAATGGTTATTCCACCGCCTAACGTGACCGGAAAATTACATATCGGTCATGCGTGGGATACGACAATCCAAGATATTATAGCTCGTTATAAACGCATGAAAGGTTTTGACGTGTTGTGGCTTCCGGGCATGGACCATGCTGGAATTGCTACACAAGCAAAAGTCATGGAGAAATTAGTGAAAAACGGCGTTGATGTCACTAAAATTACCCGTGAAGAATTTTTAAAATACGCTTGGGGTTGGAAAGAAGAATACGCAAATAGTATTCATGAACAATGGGCCAAGATGGGTTTATCTTTAGATTATACCCGCGAAAGATTTACGCTTGATGAAGGATTAAATTACGCAGTGAGAACTGTCTTTGTTGATTTATACAATAAAGGTTTCCTTTATCAAGGAGAAAAAATCATTAACTGGGATCCAGTGCAACAAACCGCTTTATCTAATATTGAAGTCGTGCACCAAGACGATCCAGGACAAATGTTTTATTTCCGTTATCCAATCGTGGGCACAGATGAATATTTAATCGTCGCAACTACTCGTCCTGAAACAATGTTTGGCGATAGCTGTGTGGTGGTAAATCCTAACGATGAAAGATATCAAAAATATATCGGTATGAAGGTTATGAATCCCGCTAATCACGAGATTATTCCTATTATTGCCGATGAATATGTCGATATTGAATTTGGTACTGGCGCGATGAAATGTACTCCTGCCCATGACCCAAATGACTTTATCATCGGTAAAAAATACAATTTACCAATGCCTATTATATTTAATAAAGATGCGACGATGAATGAACTATGCGGTGAATATCAAGGTATGGATCGTTTTGTTTGTCGTAAAGCATTAGTGGAAAACATTAAAAAAGAAGGCAATTTCGTTAAAATCGAAAACATTGTCCACCCAGTGGGACATAGTGAAAGAAATAACTGCGTGGTTGAACCAATGCTATCAAAACAATGGTTTGTAAAAATGCGTCCATTAGCAGAACAAGCATTAAAAAATCAAAAAGGTGATGGAAAAGTTTCTTTTGTTCCAGAACGTTTTGAAAAAGTATTTACTTCCTGGATGGAAAATGTTGAAGACTGGTGTGTTTCACGTCAATTATGGTGGGGCCACCGCATTCCTGCTTATTACAATAAGCACACTGGTGAAGTGAAAGTTTTAATGGATCCACCAGAAGATATGGAAAATTATGAGCAAGAAAGCGATGTTTTAGATACATGGTTCTCTAGTGCTTTATGGCCATTCTCCACATTAGGTTGGCCTAATAAAACAGCGGATTTTGATCGCTATTTCCCAACTAATGTTTTAGTTACTGGTTATGACATCATCTTCTTCTGGGTATCAAGAATGATTTTCCAATCATTAGAAATGAATAAAGTTCGCCCATTTAAAGAAGTGGTGATTCACGGTTTAGTGCGTGATGAATTAGGCCGTAAGATGTCAAAATCTTTAGGCAATGGTGTTGATCCAATCCAAGTAATCGAAGAACATGGTGCGGACGCATTAAGATATTTCTTAACCACCAATTCTACTCCTGGTCAAGATATGCGTTATGTGAACGAAAAAGTCGTGGCCAGCAGCAATTATTTAAATAAAATATGGAATAGTGCGCGTTATGTATTAAGCGTTCTCCCAGAAGATTTTGAGGTTAAAACAATCAATAAAAAAGATTTATCTGTTTTAGATCAATGGATTATTAATCGCTTAGAAAAAACGATCAAAAATGTCACATTGAATATGGATAAATATGACTTTAACGCTGCCAGTTCACATTTATATAATTTCGTTTATGATGATTTCTGCAGCCAATATTTAGAGATGAGTAAAGTTACTCTTTCATCAAATGATGAAAATATGAAACAAAGCACATATCAAACTTTATTCATGTGCTTAAAGAGCATCATTTTATTGATTTATCCTTACACTCCATTTATTGCTGAAGAATTATATTTAAATCTCCCAGTTCATAAGAATAGTGTGATGGAAGAATCTTATCCAGAATATGAAGAAGATAAAGTCGACACTTCATTCGATAGTAGTGTGACTTTATTATTTGATATTATCCGCGATGTGAGAAATTATAAAATCGAGAATAAAATCGCTCCAAATTTCAGCTTAGATTTATATTTAAATTTAAGAATCAAAATGTTTGAAGGTTATGAAAATTATTTACGTCGTTTTACTTTCTCAAATATTAATCTCGCTAACGACGACATCGTCAATATGCGCGGCGAATTAAAGATTTATCCTCACGCTGATTTATTGATTGTCAATGAATCGGGTAAGGATGAGATTATCGCTCGTATTAAAAAAGAGATTATGGAAGTTGAGCAAGAAATTGCTCGTTGTGAGAAAATGCTCAACAACCCTTCATTTATCGCTAAAGCACCGGAAAATAAAGTGAACAGCGAAAAAGAAAAATTAGCAAAACATCAAGAAAATTTAATTTCCTTAAAGGAAAAATTAAGTAAATTCTAATTATTTCAAAAATTTCCCCTATATATAAATAGGAGGTCAAATTTATGAAGTACCATGTTTTAAGTGAAAAGGAATCCGCTAGTATATTTGCTGGTGAAGCGATTTCTTTAACTGCAGTTATGGCTATTGCCGCGATTGCTTTAATGGCGGTTGTAGTATACCGTTTGTTCATGTCCGGGAAAGGGTCCGCTGCTATACCGGGCGGTTGGAAGTTTTCTTGGGATTAAAAATTGACAAAAATATTAAATATGCCCCTTAACGAGCGGCCACGTGAACGGTTGATGCGTTATGGCGCTAATTATTTAAGTGATGTCGAATTACTCACCTTAATTATTGGAAATGGTGGGAAGCAAAATAGTGCGATGGATCTTGCCTATATGCTTCTGAGTGAAAATGATGGTTTTATCAATCTTTGTCATCATCAACAAAACTTGAAAGATTATGTTGGCATCGGTAATGCGGTAATGACTAAATTAGAAGCTTTGTTTGAACTATGTAAAAGATATAAAGATCGACAATTAGAATCTAACTCAGAAAATATAGACGCCTTATATGTCTATCAGCATTATTTGCTCAAAATGAAAAAAATCGACCAAGAGCATCTATTTCTACTTATTTTAGATCGTAGAAAACAAATTATTTGTGAGAAAACATTAGCGATTGGGAATGAAAAGCAATTAATTGCTTCTAGTAAAATTATTCTCAGTCATGTTTTAGGTAACAAAGGGCGAATGTTTTACCTCATTCACAATCATCCGTGCGATACGTTGGACCCTTCCACGGATGATCTTACTTTTACATTATTACTAGAAAATGAAGCGAGACAATTTGGTCTAACATTGATCGACCATTTAATTATCACTTCTCAAGGTTATTATTCTTTAAAAAACCACACCCAAGTGTTAATTAACGGGAAAAAAGATGAATAAATTTAATCGATGTTTCCGTTTTTCACATTTTCAGATGAAAAAAATTATTTGACTAGCACTTATAACTAAGTTATATTACTAGTGTTGTCGCCTCACTAGCTACAACCGCATAGAAAAGGTTTACAAAGTAAAAATACTACCTTCATAGCGAGTACTTAGTGAAATTAGATTATAAGGAGGGACATTATGTACGCAATTATTGAAACTGGTGGAAAACAAGTCCGCGTTGAAGTTGGCTCCAAAATTTATGTTGAAAAATTAGATGCTGAAGTCGGTTCAACAGTCGTACTCGATAAGGTTTTATTAGTTGGAGACAAAACAGTCAAAGTCGGTACTCCATATGTGGAAGGTGCCACTGTTACTGCAAAAGTCGAAAAACAAGGCTTATCAAGAAAAATCCGTGTCTTCAAGTACAAAGCAAAGGCTAACGAACACAAGACCATTGGTCATCGTCAACCATATACTTGCTTAGTCGTTGAAAGCATTAAATAACCATGATTAAAGTTTTAATCAGGTACGAAGAAAAGGCATTCAAATCTTTAGAAATTATAGGTCACGCAAATAGCGATGAACCAGGGAAAGACCTTGTATGTGCTGCAACATCAGGAATTGTTATCGGTGGGTTAAACAATTTACATCAACCAAACGATTTCGATATCACAGTGAAAAAAGGTCACGTTAAAATCTTAAGCAAGAAAGCCATCTCTTCTCACGATGACATAGTCATTGAAACAATCATTCAAGGTCTTAAGACTGTAGCGGATGATAATCATGAATATGTTGTCATCAAAAATATTTAGAAAGGATGTTGTCGAAAATGTTATTTAAATTAGATTTACAACTCTTCGCTTCCAAAAAAGGTGTCGGTTCAACAAAGAACGGCCGTGACTCTGCAGGTAGACGTTTAGGCGCGAAAGTCGCCGATGGACAATATTGCCACTGCGGCGCTATTATTTATCGCCAAAGAGGTACAAGAATTTATCCTGGTGTGAACACTAAAAAAGGTAAAGATGATACAATCTTCGCCACCGCCAGCGGTATTGTTCGTTATGAACGTCTTGGCAAAGATCGCACAGCTGTGAAAGTTGTCGTGAGCGAAGCTAAGTAATAAATAATCTAACTAAGACCACTTAATTGTGGTCTTTTTTATTTACTTTTTATATAATATAAACAGGTATATTTTATGAAACTTATTTCTCTTGTTGTTCCAATGTATAACGAAAGTCAAATGGTCTCTTTATTCTTAAAGACAGTCCATGAACAAATCATTAATAAAATGAGCGATTATCGTTTTGAAATCGTCGCTGTTAATGATGGTTCAAAAGACGATACTTTGGAAATTCTAAAAAGAGAACAAGAAAATTATCCGTCCTTAGTGATTGTTGATTTATCACGTAATTTCGGACAAGAAGGAGCGGTGCACGCTGGTTTAAAAACTGCTAGTGGTGATGCTGTTATTCCGATGGATGCCGATTTACAAGATCCACCAAGCGTAATAGAACAAATGGTGGAAAAATGGGAACAAGGATATCAAGTTGTTAACGCCACTCGCGTTTCTAGAAAGAAAGATACTGCTTTTAAGAGAAATACTGCTGGTATTCTTTACCGCGTATTAGATTATATTTCTCCAAAAGTTCGCATTCCTCAAAACGTCAATAATTTCCGTTTATTAGACCGTGTTGTGGTGGATGAAATTAATCGATTAACTGAAAGTAATAAAGTATTAAGAATCGAGATTCCTTTTGTCGGTTATAAAACAGCCACAATTGAAATTTATCGTCAAGAAAGAGCGAAAGGCGATTCTCATTACAATTTAAAATCTATGGTGTCATTAGCGCAAAATTGTATGACATCTTTAACGGTTAGTCCTTTGTATTTATCTTTAAAGATAAATATCTTCCTATTTGTGATGTTTGCTTTATCATCATTAACCGAAGTTGTATTTGCCATTTTATCTTTCAATCATGTTTTAACGATATCTGAAATCGCTTTATGGGGATGGTTAATCATCAATATCTTATTATTGTTGTCAGTCGTTACAACATTAATACTTACTCTAATGAGTATATATTTAGGAAAAGCAGTGGAAGAAGCTCAAAATCGTCCACACTATATAATTAAAGAAATTATCAGGAAATAATTATGTTTATCGATCGTGCAGTAGTTGAAGTAAGAAGTGGAAAAGGTGGCGATGGTGCCATTGCCTTTTTACGTGAAAAATATGTCCCTAATGGTGGACCTGCCGGTGGTAATGGAGGACGTGGAGCCTCAATTTATTTCCGGGCAAATAGCAAAATAAATACATTATTCAATTTCCGTCATAGTAAAACTTTTATCGGACAAGACGGTGAAAAAGGCGGTATCAAGAATCAATTCGGTAAATACGCAGAAGATGTCATCGTTGATGTTCCTGTCGGTACTGTAATCTATGAGGAAGAAGGACATAAATTTATCGGCGATTTATCGATTGAAGGTAAAACCGTCATGGTGGCAAAAGGTGGTCGAGGTGGTCGAGGTAATTCCTGTTTTAAAAGCCCCACTAATCGCGCGCCAAAGATTGCCGAAAACGGGGAACCAGGTGAACGAAAAAGATTAATTTTAGAATTAAAATTATTAGCTGATGTTGGTTTGGTCGGCTTCCCAAGTGTAGGGAAATCAACTTTGTTAAGTGTTGTTAGTAAAGCTAGACCTGAAATTGCCGATTATCCATTTACGACAATTGTGCCTAATCTCGGCGTTGTTTCTTGTAAAGATCGTCGTTCATTCGTAATGGCGGACCTTCCGGGATTAATTGAAGGAGCCCATCAAGGAAAAGGGTTAGGATTACAATTTTTACGCCATATCGAAAGATGTCGCGTCATTATTCATATGATTGATTTTGGCGAATCTGGTCGTGATCCGATAGAGGATTACCGCATTATTAATGAAGAATTAAAATCTTATGGTTTTGGTTTAGATAAAAGACCAACTATCCTTGTTGCAAGTAAGATGGATGAAGAAGGAGCAAAAGAAAAACTTGAACATTTTAAAGAAACTTTAAAAGTTGATATTCATCCAATCTCCGCTTTATTAGATGAAGGCATTGAACAAATCTTATATTTAGTGGCAGATTTATTAGAAAAAACACCTCCTTTCCCATTATATGATGAGCAAGAAGATGAATTAGATAATAAATTATATGAATTAGAAGATGAGGAAAAAGAATTCGAAATTCGTCGATTGGATGCGCATAGATTCGAAATTTATGGCGACAAAATCATTCGTTTTTATCGTATGACAAATATCTCCACCGATGAAGGAATGATGGTTTTAATCACAAAATTAAGAAAACTAAGAGTCGATGATGAATTAGAAAAATTAGGAGCAAGCGATGGAGACACCGTGATTCTCGATGACTTCTCCTTCGAATATGTGAGATAAATATGGAACTTAAAGAATATTTGAATGTTATTACAAGTTTTATAAAAAATTATTTAGAAGAAACAAAAATGGACGGATATACATTAGGTTTATCCGGCGGAGTTGATTCTTCTTTAGTTGCTGCATTAACGAAAAAGGCAGTTGGGAAAGAGAAATTAATGTGCATTATGATGCCGATAGATTCTCACCCTTCTGATTTAGAAGATGCCAAAAAAGTCGCAGAAGCATTAGATTTATCATATTTAGTCATCGATGGCAGTGAGATTTTTCATCAAACAGTCAAAACTTTTGAACAACAAGGCGTCATATTGGACAAGATGAGCCTTGCCAATTTAAAAGTCAGAATTAGAATGTGCATTTTATATGCGTACGCTCAAAGTCATCGTCATCTAGTAATTGGTACCGACAATATGGATGAACATTATACTGGATATTTCACTAAATATGGTGATGGTGGGGTCGATCTATTGCCAATTGTTCACCTTACAAAAGGTGAAGTTGTTGAAGCGGCAAAAATCTTAGGCGTACCATCCTTTTTAGCGGAAAGAACACCGACCGCTGGGTTATTTTCCGGACAAACAGATGAAACTGAAATGGGAGTTACATACAAGGATTTAGACCGCTATTTATTAGGAGAAGAAGTGCCGGAAGCAGTTCAAAAAAGAATCGAACATCTCCATCGTATTAGCGAACACAAAAGAGCAGAATTACCTTCTCCACACAAATTTGAACGAAATTAAACTATTTCGGAGGGCTTGAATGTTTTATTTTTTAAAAGGTATAGTGAGCTATATTGAAAAAGATAATGTCATCATTGATGTCCATGATGTTGGTTATCAAGTTTTAGCGTCTCATGCTGCTGATTATCAAATCGGTAAAGAGGCATTGATTTACGTTTATACTGTCATCAGAGAAGATGAACAATATTTAGTTGGCTTTCAGTCTTTAGAAGAAAAAGCTGTTTTCTTATCTTTGATAAAAGTCAAAGGTTTAGGACCAAAAACCGCAGTGAGCATTTTATCTTCTACCACACCTGAATTATTAAAAACTGCAATTGCAAGCAACAACGTTGCTTATTTAAAGAAATTACCAGGCATAGGTGCAAAAGCCGCTAACCAAATCATCCTTGATTTAAAAGGTGTTTTAGTTGGAGGAGAAAAAGCAAATCCTGGTATTTATGACGAGGTTTATGAAGCATTAAAACAATTAGGTTTTAAAGGTGCTGCCATCGATCGCGTTTTAGCTACAATTAATGAAAAAGACGCAAGTAGCGAAGAGATTCTCCGCCTAGCGTTATCGAAATTAAGGAGTAAATAAGATGTCTCGTTTATTAGATGCGAACAAGATTAAAAATGAAGCTAATGACGAGATTTCATTACGTCCTGCAACATTAAAAGAATATGTTGGTCAAAGACAATTAAAGAAAAATCTTGAGATCTTTATCGGTGCTGCATTACATCGCGAAGAATGTCTTGACCATATATTATTATATGGTCCTCCAGGATTAGGAAAGACCACTTTAGCGTTTGTTATCGCTAATGAAATGCATGGAAAAATCCATGTCGCTAGTGGACCAGCTTTAGAAAAAACTGGTGACATTGCTGCTTTACTTTCTTCCTTAGAACCAGGCGATATTTTATTTATCGATGAGATTCATCGCTTGCCGCGAGTAGTGGAAGAATGCTTATATACAGCGATGGAAGATTTTAAATTATCAATCATCATTAATCGCGATTCTAATAGCAAAGCTTTGACGATTGATTTACCTCCTTTTACCTTGATCGGGGCTACTACAAGAGCGGGT
>JAXERM010000027.1:0-2245 GCA_034116505.1 Bacilli bacterium
CTTAAGAAAGAAACGAACAAACTCGATGACTTTTTAAATAATCATTATAACACAATAGACGAACATATACAAATCAAAGATTCAAACATTCACGCTTTCCATTGTTTCGCTCCAATTGATAAACATTTTAATTTCTCATTATTGGGAATTCAAGTTTTATCGATGTCAAAAAGAATTACTAATGAGGTTTCATGTTTAGCTTACGATTTAGGATGTCAAATATATTATACCGACACTGACAGTTTCCATTTACGTTATGACGACATCCCCATTATTGAAGAAGCATATAAAAAGAAATATAACCGTGAATTAAGAGGAAAACAAATGGGACAATTTCATTCAGACTTTCCAGAAATTAAAGACCACAAAGAGACACCTTGGTCTATTCATTCAATATTCATTGGTAAAAAGTTATATATTGATGAATTGACAGACTCAACAGGCGAAATAGATTATATGGTACGTGGTAAAGGTTTAACACAGAAATCAATTAAATCACAAGCTGACAAATTCAGCGGATTCATTCCTCTTTATGAAGCATTATATAACGGTTCATCAATAACATTTGATTTAGCAGACGGTCAGCCATCATTCGCATTAAATAAAAACATGACAATAACAACTAATGACCACTTCTACCGCCAAGCAAAAACAACATACGAAGAAGGAAAAGTTGATGAAAATTTCACTAAAATCTAAGTGATAATTTATATCTTGGTAATATTTGTTTTTCACCAGTTTCATCATTAATTACTTCAAACATTGCACCTCTTCTATCATTCACTTTAAATTTACCTATTTGATTAATTGTTCTTCTTTTTGCCATTGATGAATCAACATTATACACATCCACATTTGAGCCTTTTGATAAATTAAATCCTGGACTATTCATTATTATATAATTTTCTTGTTTAATCTTTCGAGTTATGAAGTCTTCAAGTTCTGGATCATTATCTACCTCTTCTGGTGATACCGATTGACCAGCATATTTACTTAGTGTCGAATGTGGAGAGTTATTGTATAAATAAACTATCTTTTGCATTATGTCAGGAGTTATTAATCTAATTTTCATATTATACGCCATATCGCGAATGGTTCGGATTACTCGGTCAATTAATCCTAAACTTGAATGATTAGGTTCTGTTTTCTGTTTCTTTACCATATTATATCCATTCATAAATGATGGAAACGATGTTTTAATTCGTGGTATATCAAAACAAGGAATAATATTATTTCGTTTATAAAAATCTTGTGTTATTCGTGAATTAAAACCACCTTCTCCATCACCTCGAATATATCTTATTTTCATTCCTTGCTTTATTAATTGATTCATTGCGTGAATGATGCTCTCACTTGATTTCATACCTTCCTTAATATTCCTTTTCAGTTCTTCTTCACTCAAATTTTGTAAAGAATCTTTGGTAGGTTTAACGAAATTTGTCTCAATTACCCATAATTTACGTGTATTTATGTTAATCATTACCAAATAACAATAAGTCATATTTTCGAACATTAAATCGACAAGATAACTATACGGTAATGCTACCATATGCAAACCATAACTTTTTAAATTCTTTTTTAATGGAAAGCTATTTATTGTGTAATCTTTAACATCTTTAAATGTTATTCCATTATCTTTTAATTTATTTATCTTATCCTTTGATTTAAAACATGGATATATCGCTTCATTAAAATTTATATTTCCATTAAAGTTATTTATTCGTTGAAACTTTCGATTATGTTGTTCTTTATAATATTCATATGTTTTATCTAATGTTTCCGATGATTTCCTTTCAAATATCGTTAAGTCGTCTATTTCTTCTTCTGTTTTTAATATATCTTCTTTCTCTAATGCTACAATGTAATTTAAAACATATTCCTTAATGTTAGATTTAGGAGGTCTTAATCTTTGTGTCGTATTTTCTTTATCTTGTTGTTCTCTTAATTTCCGATATCTTCTATATGCTAACTTAACGATGTATTCAGGGTATTTTTTGACATCTTTAAGATTTGAAAATGTTTTATATTCATGCCTTGTTTTAAGTTTTAATTTTTCCTTAATGACATCATTTAGTGGATACATTAATATATTTTGAACTAATATATTTATTTTCTCGTCTATTTTATTCCAATTCGGATATTCACCGTTTGAAACTTTAATATAAACGTTATCCATTAATGAGCCATAATTTCTGTCTCGTTGTTCTCTTAATTCTAATAATTTTACTCTTTCCTTCTCTGCTTT
>JAXERM010000028.1:0-14154 GCA_034116505.1 Bacilli bacterium
AGAAAAAGGACCAGAATTATTTGCTTATAAAGTTGATGCTTCTAATAACCTATTAGTGGATCAAATCGCTTTACCAAAATGTCAAAATAATGATCCAACTAGTGTAATTGATGAAGAGAATCAAAAAGCATTAACCAAATATTTCTATATTAGTGACGCTGAAAACCTAAATAATGAATCATGCGTTTACCATGTGGTGCTTATGGATTTAGCCAAAAGACCATTCTTAAATGCCGCATTTAGTCAATTTTATTTACATTTTTATACAATTCCCATTATTTCTAATTTAATTTTATCTGCAACTGTGTTCTTCTTTATCATCCCATTAATTGCTAAAAATGGGGAGACATTAGGAAAGAGGATGTTCCATCTTTGCTTAGCTAATAAGTTAGGATATCGTTATCGTCGAATTCAATTAATTCCTCGCTTCTTATTTCCTCTAGTGGTTGTCGCAGTATTATATTTTATCCTCGGCATTAATATCTATTTCTTAGGGGCAGTTACATTATTCGCTTTAGTGTCGTATTGCTTATCGATTTTTACGAAAAAACATACATCGATTCACGATTATATTGCGGGAACGATTGTCGTTGATAAAACCCATAGTGAAATCTTCCTCGATGCAGTGGAAGAAGACAAATTCCGTCATCGCGTTGAAGGTGTTGAATCTATCGTAAGTGAAGAGGAAACTCCGCGACCGGAAACAGTGCTGTATCAAAACGAAAATTACGGAAAAAATTCAAATAAAGAAGGTTAACCACATATTCGGTTAATCTTTTTTATTTACCCATTGATAAAAATACACTTTTTTATAAAAAAAGAGTGTGATAAACTTGTAGTGTGAATTATTCCATACATAATAAGAGAAAGGAGTTATCTCTATGGAAGTAAAAATTGAACATCTTACCAAGACTTTTATTGGTAAGAAAGGTTCCAAGACGACTGCCGTCAACGATATGTCTTTCGTCGTGCCAGATGGTAAGTTAGTCGGTTTACTTGGTCCTTCTGGTTGTGGTAAATCAACAACTCTTTATATGATTGCTGGTTTACATAAACCGACAGATGGCCACATTTGGTTTGGTGATGAAGATGTCACTAATGTTCCACCAGAAAACAGAGGTATTGGTTTAGTTTTCCAAAACTACGCTTTATATCCTCACTTTAGTGTGAAACAAAATATCACCTTCCCATTAGACAACGTGCGTTTCCCACACCCACTCTCAACATTTAGAACAAGAGTTAAGGAAGCAAAAGCAGCTTTATCAAAAGCGACTAAAGAATTAGCAAAAGCAACAAAAGCTGGTGTTGATGTTGCTGAATATGAAAAAGCTGTACAAGAAGCAGAAGATGAAGTTACATCCGCTAATGAAGCTTTAGAAAAGGCTACCGCTGAATTAGAAGCTATTCGTACACAAGATCCTGCTAGATACGCAAAATTAACAAGAAAACGTCTTTCAAAAGAAGAAAAAGATGAAATCGCTCACAAAATGGCGAGATTAGTCGACATTGAACCTTATTTAGAAAGAAAACCAAAAGAATTATCTGGTGGTCAACAACAACGTGTCGCTATTGCACGTGCGTTAGCAAAATCACCAAGAGTCCTTCTCCTTGACGAACCATTATCTAACTTAGACGCTCGTTTAAGATTACAAACTCGTGAAGAAATTAGAAGAATCCAAAAAGAAACTGGCATTACAACTATTTTCGTTACTCACGACCAAGAAGAAGCAATGTCTATTTCTGACGTCATCGTCGTTATGAACTTCGGTGTTATTCAACAAATTGACGAACCACAACACGTCTATGATGAACCAACAAATTTATTTGTCGCAAAATTCTTAGGTTCTCCTGCTATCAACATCTTTGATGGCGAAATCAAAGGTGGCAAATTATATGTTGCTGGTAAAGTGTTTGATAATGATCCAGTTTACAAAGATGAATATCATGGTTCAATCACTCATGAATATCAATTCGTCAAAGGCACAAGAAAAACTCTCGATGAATATTTAGCAGAAATTGAAGCCAATCCATCAGTTAAAGAAGGATTAGACAAAAAACAATTAAAAGCTTTATTACATCCAGAGATTGAACTTGTGACTGAAGTCGAAGAAGTAGTGAAGAAAGATCGTACAGTGAAGATCGGTGTTCGTCCAGAAGCATTCACATTGGATCCAAAAGGAAAAATCCCAGTTGATGTTAAATTCGTTCAACATGTCGGCCGTGATGTTTCTGTGATCGGTAATGTTAAAGGACAAGAATCTGGCTTAAAAGTCATTATTCCAAGTGAAAACTGGAAAGATGTCTTAGGACACGAAGAATTACATTTCACTCCAAAACGTTTCTACGTCTTTGAAGAATCTGGAGAAAGGATTAAATAACTTAAGTTATTTGGTTAAATATTTATGGCAAATTTAAAAGAAAGGACAGAAGAAGTCGTCGTCTCTGCCGACGGTGCAGTTTCTCTATCAACTCCACTTATTGACTCCGTGACCAAGAAGGGTTACTTAGATGTTAAGCAACACAAATGGATCATGCCTGAATGGTTAAAAGGCTGGATCGCATTAATCCCTGCTTTATTCTTCTTAATCGTCTTCATGATTTACCCAATCTTGAACTCTGTGATGATCTCGTTCATCAACAACTTCTATTGGGTCGGTGGTTCCAACTCTTCATTAGCAATCGTGAACTTTATCGCTTCGTTCGCTAATGATCGTTCTGGTATTGTTGAATCGATCGGCATTAATAACTACGTAAAGGTCTTCAGCGATCCATTATTCTGGCAAGCTTTAGGCAATACAGCGATAATCGTTATTGTTGAAGTACCATTAACAATTGCGGTTGGCTTATTATTAGCGGTGTGTTTGCACTCGATCAAACCTTTACAAGGTTTATATCAAACGATTTTCTTCCTTCCATATGTGACCAATTCCATCGCGTTAGGTATGGTGTTTAACGTCATGTTCTCCGATGGTTCATCTGGTTTATTCAACAGCCTCTTGGGCATATTTGGTGTCAGTCCAGTCGACTGGTTAGGTGACTCCGCAAATAAATGGAACATGTTTGTTGTCATTGTTATTTATTCTATTTGGAATGGTATCGCTTTCAAGATTTTAGTCTTTATGAGCGGTTTAGCAACAATCGACAAACAATATTATGACGCTGCGAGAATTGATGGTTCTTCTAAAGCCACAATCTTCCGCAAAATCACTGTCCCATTATTATCTCCACAAATTTTATATATCACGATTACTTCCTTTATCGGTGCGTGTAAATCTTACTCACAAATTATCTCCTTGTTCGGTGGTGGTCCGATCGACTTCGGTGGCACTGACGGAACAAGATGGATTACTATCGTCGGTTTTATTTACAAATATATGCAATCCACAAACGAAACAGCGATTGGTCGTGCCGCTGCTGGTTCAGTAATCTTATTAATCATTATCTTATTATTAACACTCGTTCAATTTGGTGTTAGTAAGACTAAGGTACATTATTAGAAAGGAGAACGAATATGGCTGAGCATGAAATATATTTCGCTTCCGCTTCGCAAATGCGTCGCTATAAAGCACAAAAGATTATCACGCAAGTTTTGCTATATGGTTTCTTAACCATTATGGGTTTATTCATCGTTTTACCTTTCTATTACATGATTATTACCTCATTCAAATCAACAAACGCTTATAATCTTGAAGAACAAAAAGGAACATTAGTTTTGTTCTTAAATCAAGCAAACTTCTCATTTGAACAATATGTTAAAGTCATGGGAAAATCCGGTGACTTTGGTACATATTATCTCAACACTGTCATCGTCGCAGTGATCTCAACTGCCTTTACAGTTGTCACTTCTGTTTTAGCAGCTTTTGCTTTTGCAAGAGTGAACTTTAAAGGCAAAGACGCAATCTTCACCGTTTTATTAGGAACAATGATGATTCCTGGTGAAATGATGATGATTACAAACTTCCAAACTACGATGGCGTTAGGTTGGAAAGATACATACTGTGCATTGATTTTTGTCCACGGTGTATCTGTCTTCTATATCTTCTATTTAAGACAAACATTCCAACAAATCCCTAACGAATTATTCTTGGCTGCAAAAGTCGATGGATACGGACATTTCTCTTATTTATGGAGATGTATGATTCCAATCGCCATGCCAACCATCGTCACAATTATGATTTTATCCTTAATGGGTGCGTGGAACTCTTACATTTGGCCACAATTAGTTGCTTCAGGAACTAACCCATATTTTGGCAACGATATGCATTTAGTCTCAAACGGCTTAATGGCTAAATTCCAATCTAGTGAATTTAGTTCTGATGATCCTGCTAAAGTTACTGGTTCTTTATTCGCAACTATTCCATTATTTATTTTCTTCCTTATTTTTAGAAAATATATTATGCGTGGTGTTTCTCGTTCCGGTATTAAAGGATAATAGAAAGGAAAAACATATGAAAAAGAACAAATTCTTATCATTATTAACTCCAGCATGTTTAATCGCTACATTAGGTTTAACCGGTTGTGGTGGTAACTTAGGTCCTGCTGACACTGATGCTTTAGATGTCACAATGGACACTAAAGGGGCAGTAATCTCTTTCTGGACCGGTTTTGGTAGCAATGTCAACGGTGTTCTCGAACCACTCATTGATGAATTCGAAGCAAAAACTGGCATTACTGTTGAATACGAAACTAAAGGTGGTTACAGCAACTTACAAACCGCGATTAACTTAGGCGCTACAAAACGTGCATTCGCAAACGTTGCAGTTGGCTATCCAGATCACTTTGCTGGTTATATTAGATCAAATATTCAATTAAGATTAGATGGTTTAATTAAAAACGACAAAAAGAGAGCAGCTACAACAGAAAACGGTCTCTCTTATGGTGAAGATGGTGTTCAAGTCCTCGATTATGATAGCTTCTACGATGATTACACACCAGAAAACGAAACCCTCGAATTCAAAAAAGATGGTTCCGGTTATGTCTTAGGCTTACCATTCAACAAATCAAGTGAAGTCATGGTATATAACTCCACCTTCTTTGATTGGGCAAAAGACAATACAACTAATATTTTTGTTCCAAAAACATGGGATGAAGTATTATCTGTTGGTACCGCTGTTAAAAATTTATTTAACACAAAAGGAGTTTATGGCAAATTCTTAGGTGCAGACGGCAATGTTTATGACACAACTAAGGCAGCTGAAGAAGCTAAAACGACAGTTGTGTTTGATGCAACTGCTGTCACAAGCGATAATTTCCATTTCTTCTCTTATGACTCTACTGAAAACTTAATGATTACTCTCATTAAACAATTCGGTGGAACATTTACCGAAGTCGATAAAACTCGTCCAGGTAAAGGCTATGCTGTCTTTAATGATGCTGACCATCGCGCAGAAACATTAGCAGCAATGCAACAACTTCATCAATTATGGGATGCAGGTGTTATTGGTATTCCTGGTACATTCGGTGAATCATTATATTGCTCCACACCATTTAAAAATGGTCAATCATTATTAAATGTTGGTTCTACTGGTGGTTTATCTAACGCTGTTACAGGTGGTTTTAAAACTAAAGCAGCGGCAATTCCACAACATAGTCTTGAAAACGCTTATGTTATTTCTCAAGGCACAAACTTAGCTTTATTCAACAAAGGTACTGAAAAAGAAAAAGTTGCTGCTTGGAAATTAATCGTTTATTTATCACAACAAGTTAACGGTGCTTTTGCTGCCGGTACTGGTTATTTCCCAACTTGTGAAATCGCCACTAACAGTGAAGAATATCAAGATTATTTGGCTAATTCTTTCGATGGCGCTGCTTTACTCCAACAAGAAGCTGCTTCTATCAACTCAACTACATATTCATCTTCTAAATGGCATAGATTTGTTGATCCAGGATTTGGTGGATCTTCAAGTATCCGTACTGAAGCTGGTTATATTCCAGGTTATATCTTCAATCAAGAATATACTTCTGACCAAGCAATTTTAGATGCTGTTTATGTGAAAATTAGTGACTACATTAAGTCCTAATTTAGAAAGGACAAGAATTTATGAAAAAAATTGTTCCTGTCATTTTATCTTCTTTATTAGCTGGTGTTGGTGCCATGAGCGTTACTGCTTGTGGCCCAACATGGAGAAATAAATTTGCGTATAATTTAGATTTCAACGCTGATGTTCGTGGTACAACAATCGAATTCTGGACTGGATTTGGTAGCAATATTAATGATGTTATCGAACCATTATTAGATGAATTTACCGCAATGACAGGCGTGAATGTGCGTTATGAATCCAAAGGTTCATATGATAACGTACTTAACGCGTGTACATTATCAGCCACTACTGGAAAATTCCCACATTTAGTCGTTGGTTATCCTGACCATTTTGCTAGCTATGTGAATCAAGACATCATTGTCCGTTTAGATTATTATTTTGAAAACGATGTACAAAGTGTCTTTGAACCAGATGGTGAATCTTTCAAAATTAGCGATTTTTATCCTGACTATATGCGTGAAAATCAATCAATTGAATTCGATCGCGATGGTAATCCATACACTCTAGGTGTGCCATTTAACAAATCAACAGAAGTTTTAATTTATAACTCCACCTTCTTTGATTGGTGTGCTAGTCAAGATGAATTAAAAGACTCAATTTATGTTCCAGCTACCTACGCTCAATTAGATCAAGTTGGTACTGCAATCTTAAATTTACTCAAAACTAAAAATGTATATAATTCATATTTATTAAAAGATGGTTCTGTCTCTAAAGTGGCTCCAGACAATCAAAAAGATATCGTTTTGAATCTTTCAGGGATTTATGAATGGGGTAGTGAAGGTCACGCAAAGAAAGATTGTTTTAAACCTTTCTCTTATGACTCTCAAGCTAACTTATTTATTACAACTGTTCGTCAAAACGGTGGTACCTATACATATTATGATAAAGAAGATCGTCATGGTTATGTCGCTTTTAACTCTAATGAAACTGTGACAGGTTTAAATCGTTTAAATGATATGTATGAAAAAAATACATTTGGTATTCCAAGTGACTGGGGTGAAGCAAAATATGGTTCTAACCCATTCAAAGCTTCTAAAACAGTTATGACACTTGGTTCTTCCGCTGGTGTGGCTAATTCCGCTCCTGCTGGAAACTCATTTTACATCAAAGCTGCTCCTGTCCCTTATGTCGATGCTGAACACAAATTTGTTATTTCTCAAGGTGCAAACTTAGCATTATTAGACAAAGGTACAAAAGAACAACGTTTAGCTTCTTGGATGTTATTAAAATTCTTAACAAAATACGCAAACGGATATTTATGTGCTGCTACTTCATATTATCCATCATGTGCATATGCTGAAAATGGTGGTTTATGGAAAGGCGCTAGTGAAGATTATGTTGATTATGCAACATGGTTAGAAGATTCAATTAATTCTTCTAACTCTGCTGAATTCATCAAAGGTCAAACTGCACAAGTTAACGTTTTACATTATGTTAAAGATTCTGAAAATTGGACCAAATTCGTCGATGATCCATTCTCTGGTTCTGCTTCGATTCGTACAGAAGTTGCTTCCATTCCTGGTTATGTTTTCCTCGATAATAAAACACCACAACAAGCAATTGATGCTGTCTTAGCAAAATTAAGAGACTATATCAAACAATAAGAGGTCATTTATGAATAAAAAATTAACATTTATTTTATCGTTATTCGCAATGGCTTTGTCAGCCTGTAACGGTGGTGGTTCTAAAAAATGTGAGACACCAATTGATGATGAATTACATGCTACTCCGCTTACAGACAAATTAGATTTTGCACAAAAAGATAGTCTTGAAGGCGCAAAATTTGCTGGTCATGAAGGTGAACAATTAGACCATTATGGCTATGTCACTCTTCGTAGTGTCACAGATGGTGATACCGCAAACTTCGTGCAAGAAGGCTATGTTGATGCCGCAAATGCCTATGTAACAATTAAAACTCGTTTCTTAGGCGTTAATACTCCAGAATCTACTGCAAAAGTGGAACCATGGGGCAAAAAAGCTTCGAATTTTACAAAACATGTATTAACTGAAGCACAAGCAATTGCTGATCAAGAAACTGCTTCCTCTGGTCAAAAAGTATATAATATCGCATTAATTACTGACGCAGACCCTGAAAAATTCGGCGAAAGAGATAGCAGTGGTAACCGTTGGTTAGCATTCGTTTGGTATCGTTTAGGTTCAACTAGTAAATGGAGAAATTTAAATCTCGAATTAGTCGAACAAGGTTATTCTAGAAACCAAAACTTTACCGATTCTAATATTTGTAATTATCGTCAAGCTTTTGAAAAAGCAGGCGAAAATGCAGAAAAATGCGGTTATCGTGTTAATGGTCAAGTCGATAAAGACTATGACTATACCGCCACAACATACGAATATTCATTATGGGGTGTAATTAAACATTTCAATGAAATTGGTATTACCGAAGAAGGTAGTTCCGGTTATCAATTAATCGTTACTGCTTTAGTAGTCGGTATTCAAGGCGATAGTTTATATCTTAGAGATGTATTAATTGATGAAGAACAATACGAAGCAGAAGGCGAAAATGCTCGTTATGCTGGCTTATATGCTTACGCTGGATTCAATTCCGCTTTATGTTCTACATTACAAAATGCTTCTGAAAGATACGGTGGAGATGGCACTGGTGTTGGTTTAATTGTCAGATTCTATTGCCGTGCGACAATGTATTCTGGTAACGTTCAATTATCAGACTTAAAGACATCTACTACCGGTAAAACTGCTTTTAGAATTATCACAGAACAAAACTTCGATACTTATAAAGCAAGTTTCTCATGGTCACATATTTCAAATACTAGAGATTTAACATATGCTGATCTAAATAAAGATACTACTCCAATTGCGATTGATACTTCTACAATCGATACAGCACATTCTAGCGATGATTGCTATTACACCGACTTATT
The DNA here is from genome assembly GCA_034116505.1 of Bacilli bacterium. Taxonomy (GTDB): domain Bacteria; phylum Bacillota_I; class Bacilli_A; order RFN20; family CAG-826; genus RUG13091. Next base: position 8,942 of record JAXERM010000028.1, read on the forward strand.
AGCGTATCAATATCAATGGGTTAAAGTTGAATTAGTCATCCGTTCTGTTTCTCCAGCAACTGATGATGATCAAGAGAGCGCTATAGATGTAAATCGTAATAGCACTGGTGAATATTGGTATAAACCAACTACAGATTCCAAAGCGTACACCATTTATGCTTATATGGTTGGTAAAGATGGAAATAAAGTGTTTACGAATGTTCGTATTGATAACAGCTTAACTCCATATCCAGCCCCAGCATTATTTGGTACTTCTGATGAATTTGACTGCACAAGTGACAAATCCCCAGTTGGAAAAACATTTACATTTACTGGATATTTAGCTCGTTATTTTGAAAAATTCCAAATTCAATTAGGCAACAATTATTCTTCATATAATTATATTGTTGCGAAATAAGGAGACAATTTATGAAATTATCAAAATTATTGTTATTACCTTTATTAGTCCTTGGTGTTGCAGCTTGTGGACCAAAAAAACCCGCGAAAATGACTGATCAAGAAATCGTTAATGCGGTCGCTAATGATCCAGCATTAATGTTAACTAGTGATGGTGGATTATTTGAAGCGGGAACAACAAAACAATTAACTTCAGGCGATTACCTCTTAGCCACTAAAACTTATGAATATACTTTAGAAGAAGTTGATGGTGAAGGTAACCCTGTCGTTGTTTCTCCAAAATTAGAATGGTCATTCTCCGATAAAGCCAATTGGACAAAACAAGGATATTCTGATGATATAACAAGAATGAAATTCGTCCCAGAAGGCGTTTATACTGCTGAAGACGAATATTCTTCTGACATTACTTGCACAATTACATTAAATGATGCCTCTGCCTCACTTGTTTATCACACCCATATGAATAAAGTGGATATTTCCGGTACTTTAATGACAATTAAAGCGTATCGTGAAGGCATCGTTGATGGTACTGTAAAGAATGATGACAAAGTCATCTTCTATGGTTACATTACTGGTGTTCATGCTGAAGAACATGAATATTCTGGCGTTTATGTCCAAGACGGTGACGCTGGTATCATGCTTTACGCTAACAAATTAGGAACTTATTGGGAAAGCCAAAATTTAGCAGTCGGCGACTTAGTTAAAGTTCAAGGCTTTATGAGCCCATACAATGGCTTATATGAAGTTAAACCTAATATCGTTTTAAAAGTTAAAGATCCTTCCAAAATAGAATATACTGTTGCTACCCCAACATCTTATGAAATTCCTGCTGGTAGTTTCAATAGTACTTCATTATTAGGTAAAGATGGTTGCTTAGTGGAAATGAAAAACTTAACTTTCATTACAATTGGTCAAACAAGTGCCGCTACTCCATCTAATGATTATAATGGTACTAGTACTACATATGCTTATATGTGGTTCAAAGATAGCACAAATAAAGAAGTTGGCTTATATTTGAATTACCATTTAGCGGATCGTCCAGCAATGGCAACACTATTTAAAACCTTAACTCCTGGCACATCGAAATTAAATTTCAAAGGCCATTTATCTTGGTATAACGCTCCATTATTACTTCCAACATTCGGTGTAGAAAGTTTTGAATTAGCCAAATAAGACTACTTTAATCACTTACAATTAATAATAAGCGTGGATTTCTTTGAAATCCCGCTTTTATTGTCTGAGCCATCGTGCGAACGATGAGCGAGTTAAAACCCCCAGATAGTCTGGGGTGGAGGTAAAACTTATAGTTTTGCCCAAAATAAAATCTCCTTACAATATTAATGCGGACCAACGCGTTAATATGAAAGGAGAAATATGCCTCGAGACGAGTATAGTTTAGCACATACTGTGTGGAACTGTAAGTACCACATAGTGTTTGCACCCAAATACCGAAGACAAGTCTTCTTCGGACAAAAAAGAATTGAAATCGGAAAGATTCTAAGAAAGCTTTGCGAGTTCAAACAAGTTCATATTGTTGAAGCAGAAGTATGTCCTGATCACATACACATGCTTGTTGAGATTCCTCCAAAAATGTCTATTTCTGGTTTTGTTGGATATCTTAAAGGTAAATCTTCATTGATAATTTATCAAAAGTGGGGAAACTTGAAATTTAAATACAGAAACAGAGAGTTTTGGTGTAGAGGCTATTACGTGGATACGGTTGGCAAGAACAAAGCCAAAATAGCCGAATACATCAGGAATCAATTAAAAGAGGATGAAGCGGTTGTCCAATTGACAATCGACTTCGACGAAGACCCGTTTACGGGTAGCTAAGGACAAAAGCAAGCGGTGGTCCGCATTTCGCCCTTGAGGAGGGCGGCTAGTAATAGAGGGCTAATATCTGCCCGTCTATGAAAAACCACCGGATTGTCCGGTGGATATTTATTTTGCGCTTTTTATTGTTTACAAAGTAAAGCGATTGTGTGAAAATATATATGTCAATGAAAACACAGAGAACAATGTAAATAAAGTTATCGATATTTATTTATTTGCTTTTTGTATTTATATTGGCAAATTATCTATGGTATTAGAAAAGGAGGAAATAATTCATAATGAATAAGAAATTTATTCTATTACCATTAGTCACAGTTGGCTTATTAGTAGTTGGCTGTGCTCCAAAATCCCCTTCATCTAGTTCAAGCTCTAGCTCCAGTTCAAGCTCCAGCTCCAGCAGTGCTGAACAAAATTTATGGGAAATGGATTTAGTTGATGGTGAATCATCAATCGCTCAAGTTAAAGCAGGTACAGTCGGCGAATATTACACAGTTCGCGGTACAGTCGTTTGGAACTCTGGTTCTACTTTTGCTCTTTCCCGTGGTGGCGATTTTATTTACTGCTACAATTTCAACGAAGATCCTGCAAAGACAAGCAATGCTGATTTAAAAGCACACGCTCTTGGAACATATGTTGAAGTTACTGCTCAAACTAGTGAATATTCCGGATCTATCCAATTAACTGCTTATGTTAATAGTGCATATGATCCAGATGCAAAATGTGGTGTCGTTGATGAAAGCCGTCCTAACGGTGAAACAATTGCTCCTGTTGCAGTGACAGAATTCGCTGGTTTAGCTAACGCAAATGCTGGTAAATTAGTTAAAGTATCTGGTTTAGTTGCTAAGGGAGATTACACAATCGCTGAAACACTTAGTAGTAACTTTGATATGAAATTTGCTTTAGGTACAGATGAAGTTTCAGTCCGTATTGAAAAATATCTTCCTGCCGATGTCTTAACAACATTACGTTCAAACAATCCAACTACTATTGAACAAGCTGCAACATATGAAGTAGTTGGCGTTTTAGCTGCTGCTAGCAGTGGAACTTGCCGTTTAGTTATTGGTGATAGTTCTACTTGGACTAAAACAGCTGAAGCTCACTTTGATGATCCTACAGCAGTCACAGTTACTGCAGCTGAAGGTGCAACATCTGTTAAAGAAGGTAGCACTTTACAATTAACAGCAGCAGTTACTCCTGCTACTGCAAAACAAACAGTTACTTGGGAAACCAGTGCTGCTGATGTCGCTACAGTTAGTGCAAATGGTTTAGTCACTGGCGTCAAAGCTGGTACTGTTACCATCACAGCAAAATCTGTTAAAGCTGATGTCGTTGGCACAATCGAATTAACAGTCGTTGCTGATACTACTCCTGCTGCAAGCAAAGTGACAATTGACCCTGCTACTTTATTGGGTTACTCAGGAACAGATATTAAATATTCTTGGGAAGCAGCCACAAAAGAAGTTAATGGCGTTACATTCTCATATTTAGGTGTTGGATCTTTTGGTAATGGCTTACAAATGAAAAAAACAAAGAATAGTGATACTCCTGCTAACACATCTTCAAATATTCACAATACTACAGCATTTGCTAGCCCAATTGACCACATCGAATTAACTTTAAACAGTGGCAAAAGAGTATATAGTAATACGGATTTCTTTGGTGTTAATTTTGGTGAAGCAGCTGACTCATTAACTGATACTCAAACAGTATCAACAGTTGCTGACACAACAGGTTACACAGTTACTCCAAAAGGTGCTAATGCAACTTATTTCGAATTAAATATCTTATTAACATATACAGCATATTTTGATTCTATCGTTGTTGTTTTAAAATAAGTCACATTTATTATTGAGCATTCCTCTTTACGAGCGAATGCTCTTTTTTTGTTTCCTTTAAATTGTTAAAATAATTTCAGGTGCTTTTATGAAAAACAAAATATTTTTATTACCATTAATTTCTTTATTGTCTTTATCTGCCTGTTCTAAAGTTAATTATGAACCTGGTTCTCCGCTAATTGTTACTTCGATTGAGATGGCGAAAGAATATGGAGAATGTACATTAATTCAATTTAATAATTATGATATTGTGGTCGATTCTGGTACAGGAGAAGACGCTGATCATATTAATGAAGTGTTGAATAATAAAATTACTGATAATGAAATTGATTTATTAATAGTTACTCATCCACACGGAGATCATATCGGTGGAATTATTTCAGGTGCGTTAGATGGCTTTAGTGTTAAAAACATCGTTGATTACGGTTACACATTTAATATTAGTGGGAATGAAGATGAGATTGTTTCTTCTTCCTATGTAAATCGTTATGTCTCTAAACGTAATGCTTGGGTTGCTTCTGGCGCTAGTTACACTGGAATTAAAGAACAATATAACAAACAAAAAATAACAACCATCGATAAAGAAAACAATTTAAGTATTAGATGGTTAAAAAACGATTATTATTTTGGTCAAAATGAAACATTCCCTAATTCATCTGTTGCCGAAGATAATCCAAATATCACTAGTGTTTCTTTCGTTTTAGAATATAAATATTGGAACTTAATTATGTGTGGTGATATTGATTCCACCTATGGTGAAGCTTCTATTAAAGAAAATCACGAGAAATTATTTAATGATGAAAAGAAGAAAGTGATTTTAAAAGCAAACCATCACGCTAGTAGTTCTTCATTAGGATATAATTTCTTAGAATGGTGCCATCCTAATCTTATGTTTGTTTCGGCGGCATTAATCGATAGTGTTTCTGCTCCTAATAATGTTGTGATTGGCTCTGGTAATGGACAACAGAACCATCCAAATCCATCCACAATTAGAAGAATGAAAAAAACTACTGAAAATGTTTATTGGAACGCAATTAACGGTGATATCACCTTATCAGTCGATGGTGTAAATGATTATTCAATGACTGGTGCTGGCCGCCATAAAGATTATTATCAAAAAGATACAACTATAATTTCTTCAAGAGACAA
>JAXERM010000029.1:0-8486 GCA_034116505.1 Bacilli bacterium
TGAATTTAAAAGCGAATTGACTGGTCCAGAATATCTATCGCGTTTTGTTGAACAAGTTAAACAATTAGAAATTCCATATTTATTAAATTCTTTAGTAATTAATATTACTAAAGATAAAAAAGTAGCCATTCAAACACCTGACGGAATATTTATTTATGAAGCAAAAGCGATTGTGTTCGCGACTGGCTGTTTTGAACGAAGTGCCGGGGCAATTAAAATACCTGGTGATCGACCTAATGGTGTTATTACTGCCGGAACCGCCCAAAAATATTTAAATATTCACGGATATTTAGTCGGTAAAAAGATTGTGATTCTCGGTAGTGGTGATATTGGCTTAATTATGGCAAGAAGGTTAACTCTAGAAGGGGCAAAGGTCGAATGTGTCTTAGAAATTATGCCTTATAGCAATGGTTTAAACCGTAATATCGTCCAATGCTTAAATGATTACAACATTCCTTTATATTTAAGTACCACTGTTAGCAAAGTTATCGGCAAAAAACGCGTTGAAAAGATTATCGCTAGCAAAGTGGATGAAAATCTTAACTTTATCCCTGGGACAGAAAGAGAAATTGCTTGTGATACATTAATTTTATCGGTTGGTTTAATACCTTATGTTGCATTATTAAAAAATATCGGTGTGAAGATGTCTATGACTAAAGGTCCAGTCGTGGATGAACATCTACAAACATCAATTCCTGGTATTTTTAGCTGTGGAAATTGTCTCCATGTGCACGATGTTGTAGATTTTGTGACAATGGAAGGTCGTTTAGCAGGTCATGGTGCTGCAATCTATTTAAAGGGATCTGCTTACGATAAACACTATTATAATGTATACGCTGATAAGCAATTATCATACGTACTTCCACAACTTCTAGATCCAAGAATTAAAGAAGATATTACGATAAAATTTAGGGTGAAAAGACCGGTTAAAAATAAGAATATTATTATCAAATGTAATGATAAAATCATTACCAAGATATATAAATTAGCGTTAATCCCATCAGAAATGGTCATGGTTAATATTCCAAAAGATAAATTGGATTTAATTAATGATGACATTTATGTGACATTGGAGGATAGATAATGAAAGAATTTGTTTGTATTTGTTGTCCTAGAGGTTGTCTTCTTAAAGTTGATGATGATGAAAATGTCACAGGTAATTTTTGTATCAAAGGCAAAGAATATGCTTTAAACGAGATCAAAGATCCTAAAAGAAATATCACCTCTTTTATTCCAGTCATTAATAAAGAAGAAACAATGGTGTCAGTGAAAACCAATAACCCAATTCCAAAAGACAAAATATTCGCGGTGATGGAAGAGATAAATAAACAATCAGTCAAAGCGCCGTGCTATATCGGTGATATTGTGATTAAAGATGTTTTACATCTTGGGGTTGATATAATTATTACTAAAAATATTGAATAAAATTATTAAAATCAATATACTATTAACGAATTAAAAAACATATTAATAATATTAAATTAGGAGTTATATGGCAGATTTAATTAAAGTGGGTGCAATAGGCGGCTTAGATGAAGACGGCAGAGATTGTTATTTTATAGAAATAAATGACGATATTTTTATTATCGATTATGGTACTTCTTTACCAGATAAGAATATTCCTGGTGTCGATTTCATGCTCCCTAATCCACAATACATTATTAAAAACAAAAACCGAATCAAAGGCTATTTTATTACGCACGGTCATGATGAATCGATGGCGGGTTTAAAGTTCATTTATAATAATGTTCCTGCTCCAATATATTGTTCCGAAGATACAAAAACTTGTTTAGAAAGCCAAGCTAAAATATTTGGATTTAAGGTTAAATTTAATTTTGTGGTAGTTAAGCCAACTGACACGATTAAAGTTGCGAATAGAGAAGTGCGTTTCTTCCAGACTTGTCATAACGCTCCCGGAAGTTCTGGTATCGCGATATTAACTGATAAAGGTTATATCGTATTTAGTAGTGACTATATTGTCGATTTTGACTGTAAAAAAGGTTATTTCTTCGATTTAAAAGCATTAGAAGACATCGCGCAAAAACCGATCTTTTTATTGATGGGCGAAAGTAAAGGGGCTCTTCATAGCGGTTATTGTGCCCCTAAACACAATATGAAAAAATTAGTTAGAAGCTATTTCCGCGATGATCATAAACGCATTTTTATCACTTGTTTCTGGCAAAATATTTTCCGTTTACATGAAATTTTTGAACTGTGTAAAGAAAATAAAAAGAAATTGTATTTATATAATGAATACGCTCGTAAAGTGGTCAATGAAATATATGATAAAGACACTAGATTTTCCTCTGTAGAAATCGTATCCAAAGAAGATTTATTGCGGGTTAAAAAAGAAGATGTGGTGGTTTTGATATTAGGACACGGCGATGAATTATATGACGAAATCAAAAAATTAGCTAATAGAGAAAATACTGATAAACGTTTAGTAATTGAAAAAGATGATATCTTCATCAACGCCGCTTTACCTCGTCCAACGATTGAAACTGCTTGTACTAGAGCAATGGATGATGTTTATCGCAGTGGTTGCGAAGTTAGGTGGTTAAAGAAAAACGAATTAATCGCGATGCACGCAAAAGAAGATGATATTAAATTCCTCTTATATTTATTAAAACCTAAATTTTATTTGCCGGTACGCGGAAATTATACTTCGATGATCGCAAATGCAAAAATCGCTGTTTCTTTAGGCATCGGCCTCAATCATATGAATGTATTTATCATTGATAATGGTATGGCAGTTTCTTTTAATGAAACTGGGCGACCAACTATTCTTAATGATCAAGCAACAGGCATTGTTTCTACCCCATTATTAGTGGATGGGTTAGGATATTCACTAGTTGATGGTGGATTAATTGCTGATCGTAACCGCTTAAGTCAAGATGGTGTAGTAGTTATTGCTGCAACAATATCCACTAAAGAGAAAAAGATTGTGTCTGGGCCAGATTGTCAAATGCGCGGTTTTGTTTATTTAAAAGAGGCGGAACCATTACTAAAATCTATTTCTTCCATATTTAATGAAGAAGTGACAATTGCATTAAGGGAATCGTTCTTCAATGACGCAGAAGTTAAAGCAAAAATCGAAGAAAGAATCAGAAGATTCATTAAAAGAGAAAATGGTCGAGAGCCTTATATCCTCCCAATTATTAATGTCTTAAAATAAAAATAAGCACTTAGGTGCTTTTTTATGAAAAATATTAGACTTGCACGCATACGCGATATTATAATTATCTTGTATGCCGGTTAACAAAAAAGAACCATTTAAAATTACCAATAAACATTTTTGCTTTTTCGGCGGGATCGCTCTATGTCTTTTATCCGTCATTTTAATCATGAATGTCGGGCCATTTGCGAGAGCGGTTTCTTTTATTTTTTCTTATTTATTTGGTATCGGCAGTTATGTATTTTATTTATTTGTTTATTGTGTCGGTATCTCTTTATTATTCCGCAATAAAGGAATCAAGATTCGATTTAAAAATACATTTTGGGGCCTAGTTTTATTATTCGTTGCCTTATTAATCTTTTTAACAATTTTTATTCCGAAAAACGGTTTGAATAATGTCGAGGTTAATCCGGAATTTTTGAATTTAAAAACTGTTTATGATGAATCGGACGAAATCGTTTCTTTAAATTTTTATGAAGCTTATAAAACGTGGTGTTTTGAATCATATATTGGCCAAGACGGGGAAAAAGTGTCCTATTGGTACGTCTCATTTATCAATATGTTTAAAAATTATCCATTTGGTGGAGGATTAATAGGCTACACAATTGTGGGATTAATGAACTCATTAGGTTCTGTTAAATTATCATTTGCGTGGGCATTAGCCATTTTATTAATCCTATTAGGATTATTCACTATTTTTTATCCTTTAGTGCGTAAAATCCGAAAAAAAGAAAAGAAGAAAATCAAGAATTACAACAATTATAAAAAAGCCGTTCCTGAAAAAGAAATTAGCACTAATTCTTATAGTTCATTGAATGTCAATAGAGTGCAAAATATCGACGTAATTAAAGACGCAAAATATGTAGATCCTGATTATAGAGGGGAAGTAAACACTCTTCCTAATAGTGCTTCAATCGCTAATACTCCAGCAAGTTTCCCAACATATTCTAAAAATAATCCTAATAGCCAATCAAATACGATATATTCTATTTCTGGTTCTAATTATTTTGTCCCTGCTTATTTTGGCGCTCGACCAGTCGTTGAAGAGACAAATAAACAAACTGTTAAAGAAGAAATTGATCCAGTTGAAGCCATTTTAGAAGAAAATCAAAAGCAAAATAAAATGGAACAAATGACTTTAGATTTTGACGCAAAAGAAGATATTAATGAAGAATTGCTATTAGCAAAACCAAAATTTGAAGCACGTAAAGAAATTCCTAATCCAAATGATGATGCTATTTCTAGTACTCCAATGCAAGAACCTCAACCAACAATCAATCAACCAGTTGTTAGTAAACCAGTTAAATGGATTCCTCCATCCACTGATTTGCTCCAAGTTTATGAAGCGGCTGCATCAATTGAAATCAATACTGCAGTGGCGGAAGAACGCATTAAGAAAATCAATGAATTATTCGCTGATTTTAAAAATGGTGCGCAATGTGTAAGTTATGTCGTTGGCCCTAATGTTACTCGATATAATGTTGGTTATGAAAATAATGTTTCTGTCCGTAGTGTCAGTGGTTTAATGCAAGATATTTCTGTCCGTTTAGGCGGTGTCGGAGCTCGTTTTCAAGAAGTAGTGGAAGGACAGAGCTTCTCTGGTATTGAAATTCCTAATGCGGAAACTACTACTGTAGGATTTAAAGAAGTATTTTCTTTACTTCCTGATCCTAAAAAACATCCTTTATCCCTTCCTTTAGGAAAGACAATTGATGGGGAAGTTTTATACCGCGATTTAAATGAATTCCCACACGCTTTAGTTAGTGGTACCACTGGAAGTGGTAAATCTATTTTTGTTCATTCTTTAATCACTACTTTAGTGATGAGAAACTCTCCATCAGAATTAAGATTATTGTTAATCGACCCTAAGAAAGTCGAATTTGCTAAATATCGCGACATGGCACATTTACTATGTCCAGTTATTACTGACCCAGTGCAAGCAAAAGTCGCAATGTTTAAATTGCAAGAAGAGATGGAACATCGTTATGAGGTGTTTGAAAATAACCCTGATGGGGCTACAAATATTGAACAATATAATGACTATGCTTTAGAAAATAATCTTCCAAAAATGCCATACATCGTCGTTTTTGTTGATGAATACGCTGATTTAGTTGGTACTTGTAAAGATATCGCTCTTCCAGTTGTGGCCATTGCACAAAAAGCACGTGCTTGTGGTATTCATATGATCATCGCAACACAACGTCCATCCACTGATGTTATTACTGGTGTCATTAAAGCTAATTTACCAACTCGTATCGCTTTAGCGGTCGCTAGTAGTGTTGATTCACAAACTATCATCGGCGAAGGTGGAGCGGAAAAATTGTTAGGAAAAGGTGATATGCTTGCCAGCTCCCCAATTATTTCTCGTAACGGGCCAGTCCGTTTACAAGGATGCTTTATTCACAATAAAGAAATTAAACGTGTTATTGGTTACATTAAAGAGCATTATTCAACCGATTATGATCCTAACTTCCTAGATTTACATGATAAATCATTGGATGAAGGTAAAAAATTAGTTAATACACCAGAATTTTCTCATGGAGTTGATGATTCAGAAGAAGCAAAATACCAAAAAATTAAAGATTGGGTTATGACTAATGCCTATATGTCAATGTCTCGTATTCAAAGGGAATGCGCAGTTGGTTTTAACCGTGCAGGAAGATTCTTTAATCGTTTACAAGAAGAAGGTATCGTTGGGACTGAAACAGAAGGTAATAAAGGTTGTCCAGTATTAATTAATGATAAATTCTATGAACCAGAAGAAGATATGGATGTTCCAACTAGTGACGAATTAACAAACCATTAATAATAGGAGTAATGATTGTATGAAAAATTCATTCTTAAAAGCTAATTTAATTTCATTAAAAGTAATTCGTGTTCTCGTTTTTGCTGATTTTATGCAAAGCAATAACCCTTCTTTTATCCTAAAAAAAGATGATGTTAATATCGAAAAATTAAAAATATTAAAACACATTTCTAATCAAGGAATTAATTTTTATGAATTAGAAATGACAGAACCATTTGATTTTGGTCATCGATATTTAATTCAATTAGAAAGTTTCACTCATGAACCAATTGATGTAAGTGAAGCACCTAATTTTAAAGAATTCGATGACTTATTTTATTATGATGGGGATGATTTAGGAGCAACATATTCTATAAAAGAAACAACGTTTGCCTTATGGGCTCCTTTAGCTTGTTCAGTAATCCTAAAATTAGAACAAAAAGATCATTCCTTCACCTATTTACCTATGCAAAGAAGCGAAAAAGGTGTTTATCGATTAACTGTTAAAGGCGATCATTTAAATCAAAAATATACATATTTAGTCACCAATGGTGGTGTCACACAAGAAAGTTTAGATCCTTATGGTAAAGGTAGTTCTTGTAATGCTGAACATTCTGTTGTTGTTGATATAGAATATATCAAAAAGATGGGAAAATTCGAACCAAAGCCCAAAATTATTAATCATAATGATCATATTATTTACGAATTACATATTCGCGATTTTACTGAAAATAAATTTACCGATATTGAAAATAAAGGCAAATATTTAGGTTTAGTAGAACCAAATCGTAAAACTGTCGGTGGTCATCCTGCTGGTTTAGATTATTTAAAATATTTAGGCGTCACAACTATCCAAGTTTTACCAGTTATCGATTATAAGACTGTTGATGAAGCTAATCCGAAGAAAAATTATAACTGGGGTTATGATCCCATTAGTTTCTTTGCGTTAGAAGGTGGATTATCATCTAATCCTCATGATGGTATGTCACGCCTAATTGAATTTAAGACCATGGTCAATGAATTACATAAAAATAATTTAAGAATCATTATGGATGTGGTTTATAACCACATATATGAATATTTAGATTCGTGTTTTGAAAAAGTTGTTCCTAATTATTATTTCCGTCGCAGAAATAATGGTCAAATCGCGATGGCGAGTGGCTGTGGGGACGATGTGGCTAGCGAAAAGAAAATGGTGTCTAAAGCAATTTGCGATTCTTTAAAATATTTTACTGAAGTATTTGATGTTGATGGCTTTAGATTTGATTTAATGGGTTTATTAGATATTCACACAATCAATCATAGCCTCGAAGAATGTCAAAAAATTAAAGATAATATATTCTTCTATGGTGAAGGCTGGAATATGGGTATTGAATTACCATATGAACAAAAAGCATGTTCTGATAATGCTTCAAAGATGCCTGAAATTGGTTTCTTTAACGATTTATTCCGCGATGTGATTAAAGGGCCACAATTCTCCGATAGTTTAGATAAAAAAGGCTATATGGGTGGTGGTTTCGATAAAAATCATTTATTAGGATACTGTTTTAGTGGCTCTACTAGCGATTACCCGTTTAATCATCGCTTTTTAAAGAGTTCCCAATCGATTAATTATGTGGAATGTCATGATAATAATACAATTTTTGATAAATTATCGATTTCTAATGGTTATGAAGATAAACAAACCATCCTTAAAAGAGTAGCGTTCGCAAATACATTAGTGATGTATTCTATCGGTGTGCCTTTATTCCATATGGGGCAGGAAATTGGTTTATCTAAATCCTTATTAGACAATACATATAATATCCAAACAATTAACAACATGAATTGGAAATTAGTGGATGAACGTTTTGAAATGGTTGATTATTTTAAAATGATTGCAAAAAATCGTCGAGAAGTATTCAATTTCTTAAAAATTGAAAATAAAGATATTATCAATAATACTTTTAAATACCAATTATGGGATCAAGGTGTGTTTACCATCTATTCTGATAAAGAAGAAAATATTAAACCATTTAAACGTATTTTGTTTATTGCAAACCCTAACAATCATAATTTCACATATGAATTAGATACATATTATTCATATTTAAACGGTAGTGAAATTGATTTTGATCAAAATAAATTAAAGAATGGGATGGTTAATTCTTGCTCCGTGCAAGCGTTATTTGTTAAATAATTATGTTTCATTTTACTAAAGCTGTTATTCGCGAACTATTTCCTTTAATTAAGGATTATCTAACCTGGATGAATAAATATTCAAAACATCCAGAAAACTACCCTATCGAAAAACGATATCAAAAATTACATAAATTAATGAAAAGATTACAAAAATCTTTGCATGTTGATATGCATGTTGAGGGGTTAGAAAACGTCCCATCAGAGGCGTGTTGTTTTGTTCCTAATCACTTATCTGGTTATTATACTCTTTCTTTAATATATATTTTTGTTAAAACGACGACTTTTGTCGCTAAAAAAGAAAATGAAAAAATGTTTGTAATAAATAAATGTATTAAAGAGATTGAT
>JAXERM010000030.1:0-11299 GCA_034116505.1 Bacilli bacterium
CAATCACTATTAGTGACCACCACTCCCACCATTAGTGAAGCATCAATACCAGTAATCATCGATAATTTAGATAATACTTTTTTGTTATTAACAATTGGATTATCTTCATATCTTTTTTGACTATTTTTCGGAATTAAAATAATCGATGGGTCATCTTGCTTACCGGCAATATCACCATCAAAGCATACATCACTAATAACATAGATAAATTTATCTGCGAACAATAGATGATCTATCTTTAAGATTTGGGTATCGAAGCGGAACATGAAATTATTAATCAAATAATAATCTTGGTTCATGGAAATCTTATAAAGAGTTTTATAGGTGAATTCACGATAATATTTCTTCAAATTTCTTTTATGAATCGGAATATAAATCGCTAAAAATAGCCCGATAAATATAATTAACGGGGCGATTACGATAAATAAAATTTGGGGAGTGTTTAATTTAATTAATGTCATTAAAAAAATATTATCACAAAAATGACCTTATATTTAAGGACATTTTATGTATGAAAATATTATAACAATGTAAGAATTAGGAATAATTTATACTACATTATCATTTATTATTTTGCTATTTTATTTTTGTTAATTTTGTAATATTGTTTTTATATGTTGACATTATACATCAGCGCTTTAGATCAAGCTTTATTAATCGCCACTTTGATATTCATCTCTCTAGGATTAATCATTTTAATTTTATGTGGCTTTTATAAAGTGAGTGAAGATAGAGTTATCATCATTGAAAAATCACGTGAATTTTATAAAGAATGTCATCAAGGAATATATTTCTTCTTTCCTATCATCTATCAAAGAGTGGGTTCTTATATCATCTCACCGTTAATTAGAAGATACACTACTAGAAGCAATGTGACAGTAGATATTGTTTATCAAGTTATAGATGTGAAAAAATTCCATTATTCGCATCTAACATTTGAAAACATCATGCAAAAAATTGAAAAAGAAAACAGCGATATTAACATCGCTGTTCTAACTGATAATTTTACGAAATACGGTTTAAAATTTATTAATATTAACAAAGTTAAGAATTAATTTTCTTCTTCGCTAGAATCATCCGCCATACAATTTTCAAATACTCTTAAGAAGGAAGATTGTTCCACACTTTCAAGTTGTCCATTTGTGGCGATTGAGATTCTGCCAGTTTCTTCTGATACGACGATAGTTACCGCATCACTAACTTCGGAAATACCAATCGCGGCACGATGACGAGATCCATATTTACCTGCGAATGGTTTTGTAGTTGGAGTAAAGAATACACTTGCGGCAACAATTTCATTTCCGTGGATCACAACCGCACCATCATGTAATCTTGTTCCTTCATAGAAAATGGTTTGTAATAATTCAACACTTACTGGTGCGTGAACTGGTACACCATTTTTAATGATATCTTTTAACGATGTATTTTTTTCAAAAGTAATAATCGCTCCGGTTCTAGATTTAGATAAAGCGATGACGGCTTCTTCCACTTTCTTATACATCTCTTCGCGATTAAAAATCTTTTCAACACCAAAATTCATCGCTTTCGCAGTGACTTTCTTAAAAGGAGTAGCTAAGAACATTCTTAAATCGCCTAAGTTTGCCACCATACAAATGCAGATTAATGAAGAAGAGAATATCGCGGAAATGATTCCGGCATATTGTAATTGGAAAATATAGCACAAAACCACAAAGAAATATGATGTTCCTAAAATGATGAAAGCGCTTTTTCTACGACAAATACGATAGAAGCAATAAACTAACGCTCCATATAATAAATGGATCAAAACTAAAGTAAAAATCCATTCAAGGATTGGTTTTTCCCACATAAAGGAAATGTTTTGTGTATATATATTCAATAAATTTCTCATAAAATGTTAAAAATTAAATAATTTTTTCCTAAAATAATGATAAAACAATCATAAGATTGTTGCAATAAATTACATTTTCTATTATTAAAACATTAGAACTTAAAGATTGTTCTTTTAACCTTCTTCTCGTGCTTAATAAAATGGATTTTTTTATGATTTAAAACATTAAATAATTCGTCCTCTCCTTTTTCTGATAACGATAATAATAGTTCGTTTATCGGTTTAGAATAAATTTTATTAATATAACCATAACGCGATAACGCTAATACGTAGCGGCATATTTTCTTTGATGAAAAAGACACTAAAGTAGAGAATGTTTCGATTTGTTTAAATGGTTCGGTTTCATTATCTAATATGCCATTAACAATTTTATAAACACCATTCTCATTAGGGTAATATCCTAAATTATTTAGTAATTTAATCGTGTATAAAATGATGATGTGTGATTTATTAATCTTTAGATTTTTTTCCATATAAAAATATTAGCAATTTGTCCAATGTTATAAAACATAAATGTTTATATCTTGATGGAAATGCGATAGAATAAAACTAGTTTTAAGGAGAAAATATATGTCAACACCTCATATTAACGCTAATCCTGGTGATTTTGCGAAAGTAGTTTTAATGCCAGGCGATCCAAAAAGAGCAAAATGGATGGCGGAAACATTTTTACATGATTATAAACAAGTAAATGATGTTCGCGGCATTCTCGCTTTTACTGGTTATACAAAAAACAATGTTCGCGTTTCAATTATGGCCTCAGGTATGGGTCAACCATCAATCGGTATTTATTCTTATGAATTATATACACATTATGGTGTCGAATGTATTATTCGCGTTGGTACTTGTGGTTCTTATCAACCTAATATCGATTTATTCGATGTCTTAATTTGTGTCGGTGCTTCTACTGATAGCAACTGGGTTGGCCAATATCGTTTAAACGGTACATTCTCTGCGATTGCTGATTTTGATTTGACTGTAACCGCTAAAGAGGCAGCAGAAAAATTAAAAGCGCCATATCATGTCGGTAACATCTTAAGCGCTGATGTATTTTATGATGATGATCCAGATATGTGGAAAGGTTGGGCCAAACTCGGTGTCATGGGTGTGGAAATGGAATCTTACGCATTATATTGCAATGCCGCTAAATTAAATAAAAAAGCGTTATGTTTATTAACCGTCACTGATTCGTTTATCCATAAAGATAAAAAAGCTACTGCCGAAGAAAGAGCGTATGGCTTAACTAGAATGATGGAAGTTGCATTCTTAACGGCAGAAAAATTCGCTGAATAATTAACTATTAATAATCATTAAGGGAATGTGTTAATCGCATTCTCTTTTTTTATAAAACAAAATAATAAATCGACAAAAACATCATAAGTGTCGCGATTAAAACAAAAATATGAAATATGGAATGGAAATACATTTTCTTTTTGCCTAATGAATATAAAACCACTCCCAAAGTGTATATCACTCCACCACCAAATAATAATAATGTGCCTAATTCACCGATAGTTTGTATTAATGGAAATATTGCTAAAACAATCGCCCATCCCGTTAAAATATAACAAATCAAAGATAAACGACTATATTTCTTAATATTAATCGAATTAAAAATAATCCCAACTATACTAGCTAGATAGACAAAACCTAAAATAATATAAGCAAATGTTCCTTCTCCTAAATGAAAAATATTTTCATTTCTTAATGCAATTAAAGTGTAGGGAGTATAAGTGCCAGACACTAAAACAAAAATCATATTATGATCAAGGACACGAAACACTTTTTTCGCATTATTTCTCGGTAAAGAATGATATAGACAACTAGTCAAAAATAATATTAATAATGATATACCATATATAATCACTGCGATGATATTAATCACATCGTTTGTTGGAATGACTTTGTAGAGCATAAAAACAGTAACAATAATCGCAAAAATAGCGCCTAAGCCATGCGATATCGCGTTGATTAATTCTTCTTTTAAGTTGTAACTAGGTAATTCAACATCTTTGATGCACATGGCTATATTTAAGCGCATTTAAAAACAAAATAAAAACTACTGAACTTATCAACTTCTCTATATTTAAACTATTAAATAGTAGAAAGAAAATTACATTCAGTAGTTAATAAAATTTATGACTCCACTAATGGATGTGTTTTGGACGAATTACCTTACGGTAAAGTAATAATAAGGAATTGATTACTAGTACGACTGTTAAGCCAGTATCCGCTAAAACAGGAATGACCATCGGTAAAGAGAATGATGGAATGAATTCTTGTAAAATAGCTAATGCCATAACAATGAATTTTGTTCCTAAAGCAAAGAAGATATTGAACATAGAAGTATTTCTTGCCATTTTTGCAATCTTTCTTGCGTCATATACTTTAGCGGGGTCGTCATTCATAATAACGATATCAGCGTTTTCAACTGCGATATCACTACCAATTCCCCCCATAGCGATACCGATATCACTACGGATAATACTTGGTGCGTCATTAATTCCATCTCCGATAAATGCCACCGCTTTATCGGTATTATTCATCTCTTCAATTAAACAATCAGTTTTTTGTTCTGGTAATAATTGGCTATGGAAACGGTCAATGCCTAATTTATCGCAAATATCTTTAGCGTTTTCTTCGTGATCGCCAGTTAAGAGAATGATTTCCACATTTTCATGATGGAGGAGATCCACCATTGGTTGGGCGTCTTCTTTTAATTCATCACTTAAAATGACATAACCTTTATATTGATTATCCACTAATACATAAACAGCAGTGCCGATTTCTAAAGCTTCTTCGACTATATGATCATAATTTGCCATCATCTTTTTGCTACCAGCAACAATCTGATGATGTAAATAAGTTGTTTTAACACCTAAACCAGCAATTTCTTCGAAATCTTTTTGTTCTGCTGCTAATTTTTTGAGGTCTGTACCGTGACAAATCGCTTTACCAATAGGATGAGTAGATAAACATTCAGCAGCGTATAAATAATCTAATAATTGTTCTTTTGAACAATCGACATTATGGATGGTTGTAATTTGGAAAGAACCATGCGTTAATGTACCAGTCTTATCGGTAATTAATTTACCCATTCTCACTAATTCATCTAAATAATTAGCCCCTTTAACCACAATACCGTTTTTACTAGCTAAACCAACTGCAGAGAAATAAGCAAGAGGGACAGAAATTACGATTGCACATGGACAACCAGTGACTAAAATTTCTAAACCGATATAAACCCATCCGCCTGCATCTAACCATTGACCCGTGATAAATCCACCGATCAAAGTTACTAATAATGAGAATATAACGACGATTGGAGTATAGATTTTAGAGAATTTAGCAATGAATTCATCGGCTTTAGATTTTTTCTCACCACCAGAAGAAATTAATTCAACAATCTTGCTGACAGTTGAATCAGCGTATGCTTTATTAACTTTTACTTTGATAGAACCTTGTTTAATTAAGCAACCAGCAAAAACATCTTTATCTTTTGTCGCTTTAATTGGGATAAATTCTCCAGTTAAAGAAGAGCTATCAATTAATGCTTCGCCTTCAATTACTTTGCCATCGATAGGAATTAATTCACCGACATTGATAATAATGACATCATCAATTTTTAATTCTTCCGGTTTAACTTTTTTAACACCCTCTTCGGTTAATAAATTTGCGGTATCAATTCTTAATTCCACCGCTGCCATAACCGCAGATTTACTTTTATTAGTCGCAGCATTTTCAATAATTCGGCCAATTTGGAATAAGAGAACGACCATTAAAGCTTCCATCGCTTCATCCATGACCATAAAGCCCATATGGTTTGGATGATATATCTCTTCACCGCTTAAGTTAGTTAATAAGGCTAAGACGAATGCCCCAACTGCCGCTATAACGATTAATAAGTTATGGTCTAAAATATTTTTTCGATGATAAAAATGTAAGATGACTTTATAAATAACATCGTAAGAAATGAAAATAAATGTGCCGAGATATAAACCAAATCTTAACCATTTATACATATCTTCCTTAAAGACAAATGTACATAAAGCAGTAACGACAAAGCCGATAATGACTCTAATGAGAATAAACATTAAATTCTTAGTAAAAATCTGATGCTTTTGTTTATTTTGATTAGATTCATTCTCATAAATATCTAAAGGATCACTTTCCACTTCCTTGATTTTGTCTTTTAATTCATCAAGAGTGTAGGGATTATCTTTATAAGTGATATATAAGCGGTTACCAGTAAAATCTAATCTCGCATAAGATATGTTTTTCTGTTTATTAAGATGTGCTTCTGCTTTTGCAGCACAGTTAGCGCAATCAAAACCGCTAATATGGTAAATCTTCTTAATCATCATTGTTCCTCCTTTACGTGTTCAAACACAACATTCAATAATTGTTTAATATGTCCGTCCTTTAATGAATATAGACGTCTTGTTCCTTGCTTTTCCACCGCGACAATATTCGCATCTTTTAAAACTTTTAATTGATGAGACACTAACGACTGGGAAGCATTGATTAAAGAAGATATCTCTAGAACACTTTTTTGGATCATGCATGTTTTATGCTCGCAGCATCCACAGCTACATCCTTCATCATGACAGCAACATTTATTATCATCTAATAATGTTAATAAGATATTAAGTCTAGTGGTATCCGACATAATATAGAACAATTCACCACTTTTAGTTATTAATTCTTTTTCCATGGCTATAATTATATGAACGGTCATTCATATTGTCAATAAAAAATAAAACCCTCTTTATAATTGTTCCGAACTGGATCAATGATAAGAGGGGAATTTCAGTCTATTTGGAATTGCCGAACGCGTGGAATGGTTTTTCTTAGAAATCATTATATCAAGCATATAAACTCTAAAATAACATGCTATCTTTTTATATCGGCTTTTTATAAAGAAACCACCTCATTATGAGATGCTTATTGAGATTGGTTCTAAATTACTTATCAAGAGTATAAATTTCATGATAATAAACGACAGTAACGTTTCAAAATCGAATATATTCAAAAGGCAAACAAATCAAATTATCTCTTAATAATGCAATAATTCCATCTTCACTTCTTTTAATGCATCTACCTTTAAGTTTTGCACATTGACTTGCTATCCTATCAATACATATTAGAACCACATCTGAATTTGTTATCTTCTCTCCAAATGATGTCAAAGGAAGAGCAATATCATTAATTAAACCTAAAGCATTAAAGTTTTCTAATTTCTTCTTTTTTCTTTTAAAAATCACATTAAAACTCCTCCTTTTTCTAAAATTTGAGTAAAAGGAAAGGCTCGATTAGGAGCCTTAAAAGTATGTATTTTTTATTTCCAATCTATGCCAGAAGAATATTTATTTTTAATTGGTTTATAAAAGGAATCGTCAATAATTTTAAAATGACAGCTCTTAAAAGAAAAAGTTGTATAAAAAATATAGGTACAATCTTCCCTGTGCTTTCTAGTTCCTACTGTCATTAAGCTATATACAAGTTCACCATTTTCAATCTTACAATCATCCAAATAGTAGCGATCTTCTTTAGTTGAGAAGTCTAATGCCTTTTTAGGATACCCAGGAAGCAATTCTATTTCTTGTCCGCGTTGAAAAGGAGAATTGAATTCCTTAAAGTGAGAGACTTTCGCTTCGTTTTTCCTTTTTAATTCTTCTTCGTACTTTTGTTGCCACTCCCTAAATTCTTCAGCTTGCTTCTTTTCTTCTTCTTCGATTGGTTTTGAGTCCACTACCTCTATTTCATCGTTGAAAAATTTTGAAAAAGTAAATGTTAATTCTTCACTTTCATAATCATAATATCGAAAGGCTGTAACAATTTTCTTGCTATAATCAATTTTATCTACTTTAAATATTTGTAATTCTTTGTCATCTTCTTCATCTTTTTTCCATCTGAAGAATTTGACATCTTTAATTTCATCTAATGTCATAATGTCACCTTAATAAATTTTACCATAAAGCTCGATATTTTCTTGCTATTTAACAACATTTTCATAATCTAACTTATACCTAGTAAGCGTTGCATAAGCAATAATCGTAGCTACTGTTCCATCTATTCTTTTTAGTCTTGAGTTTAGTTTTGATGGCTGGATATTTCCATTAACATCAACCTTAGCCTGGGTATTAGCTAAACACCATTTGATGATTGGATTGTTGTTATAGTTTAAAGCATGGTTTCTTAAATCTGCTTCAAGCTGTTTCATAGGTTCAGATAATGTATAAACACCTTGCCTTATCTTCTCCATTTCAAAGCCCATATCTTCCATTTCTTTAACCCAATATTGAGAGTTCCAAGGATCATAACCAACCCAAAGTGGTCTAATATCATATTTATCAATCATCGTTCTAAACCATTGAGTTACTAAACTAAAATCATTTTGAGAACCATCGGTTAAAGTGATATATCCTTTTTCAACCCAAATATCATAAGGAACACTATCTTCTTGGATTCTCTCTTTTAAAACATCACTAGGCATAAAGAAATGGCTTATTAAATATTTCTTTCCTTCCTTTTCTACATAAAGAACCGCACAAGTAAGGTCGGTAGTTGAAGAAAGGTCTATTCCGCCAATTGCATAACTTCCTCTTAAATCATCAAGTTTAATTGTATCTTTGTTTTCAATATACTTAAAGTTAAGCCATGAGCCATCTTCAGTCTGCTTGATATTAAAATCTTTACAAAGCATCGTCACTCTAGTAGCTAGGTCATTTTTAGATTTGTTCATTAAATTGAACGCTCGAACAATTTCTTGAACTTATCCTAAAGAAGAGTGCAATCTTCGTAACCAACTATCAATCGAAAGAAAAATTAAAAATGCTAAGTTTCCTTATATGAGGAGTTTTGAAGAAATGGATTGGAACGCTTTTTCTCTTCCTATTGCTAATTCAATTAGGGAATTACAATCGTTATCTTTTGTCAAAGAAGGAAGAAATGTTATTTTAGTTGGAAATCCTGGAGTTGGTAAAACTCATACAGCCTTATCTCTAGGCTTACTAGCGTGTCAAGCAAACTTAAATGTCTTATACGTTACAATCCCTAATCTGATTCTTGAATTAAAAGAAGCATATAAAGAACACATGGTCGTCTCATACAAAAAGAAGTTTATGAGCTATGATTTAATCATACTTGATGAATTAGGATATATTTCTTTTGATAAGGATGGAAGTGAACTATTATTCAATCTTTTATCAAATAGAGCAGAATCTAAATCAATGATTATCACAACCAATCTTACATTTGATAAATGGCCATCTTTATTTGGAGATACAATCATGACAACTGCAATGGTCGATAGATTAACCAACAAAGCCAATATTATCCAAATACTTGGAGATTCATATAGAATTAAACAAACAAAAGAATGGTTGAAAAACAAAAATTAGCAGCGCGCGACCCCTAGGGGTCAATGGTATGCCATTCCTTCATTTCATTTAGTGATGAATACACATTATTAATATACAAGGGTGGACTACTTTTCAATTAGCGGGGTGGACTACTTTTCACTTGACAATAGCAGCATTGTTTGAATTTGAAGAAATGATTACGCCCATTCCTCTATGCTTTTCTATGTCCTTATCCAAAACATCAAAAGCAGTTATTTTATCCTTTCGACTTTTCTAAAGTTCAACTTTATTTTAGTCATATTCTATTTTTAGTAAAGGCTTTTAGAACTTTTGAATAGTTGTGATCAAAACACCACCCATATGGTTTAAGCAATGTGTCCTAATATCGTTTATATCTGTTGATCTACCCATGGTTCTATAGTAAATCAAACAGCAAAGCGTGACATGTCTCGTTTTATTTATTTGACATTTGTCATTTTCTTAGAAGATATATAAAAAGACATCACGATGTAATCGAAATGTCGCTTTTTTCATATGGAGCACCTGACGAGAATCGAACTCGCATATTCAGCTTGGGAAGCTGACGTTCTACCACTGAACTACAGATGCGGAAAATAAAAACTCCCGAGCGGGAGTATTATACAATAACTGGTGGGTACTGAGGGGATCGAACCCCCGACCTCCTGTACGTCAAACAGGTGCTCTCCCAGCTGAGCTAAATACCCAGGTTATTTTTGGTGCCGACTACAGGAATTGAACCCGCAACCTACTGATTACGATTCAGTTGCTCTACCGATTGAGCTAAGTCGGCAACTGTAGTCGCAATTAATATATTAGGATAATAATACATTTCTTGCAAGTGGAATTTCACAAAATTATAAATGTTTAATGCTTAATAGACGGCGATTAACAAAGATATAATTTTGTCTTTCTTTTTTGCATATTCTTTGGATGGAAAACATTCCTTGCACCATTGCGATTGGTAAACCGCCCGGACATTGCATCCATTGACCGGATAAATATAAATTATTGAGGCCTTTGAATTTTCCTCTAAAAGTCCACATCGGCGCTTTATCATGGAACAAGAAGCCCATGAACGCTCCACGAGAGGCGTTTGTGTATCTTGATAATGTTTTAGGAGTAAAACTATCAATTAAGGTGAGATGATTATCTAAATCAGGGAATTTTTCGATTAATTTTTGTTTAATTATCGACGCAATTCTCTCTTTTTCTAAACGATAAGCTTTTTTATCTTCTTTATATAATTTATTCCAATAATGGTAATCTTCGACATATTGATCGATTAAAACACTACACACTGTTTGACCATCATTAATATAAGTGTCGTCATAACCATAACTTCGTAATGTTAAATGTGAGATGGTCGCTGTTCCGACTTTAAATGGTTCAACATCAAATGAATATGGATAATTAATATCCTGTAATTTATCGCTCACAAAACTAAAGACGCAGCAAGAAGGAGTTTCGTGTTTATATGGACGAGAAAAACGTTTTTCTAAAGAAGGAATTTGATACATTCCTAATAATAATTTATGCGTCACATAATTTGGATCTAAGCAACACACCGTATAATCTGCGTACAAACATTCTTCTTTTGTTGTTCTCACACCAATACATTTTTTATTATCGATTAAGATGTTACTTACTTCGGTATTTAATTTTAATGTGCCACCTAAAGAGAGGAATTTATCTTTCATGCGTTCCACCATCGGTTTAGAACCACCTTTAGGGATTCCTCCATCACCTTTAGATATAGAAGCATATGAATAAATCATGGAGAATAAATTGCCTGGACCAGGTTGAGCATGAGTAATTGCCCATCTAATCGCACTTGATTTAAATCTCTTCGCGTATTTTTCGCAGCTCATTCCCATCGTAGGTAAATAACTAGGCCAAACTTTTAATACGGAACTAAACATACTAAATAATTGTTTTATATTCATCATGCTAGGAGGAATATCAACTGGTAGTTCCACAGATATAAAATCCTTCACCATCTTAAAGAAACGATGAATATGTTTTTTATCAACAGGTGAAATATTAA
>JAXERM010000031.1:0-11690 GCA_034116505.1 Bacilli bacterium
GCTGGAGTCACGAGAATTCCGATGAATTTTCTTCCTGATGTTTATGTTAAATGTGATGCTTGTAATGGGCGTAGATATAACGAAGATACTTTAGAAGTCACTTATAAAGGTAAAAATATCTACGATGTATTAGAAATGACAATCGAAGATGCTTCTATTTTCTTCGCTAATCGTCCTGTTATCAAAAAAAGATTACAAGTACTTCAAGATGTTGGGTTAGGCTATATAAAATTAGGACAGCCCGCGACAACTTTAAGTGGTGGTGAAGCCCAAAGAGTGAAATTAGCTAATGAACTACAGCGTAAAGCGACTGGGAAAACATTATATATTCTCGATGAACCGACAACAGGCTTACATACTGATGATGTTGGGCGTTTATTAAAAGTATTAGCGCGAATTGTTGATAACGGCGATTCTGTCTTAGTGATTGAACATAATCTCGATGTCATCAAAGTGAGTGATTATATTATTGATTTAGGACCAGATGGTGGGGATAATGGCGGAACAATTATCGCTCAAGGAACCCCAGAAGAAATTATTAAAGAACCTCGTTCATATACAGGTCAATATCTTAAAGATGTATTAAAGAAAGGACATTACGAATAATATGGTTTTATTTATTATTGCGGCATTAGCGAGTGTAATCGGTGTTGGTATCGGTGTTTATTGGTGTGTTGATTATGTCAAAAAATTAGTGCCAACGATTGCATTTAAAAAATTATTAACTCGTCTTATGATTCTTGTTGGCGGCACTTCAATCATGATGGTTACGATGTTTTGCTCTATCTATTTATGGGCAAAGATATCTCCTAAACCACATGAGATGGTGTGCACAATTATCGGAGGATTGTTATTTAGTGTTACCGCTTTAACTTGCTTATATTCATTTATTCTCCATTATTATGTTAAACCGACAAATAAAGAGATGAAATTAGATAAAATTTTATTCATTATCTTAATGGTCTTTTTCCCATTAATGTTTGTTTTTATCTTCCTTTTAAGTGAAGGATTCGCTAATTATTTGGTTTATCCTCTTCCTAACGGTATTAATTTTACTCAAGGATTTGTCACACCGACAAAAGGTTCCGCAAACATCACTTTCTACGCTTTATGTATTTTAAGTGGTGCGGTTTATGTCTATTTATTATGCGATCATAAATTCTATATTCAATATGGCAAGCACGGCGTTTTAGAATCAACTTTCTTCGTCGCTTTCCCTGCTGGTATTATCGGGGCGAGAATTTTCTATGTTATCGGTCAATTTTCTAGTGAATTCTTACCGAGATTTCAAGCTGGTGAATGGTGGAGTATTTTCGCAATTTGGGAAGGTGGATTAACGATTCTCGGTGGAGCGATTACTGGCATTGCTGTCGGCGTTGCCTGGTTTATGTGGCGAAATAAAGGATATAATATTTTCTATTGTATCGACATTATCGTTCCGACAATTCTCATCGCTCAAGCTGTGGGAAGATGGGGCAATTATTTTAACTGCGAAGTTCATGGTGTATTAACTGATGTTGAATATTGGAAATGGTTACCTACTGTGATCTGGAAAAATATGACATATTCTTCTGTTAATGGTTTTGCTCCTACAGGCAAGATGTATGTCCCTTTATTCTTAATTGAAGGGATTGTGAATTTCCTCGGTTATTTCATCCTCGCACATCTATTCGGCCACCCTTTAAGAAAATATACTGAATATGGTGATTTAGCGTTTGGTTATATCATTTGGTACGGTTTAACCCGTGTATTTATGGAACCATTAAGAGATACAGCCTTTAATATGGGGGCAGATGGATATTGGAGTTGGGTCTGGAGCATGATGTTTGTCTTAGTCGGCTCCTTAGCTATCGCGGGTAACCATTTAATCCGTTATCTCATTAATAAAAAAGAAGCTTTATATTCCAAAAAATTATATTTAGTTAGTGTTATTGTTTTTGGAGTTGTCGGTTTAATTTTATTAAATACCGGTGCTATTTTAATGACTACTAACCCATTTGTTTTATCAATTGCGTTTAACGGCTTTAATATCGGTTTAATCTTATTGGTATTAGGTGTTGCAATTTTATTCATGGAAATACATTTATTACCAAAATATATTCGAAAAGTTCGTCATGCTTAATAAATATAACGTCATTTTATTCGATTTAGATGGTACGATTGCAGATACAGATAGGATGATTATTGAATCATTCAATCAATTATATGATTTGTATCGAAATGGTAATCGGACAAAAGAAGAACAGATCATTTATTTTTCAGGTCCTTCCATCTTTGATACGATGAAAAAAGAATTTCCTAATGTAGACACTAATTTGATGGTGGATAGATTTAGAGAAATATCAACAAAGATTTATCCAAAAACTGTAAAATTATATCCTGGGACTTTAAAGATGTTAGAAGCTTTAAAAAAGGGTGGTTATCGATTAGGAATCGTGACTAATAAAGTCCATCACGCGAGTGAATATTGTTTATCGTTATTAAATATTAGATCCTATTTTGATACATTAATTTGCTTTGATGATGTTAAAGAGGGTAAGCCAAGTCCAGAAGGAATCTTAAAAGCAATTGAAGAATTAAAAGAAAAAGATTTAAATAAAGTGCTTTATATTGGTGATAATGCGATTGATTTATTGTCCGCGGATAACGCAAAAGTGGATTGTGCTTTATTATATTGGGGACCAAGAGTGTTATCTCCATCTTTAAATCCGAAATATAAATTAAATAATTTTGAAGAATTAACGAGGTTATTGATCGATGAATAATTATCATGATGTCATCATTGTTGGTTTTGGACCTTGCGGGATGAAATTAAGTGAGATATTAAAAGAAAATAATATCGACTTTATCGTAATGGAAAATTATATGCCAGGTGGGAAGATTAATGTCGCACCTGAAATTGTTAATTATCCAAAACATCCTCCTATCAGTGGTCCTGATTTTGCCATGGAAAAATTTAATTTAATGAACGAAAAAGGGATTTATCCTAAATATGAAGAAGTCATTAAATTAGAAAAGAAAGATGATTTATTTATCGTTAATACAAATCAAAATATTTATTCCTCTAAATATGTAATAATCGCAAGCGGGACAAAAGAAGATAAATTAGGTTTACAAGACGAAGATAAATTTTTCGGTCATGGATTATCTTATTGTGCTTTATGCGATGGACATTTTTATAAAAACAAAGATGTCAGCATCGTTTTAGGTGGTGATGGAGCACTTAAAGAAGCGATGTATTTATCAAGAATTGTGAGAAATTTATATATCATTTCCTCTACTAATGACTTTGGTTATGAAAATCATTTATTTGATAAAATTAAACAATTAGATAATGTCCATCTTTATATTCCTTACCGCGTGAATAAATTAATCGGTGAAGATAAATTATCAGGTATTGAGATTATTTCTAATGAATCACAAATTATAAAAATACCTTGTGAAGGGATATTCCCAATTATCGGTCAAAAAGCCAATACTGATTTTATCAATTTTGATGTTAATAAAGATAATAACGGTCACTTGATTACGGATAAATATTTAAACACAAGCGTTGATCATTTATATGCGGGAGGCGATGTGGTTTCTCGCGATATCAGACAAATCTTTTTAGCGGAATTAGATGCGAAAAAAATCGCGCATTCACTATTAGAAAAATTAAAATAACAAAAACAATAAATGCGATAAAACATAATGCGATTTTATCGCTTTTTTGTTACACTTTTAAGTGAGGATAAACATGAAAAAACTATTTATTGTCACCGGTAGTTCTGGTTCAGGCATTTCTTCTAGTCGTTACGTATTTGAAGAATTAGGTTATTACATTGTGGAAAATGTTCCTAGTTATGCGATTAGCAAGATGCTTGATGGTTTTGCCATGCAAGAAGTGAAAGCAGGTTATTGTTTATTAGTAAATGTTTCTTCTAGTTTAGAAACGTTTAAGATATGTAATAGCGATGA
This sequence comes from Bacilli bacterium, assembly GCA_034116505.1. GTDB lineage: Bacteria > Bacillota_I > Bacilli_A > RFN20 > CAG-826 > RUG13091. The sequence continues at coordinate 3,961 of JAXERM010000031.1, forward strand.
GAGGTTTGACACAAAATTAATTTTATTATCCTGCGATCAAGAAGAAATTGTTCATCGCTATACATTATCTAGAAGAGTCCATCCTCGGACAATTTTAGAAAATATATCTTTTTTAGATGCGATTAAATTAGATAAAGAAGAAACAGAAAAATTAGATAATTTATGTTCTTTAAAAATCGACACGACACATTTAGGATTAAAAGAATTTCGTGAAACCCTTTATTCCTTTATCGATAAAAAGCACGCAGGTGATGTGACGACGATCACTTTTATGTCTTTTGGTTTAAAAAATGGCATTCCTTCCGGCTTAGATACATTTTTTGATGTCCGTGTAATACCAAATCCTTATTGGATTGAATCATTATCAGAATTAAATGGATATGATCAACCGGTCATTGATTATTTATCATCTTTTCCAATTACCAAAACCGTAATTGATAATATTATTGCTTATTTAGATATTTATATTCCGGAACTACAAAAAACTAAAAGAGGCAATTATGTCATCGGTATTGCCTGTAGTGGGGGTCAACATCGTTCAACATATGTTGCAAGAGCACTCGCAATGCATTATCAAGAACGTTATAAAGTTATCCTTAAACATAAAGATTCCCCATCTTTAAATCTTAGAAAATTATGAGAGAGATGTCCTTTTCCCAAAAAGTAAAGGAAGAATTATGCCAAAATGAATATTCTTCTGATCGTTTACGCGCCTTATTAGCGAGCTATATTCGCATTAATGGGAGCTTAATTTTTCGTGACAAAAAAGCTTTATTAAATTTAAAAAGTGAGAACGCAAAAATCTCTCGTTTTATTTATGAAACAATTCAAAAGATTTATCAGATTCCCGTTGAATTATCTTTTTTAACCAAGACTAATCTCAATAAAAATAAGACGTATATCATCACCACTAAAGATGACGCGCAAGAGATAATGGAAGATTTAGATATCTCTTTTTTAGAAGGAAAAATTAGTAAAAATATCGTTAAAAATGATGATACGATATCGGGATATTTAGCTGGAGCTTTTTTAGCTAGTGGAAGTGTGAACTCACCTAAAACTTCTTCTTATCATCTAGAAATTGCGGTCAATAATGAGAATTACGCAAAATGGTTGTCTAAATTATTTGGCAAATATCATAATTCCGATATTGAACCAAAAATCGCAAAAAGAAGAGAACAATATATTGTCTATTTTAAAAAAAGTGATCAAATCGCTAATTTCTTGATTATGATTGGAGCGGTTATTTCCTGTATGGATTTTGAAAATTATCGGGTAGACCGTGATTTTTCTAATTCCGCGAATAGGTTGACTAATATGGATACCGCAAATATGAAAAAGACTCTTGAGACAGCGGCAAGGCAAATTAATGAGATCAAATTAATCGATGAAAAATTAGGAATTAAGAACATGACTAATGTCAAAGCTAAGACTTTGTGTGAACTGCGTTTAGAATTTGAAAACATGAACATGAACGAATTAGCGTTAGAGATGTCAAAAAGATTAAATCATCCAATTACTAAATCAAATGTTAATCATTTATTCAGATATATCCATTCATTATGGGAGACATTATCCTCATGAAAATTGAAACTCAATTAGGGATGCGCATCCAATATTTAAGAAAGCAAAAGAAAATGTCACAAGAAGATTTAGCTTTAGAAGCGGGAATTAATAAGAATTATCTTTCTGATGTTGAACACGGTAGAAGAAATCCCACAATTAAAATTATCAACAAGATCGCAGTCGCTTTAGGGGTGAGATTAAGCGTTCTTTTTCTCGGAATTGAGAATTTTTAACTTTATTTAAATAAAAAAACTGAAAATTTAATGCGTTTTGCTTGCATATATTTTTTTATATAGTTTATACTATATCCGCAAGCAAAGGAGGACATTATTACATGTCAGTAAAAGTTGCAATTAACGGATTCGGTCGTATTGGCCGTTTAGCATTTAGACAAATGTTTGGGGCTGAAGGTTATGAAATCGTAGCGATTAACGATTTAACTTCTCCAAAGATGTTGGCTAACTTATTAAAATATGATACCGCTCAAGGTGGTTATGCTGGTGTGATCGGTGAAGGTTTACACACTGTCACAAGCAAAGAACCAGTCTTAGCAGAAGATGGCAAAACAGTCGTTACTCCAGGTAGCATTACAGTCGATGGTAAAGAAATTACTATTTACGCAATGCCAAAAGCAGAAGAATTACCATGGGGCGAATTAGGCGTTGATGTCGTCTTAGAATGTACAGGTTTCTACTGTTCTAAAGAAAAATCATTAGCTCACGTTAGAGCTGGTGCAAAGAAAGTTGTTATTTCCGCTCCTGCTGGAAAAGATTTACCAACAATCGTCTTCGGTGTTAACGAACACACATTAACAAAAGAAGATACAGTTATCTCTGCTGCTAGCTGTACAACAAACTGCTTAGCTCCAATGGCTAAAGCATTAAATGACTTAGCTCCTATCCAATCTGGTATTATGAGCACAATTCACGCTTATACTGGTGACCAAATGATTCTTGATGGTCCACACAGAAAAGGTGATTTACGTAGAGCACGTGCTGGCGCTGCTAACATCGTTCCTAACTCTACTGGTGCTGCAAAAGCAATCGGCTTAGTCATTCCAGAATTAAATGGTAAATTAATCGGTTCTGCCCAACGTGTTCCTGTCACAACAGGTTCTACCACAATCTTAACAGCGGTTGTAAAATATGACGGTGAATTAACTCCAGAAGTTATCAACGCTCAAATGAAAGCAGTCAGCAATGCTTCTTATGGTTACAATGAAGATCCAATCGTTTCTAGCGATGTCATCGGTATGAGATATGGTTCCTTATTTGACGCCACACAAACAATGGTGAGCAAAATTGCTGATGGTTTATATGAAGTTCAAGTTGTCTCATGGTACGACAATGAAAACTCCTATACCAGCCAAATGGTCCGCACAATCAAATACTTCGCTGAAATTCGCTAAGTATTGCTTGTTAGGTCGCTAAAACAATTAAATATTGGCACCTAGATGATTTATCTGGGTGCCGATTTTATAAAAAGGAGAACAAAAAATGTTAACAGTTAAAGAATTAAATGTTGGTTCTAAACGTGTCGTTGTTCGTGTTGACTTCAATGTCCCAATGAAAGATGGCGTGATTAGAGATGACAATCGTATTGTCTCTGCTTTACCAACAATCAAAGAATTAATTGCTAAAGGTGCAAGAGTGATTTTATTAAGTCACTTAGGCAAAATTAAACACAAATTAAAGGATGAAGATCCAGAAAAATTCCAAAAACAAATTAAAGCTGGTAATTTAGCACCTGTCGCTGTTAGATTAGGCGAATTATTAGCTAAACCAGTGGCTTTCTGCCCTGCTACACGTGGTGAAGAATTACAAGAAGCAGTCGCTAAATTAAATGATGGCGATGTCTTATTAGTCCAAAATACCCGTTATGAAAAAGGTGAAGAAGGCTTTGCTAAAGAAGAAAAAGAAGGCAAAGGTCATGATTTAGCCAAAGAATGGGCTAGCTTAGCTGATGCTTATGTGATGGATGCGTTCGGTAGTGCTCATAGAGCGCATGCTTCCACATTTGGTATTCCTGAAGTATTAAAAGCCGAAGGTAAACCAGTCGCAGTTGGTTATTTAGTCGAAAAAGAAGTCGCTAATTTAACTCGCTGTGTCGAAGTTAAAGACGCTGATCGTCCTTATGTCGCTATTCTCGGTGGTTTAAAAGTTTCTGATAAGATTAAAGTTATCGAATCTTTATTAGCAAAATGCGACAAAATTTTAATTGGTGGTGCGATGGCATTCACTTTCTTAAGAGCTTTAGGTCATACAACCGGTACATCTCCAGTGGAAGAAGACCAATTAGAATATGCAAAGAATTGTTTCTTAAAAGCTAACGGCCGTATTGTCTTACCAATCGACACTGTGGTCTCTGATGCTTTTGAACCAGAAGCTAGAACTTCAACACAAATTTTAGAAAACGTCGATATCCCTGAAGCTTTCCAAGGCTTAGATATCGGTCCAAAAACTAGAGAATTATTCGCTAAAGAAATTAGCCAAGCAAAGATGATTTTCTGGAATGGTCCAATGGGTGTCTTCGAACAAGAAGAATTCCAAAAAGGTACCAAAGCAGTATGTGAAGCAATTGCACACTTAACAAATTCCTTCACTGTCTGTGGTGGTGGTGATAGTGCCGCAGCCGTTAAACAATTTGGCTATTCAAAGGACTTCAGCCATGTTTCTACCGGTGGTGGTGCTTCATTAGAAATGATTGAAAACAATGGCCATTTACCTGGCATTGATGTCTTACGTTAATTATGAGAAGAAAATTATTATTAGGTAACTGGAAGATGAACAAATTAGCGTCTGAAGCCAAGGAATTCGCTATTTCCAGTAAACCATTAGTGGCATTAGCTAGAAAGAATCATATCGATCTAGGTGTTGCTCCTACTTATTTATCCCTTGCCACTGTCCGCAAATACAGTGCAAAAAACATGATTGTTGCGGCACAAAATGTGCATTTCAATGATCACGGCGCCTTCACTGGTGAAGTTTCCATCCCAATGTTAAAAGAATTCAATATTGATTGGGTTATCTTAGGCCACTCCGAAAGAAGAACTTACGATAATGAAACTTCAGCTAAATGTAATCAAAAAATTCACGCTTTATTAGATAACGATATGGTTCCTGTTTATTGTTGTGGTGAAACGTTAGCCCAATATGAAGAAGGTTTAACTAAAGAAGTCGTGAAACAACAAATCGAAGAAGGCTTAGCGGGTTTAAGCGAAGAACAAGCTAAAAAAATCGTTATTGCTTATGAACCAATTTGGAGTATTGGTACAGGCAAAAACGCTTCAACTGAAATCGCTGAAGATGTTTGTAAATATATTCGTAAAATCTTAAAAGGCGTGGTTGGCAAAGCCGCAAATAAGATTAGAATCTTATATGGTGGTTCAGTCAAACCTGAAAATGTCCGCGCTTACTTATCTTGCCCAAATATTGATGGTGCATTAGTGGGCGGTGCTTCCTTAAAGATTGATTCTTATGAGGCTTTATTAACAAATATTCTTTAATTTTAGGAGGTAACTATTATGGGAAATCCTAATGTTGTTGGTGGATTCAATAATGAATCTGTCAATGCTGAGAATAATGTCTATTCTCTTGCAAAAGTATTTGGTTATTTATTTCTCGGCTTATTAATTACCGCAGTTACTTGTCTTGGTTTAGGGGCTATATTTCAATATTTAATTCTTAATAGTAGTGACCCTAACATCGCTTCTAATGCTGCCGTGACTCTATTTGTCATTATGGGCATTAGTGGTGTGACATTATTAGTATTTAGCTTCGTTATACCAATTACAGCATTCCGAGGCAAACACAACATTAAACCTTTATATATTATATATGCGTGTTTAATGGGTGTTGTCTTATCAACATTCGCCGTCGTCTTACCTTGGTCAATCCTCGGTATGGCGTTCATCGTGACTAGCTTAGCTTTTGGTGTCATGGCTTTAATCGCTAAAATATCCAAAGGCAATATGAACGGTTTAGCCATCGCTGCGATTGGATTAGTGACTGGAGCTCTTATCCTTAGCTTAGTCACATGGATTGAAATGCTATTATTAGGCGAAGCAATGTCTTATACATTAATGTGGATTGTGAATTTCGCTTTATTCGGCGCGATGATGTTAATTACTATCATTGATATGGTTCGCATCAAAAATATCGCTAATAGTGGTGGAATGAATGACAATTTATCATTGTATTGTGCATTCACTTTATATAACGATTTTATCTATATATTTGTGCGTGTACTCTATTACATCCTCATTATTGCCACTAAAAACAAATAACAGCCAATAAATTAAGTCGCATCCTTCGGGGTGCGATTTTCTTTATATATATAATAATATTGATAATATATATTAATAATTTATAGCGCCGAAAATTGAATAATAAGTTAGTATAAAATAAAAAATGAAAAAAAGTGAAAAAAACACTTTACATACGTGCGTATATGAATATAATTATAAAAGTGCAACTTAAAAGGCACTGGCCATTATAAATAAGGTCCAAGAAAAAAATAAAAAATATTTAAAAATCTTGTTGACACTAATAAATAGATAATGGTAAGATAAACAAGCATACGGTGGCGAGAGCCAATTATATTACTACGTAATACGTATGACACTGATCTTTGAAAACTAAACAGAAGTACAAACACAAAACGTCAATTATTTTTAAATTTACAAAAACCAGATAATTATTTTGAACTAGAATAAAACTTTGAGAGTTTGATCCTGGCTCAGGATGAACGCTGGCGGCGTGCCTAATACATGCAAGTCGAACGAGGGTGCTTGCACCCTAGTGGCGAACGGGTGAGTAACACGTAGGTAACCTGCCCCACAGCTTGGGATACCCAGAGGAAACTTTGGCTAATACCGGATAACAACGAAGAAGGCATCTTCTTTGTTTGAAAGGCCCTTCACGGGGTCACTGAGGGATGGACCTGCGGCGCATTAGCTAGTTGGTGAGATAACAGCCCACCAAGGCGAGGATGCGTATCCGATCTGAGAGGATGACCGGACACATTGGAACTGAGACACGGTCCAAACTCCTACGGGAGGCAGCAGTAAGGAGTTTTCGGCAATGGGGGAAACCCTGACCGAGCAACGCCGCGTGAGCGATGACGGCCCTATGGGTTGTAAAGCTCTGTTGTAAGGGACGAACGATAGTGCTAGGAAATGAGCATTATTTGACGGTACCTTACCAGAAAGCCACGGCTAACTACGTGCCAGCAGCCGCGGTAATACGTAGGTGGCAAGCGTTATCCGGAATTATTGGGCGTAAAGAGTGAGCAGGCGGCAGTTTAAGTCTGAGGTTAAAGCGTGGAGCTCAACTCCATAAAGCCTTGGAAACTGAACAGCTAGAGTACGAGAGAAGTAAGCGGAATTCCATGTGTAGCGGTGAAATGCGTAGATATATGGAGGAACACCAGTGGCGAAGGCGGCTTACTAGCTCGAAACTGACGCTCAGTCACGAAAGCGTGGGTAGCAAATAGGATTAGATACCCTAGTAGTCCACGCCGTAAACGTTGAGAACTAAATATTGCCGCGAGGCAGTGTTGAAGCTAACGCATTAAGTTCTCCGCCTGGGGAGTACGGTCGCAAGACTGAAACTTAAAGGAATTGACGGGGGCCCGCACAAGCAGTGGAGCATGTGGTTTAATTCGACGCAACGCGAAGAACCTTACCAAGATTTGACATGGGGACTAAGGCTCTAGAAATAGAGAGATAATAGGCCCACACAGGTGGTGCATGGTTGTCGTCAGCTCGTGTCGTGAGATGTTGGGTTAAGTCCCGCAACGAGCGCAACCCCTCTCCTTAGTTGCCATCATTCAGTTGGGAACTCTAAGGATACTGCCGATGTAAGTCGGAGGAAGGTGGGGATGACGTCAAATCATCATGCCCTTTATATCTTGGGCGACACACGTGCTACAATGGTCGGTACAAAGAGACGCGATACCGCGAGGTGGAGCAAATCTCATAAAGCCGATCTCAGTTCGGACTGGAGTCTGCAACTCGACTCCACGAAGCTGGAATTGCTAGTAATCGCGAATCAGCCATGTCGCGGTGAATACGTTCCCGGGCCTTGTACACACCGCCCGTCAGACCATGAGAGCTGGTAATACTCGAAGTCGTTATCCTAACCGCAAGGAGGGAGACGCCTAAG
>JAXERM010000032.1:0-7277 GCA_034116505.1 Bacilli bacterium
AAACCGGATCCATATCGGATAACCGGTAATTCTTATAATATTGTTTTAGCTAATTCACATTTTCATGCGTTTCGCCTAACAGTAATAAAACATTTAATTCTACAAACGGTGATTTAGTTTTTTAAGTAACATTAATAAAACTATATTTTTATGAAAAAGTATATATTCTTGTCATTTCTTATTATTCACAGGGTTTATATATTCGGTTACAAATTGAATAAAATTATTTTTAATATTACTTCCCCTGCCTTCTAAAAGTAGGAGATGAATTAGATAAAAAAATAGTTTATAACACCAAAGTTTTAGCCCTTTAAGAAGAAATAAAAACTTTACTTTGGGGAGAAGTTTGGAATGAATATCTAACAAGACAAAACATGATTAGTGATGCTATAATGTTTGAAGAAGTTAGAGAATATGAAAAAGAAATCTTATCTTGAAGATAATGACATAAACAATAGGAGGATAAAAGTATGTCAAATAGATTTATGTTAAACGAGACCTCGTATCACGGTCATGGTGCAATTTTAAACATTGTTCCAGAAATTAAAGCGAGAGGATTTGAAAGAGTATTGGTTTGCACTGATGAATCATTAGTCAGATTTGGTGTATCTAAAAAAGTTACATATTTACTCGATGAAGCAAAAGTAAATTATCAAATGTTCACTGAAATCAAACCTAACCCAACAATTGAAAATGTTTTAGCAGGTGTCAAAGCTGCTAAAGATTTTAAAGCAGATAGCATTGTCGCTATCGGTGGCGGATCTTCAATGGATACTGCTAAAGCTATTGGAATTATTATTACCAATCCAGAATTTGAAGATGTAAGAAGTTTAGAAGGCGTCGCACCGACTAAACACCCATGTTTACCAATTATTGCCGTTGCCACAACTGCAGGTACAGCAGCAGAAGTTACTATTAACTATGTTATTACTGATGTTCAAAAGAAGAGAAAATTCGTTTGTGTTGACCCACATGACATGCCTGTAGTGGCTGTTGTTGATCCAGATATGATGTCATCAATGCCAAAATCATTAAAAGCATTTACTGGTATGGATGCATTAACTCACGCCATTGAAGGTTATACCACAAGAGCGGCATGGGAATTAAGTGATATGTTCCATATTAAAGCCATTGAATTAATCGCTAAAAACTTAAGAGGTTCAGTAGCAGGAGAAGATAAAGGCGGCGAAAATATGGCGTTAGCCCAATATGTTGCCGGTATGGGATTCTCCAATGTTGGTTTAGGTATTGACCACGCTATGGCACATACATTATCTGCATATTACGATGTTCCTCACGGCAAAGCTTGTGCGATGTTATTACCAATTTCTATGGAATTCAATAGAGATTATACAGGTGAAAAATATCGTGAAATTGCTAGAGTGTTTGGTGTCAAAGGCGTTGATGAAATGAGCCAAGAAGAATATAGAGATGCCGCTATTAAAGCTGTTAAACAGCTTTCAGTTGATGTTGGAATTCCAACTAGATGCGAAGAAATTAAAGAAAGTGATTTAGATTCGTTAGCAAAAGATGCACTTGCCGATGCTTGTTATCCTGGTAACCCAAGAGAAGCAACTCACGAACAAGTGGTAGAAATGTTTAGAAAATTGATGTAATTCAGTTTTATCAAAACAAATAAGCACTCATCAAGCGATGGGTGTATAAACTTAAAAACACGCACCTAAGTGTACGCGTCTTGATAATCGATGATGTTTCCAATTGTCGATGCACATACAGGTATTCAAACCCGATTGTCCATAAACATACAAGTTCGACTAAAATAGCATTGCACTACTGTTTTGGTCGATTATTATAAAAATCTATTTTTGTTTAAAAGAAATAACATGTTTTATTTTAAAAGAAAGTGGGAAAAACATTTAAAGGAAAACGGATGTAATTGTCAATTAGAAAATGTAGTTTGGTTCCCATATTATCCAAAGAAAGGAAGACCGGTATAGATAAAAATTTAAAACAAATTAAACCAATGTTGTGTCCTGCTTGTGGAAAGTTTTACTTTTCAGAATTAACTGATGTTGATATCGAACAATTAAATATGACACCAAATACCACTCAGTGTGATAAATGCGGCTGGTTCTATGATTTGGAGCAATTTGCTAATCCAGATTTAGAACACGAATCAAACGAAATGTCTTTAAATCAATACAAGAAGTGGTATCAAGACAAGGTTAAAGAAAACCCTAAGTGGGAATATTATCAAGATTTTATTGGGGACCCAGAACCACATATGTGTCCTGTTTGTGGTGAATATGAATTTGAAGATGTATTATGTCACGATATATGCCCAGTTTGTGGCTGGGAAGATGATGGCATGGAAGTTGACCCATATGATAAAGATGGTGGCCCTTCTAATGAATTCTTGGAATACAAACACTCTTTCCTAGAAAAAAGAAAAATTAATCCTAAATACAAGTGGTCAAAAGACAAATAGCAAAACAATCGAGTAGAGAGTGAGAAGCAATAGTTTCCCCGCTCCCTCTCACACCACCCTACGTACGGTCTTCCGTATAAGGCGGTTTAAATAAACATTCTATGCTATCGGTTTAAGATAGTACTCAAGAGGGTCTAAAAGCCCTCTTCTCTTTAATCGTGAATTTGAAATTGCTCTATGAACAACACAAGAATGTGCAATGAATTGATAACCTCTTCTACAAAAAGTTAATCCCTTTGCTTCTTCCTCATTAATTCCGAGTTTAACTAATGATGATATTTGTTTGGTTGGGACTTTCCATTGTTTCCAAATAACTACCCTAATTGCATTTCTTAACCACTCACCAATTTTTGTGATTTTTACCTTCATAAAAGATTGTCGATAGTAGTTAATCCAACCTCTTAAGACTTCATTTATTTTTTTAATTCGATAAGTTAAATCTACGCTCCAAGAACGCTTTATTAATTTCTTTAATTTAAGAAATAGTTTCTTGAAACTTTCTTGATGAGGTCTTGCTTCCCAAATATCTTTTTGTTTAGTGAAAGAAAATCCAAGATATTTGAGTTTTGTTGGTCTTGTGATATGTGTCTTTTCTGCATTAACTTTTAATTTAAGTTTTGTTTCAATGAAAGTGACAATGTTTCTCATTACTCTTTCAGCTGAAAACTCAGTTTTAACAAAAATAACACAATCATCCGCATATCTTGCAAAACGTAATCCTCTTCTTTCTAATTCTTTATCAAGTTCATTTAGATAAATGTTGCTTAATAAAGGTGAAAGATTTCCTCCTTGTGGAGTTCCTACTGCTGTTTCTTCAAATTCTCCATTAATAAGCACACCGGCTTTTAAATATTTATGAATTAATGCAGTTATGTCGCTATCATTAACCATATTGTCTACAAGTCGAATTAACTTATCTTGTGGAACGTTGTCAAAGAACTTTTCTAGGTCTAAATCGATTATCCATTCATATCCTTGATTTAATAACTCTAACGCTCTATCAATCGCATTTTGACATCTTCTATTTGGTCTAAATCCATATGAGTATTCACTGAAAGTGGGTTCAAATATTGGAGTCAACTTTTGAACAAGTGCTTGTTGAATTATTCTATCAATGACTGTTGGAATACCTAATTTTCTTACTCCACCATTTGGCTTTGGTATTTCCACTCTCCTTACAGGAAGTGGCTTATACTCACGACTTTTGATTTGACTAATGAGTTCATTACCGTGGACTTTTAAATAATCTTTTACTTCTTCACAAGTCATATCATCTATGCCTGACGCACCTTTATTTCTTGTTACTTGTAAATATGCTTGATTTAAATTGTCTTTAGATAAGACTTCATCTATCAACTTCATAGTTTTGCTTTTCCTCCTTTCGGTTTGTCTATCATCACTATTTTCGGCATATTTTCGCAAGATACGCTTGTTACTTCTCATCCTTACAAGTTAAATAGACACTGCTAATTGTACTTCGCAAAAGGTTTATTTATTCATTCCTTCATCTTTCGACTACTACGAACTCTGCTGACTTCTTGGAGCAAACCTTTTTCGACTTTGAGTTTCCTCAAATCTCCAAGACCTCACGGGGTAAGACATATATCTTTCTAGACTTGAGTACTTGATTTACTGACTAACTATTACGGTCGTTTGTGATTTTAGGGTGCTTTGTTTCCACATCACTAGCTAGTCGCCTCATATCAAGTTTCTTTTCGTTACCCAGTCCATTTGCTACGCTCTTCTTTCATCCCATACCTCACGATACTAGACTTGAGTTTCGCTATGTAGTTATAACGACTTTCCTACTCGGGACTTTCACCCTTTAGATATATGACATGCCCGTCACACAAAGAAAACGGGTAATCGGTGATGACTATCCGTTTTTTTAATCTTGGTGGCGGAGGAACAGGGATTTGAACCCTGGCACACTGTTACATGTCTACGAGCTTTCCAAGCCCGCCCCTTCAACCACTTGGGTATTCCTCCATGCACTATCGCATTATGCGGTGCGATAGTTATTATAATAAAATATCAAATAATATAAAAGTTATTTTTTCCAAATTTCGCGATTAACAACATCGATGTTTTCGCTGATAATTTTGCAAACTCGTTTAGAGACATCTTCTACATCATAATGTTCAGGTGTTTTAGCAAATTTATAACGCATTAATTCGGTATCGATTGCTAATAAGATTCCGGCTTTATCAATGCCAGAAACGACAATTGAGCCAGCCTCAACTCCTTCTGCTCTCTCTGTACTAGTTCTAATTAATACAGCAGGGAAATGTCTCATCGCGGATTCTTCGGTTAAAGTTCCACTATCGGAAAGAGTAATAAAAGCGTTTTCTTGTAATTTTACATATTCTAAGAAACCAAATGGTTTTAGATTACGAATTAATGGATGCATTTTGAAATTGCGTTTCTCTAACATCTTTTTTGTTCTTGGATGAGTAGAGAACAAGACTGGTAATTGATATTTTTCAGCAATTTCATTAATTGCGTTCATCAAAGTATAGAAGTTCTTTTCAATATCAATATTTTCTTCACGGTGCGAAGAAACAATAATATATTTTCCTTTTTCTACACCCATTTGTTCTAAGACATCACTCTTTTCAATATCTTCATTATGGGCATTTAAAACTTCGAGCATAGGCGACCCAGTGACGAATGTATATTTAGGATCAATTCCTTCCTTCATTAAATTCGCGTAAGCGTGGTCGGTATAAGGCAAATTAATATCGCTAATATGGTCGACAATTTTACGATTAATTGTTTCTGGCACATTCCAGTCACCGCATCTATTACCAGCTTCCATATGGAAAATTGGTAATTTTAATCTTTTTGCGGATATCGCACAAAGCGCACTATTAGTGTCACCGAGAATTAATACTGCATCTGGATTTAATTCTTTTAATAATTTATAGGATTTACTAATCGCATTACCGATTGTTTCTCCTAAATCACTGCCAGCACAATTTAAATAATAATCAGGAGCCCTTAATTTCAATTCTTCAAAGAAGATTTGGTTAAGTTCATAGTCGTAATTTTGACCAGTGTGGACAAGGATTTGTTCAAATTGTCGATCACATTCTTTAATGACTTCGCATAAACGAATGATTTCTGGTCTAGTGCCAATAATAGTCACTAATCTAATTTTCTTTTTTTGCATTTTGTATGACCTCTAAAAAATATGTATCAGGATTATCTTTATCAAATGGTTCGTTTGCCCACATCACCGTCACACTATCCTCAGTGCCGATATTGGTGATGCTATGCGTATATCCAGTTGGAATATCCACTACTTCTAAATTATCGCCACTTACGATATATTCGATAATTTCATCGCTATCAACTTTACGAAATTTAATGGAGCAAGTGCCTTTAACCACTAAGAATTTTTCATTTTTTGTATGATGATAGTGATTACCTTTTACGATACCAGGTTTAGCGATATTAATGGATACTTGTCCTTCATTTTCTGTCTTAATAAATTCAGTGAAGGATCCGCGATTATCGACGTGCATATCTAACTGATATTTGAAATCATTTGTATCTAAATAAGATAAGTATGTCGCATATAATTTCTTCTCAAATTCATTTAAAGAACTAGGAGCTAATAGACTTTTGCGGTTATTTTTGAATTTATATAGTAGTTTAGCGATATCTCCTAATGAACATTCATATGATGGTTCAACATATAAAATTTCTTTTGATCCGGAATTATTCTTGTCTTCTATTACATTAACCCAAGAACGACAAATATCATCGATATAATTAAATGTCACAACATATGATTCATCGCGAATTGTTAAAGGCAAATCATGAGCGACATTATAACAAAATGTAGCAACGACAGAATTATAATTTGGCCGACACCATTTACCAAAAACATTCTTTAATCGATAAACATATGTGCGTAAGCCAGAAGATAATAAATAATCTTCCGCTAATTTTTTACTTTTGCCATAATCGTTATCTAAATCGGCTTGAATAGAAGATGAATAAATTAACGGAACATCTTTATGATGCTTTTTCAATAAATCTACTAAGTGTTTAGTCAAATTGGTATTACCATCATAAAATTCTTCTTGATTTAAAGGGCGATTAACACCCGCTAAATGGACGATATAATCGCATTCAATTAAATAATTTTCTAATTGATCAGCATTATCAATATCGACACCCAAAACTTCGTGATTATGATTTTTTAACCACAAGGTGAGATTTTTGCCAATAAAACCATTACTACCAGTTAATAAAATTTTCATAATTATTCATGTTGTTTGACTGGGCCACCAAACAATTCTAATTTCTTTAATAATTGTACCATACCATCAACATCTAAACGGCCAGTATTATGTGATGTGTATGAGTCACCTAAATTCAATTTTTTGTTTCCTTTAGAGAAATATTTATCATAATTTAAGTCACGATTATCCGCTTTGATGCAGAAGAACTCGCCCATATCAATTGATTTAAGCATTTCTTCTTGTGTGACTAATGTTTCATATAATTTTTCACCATGTCTTGTGCCGATATATGAAATGCCAGTTTCACTGCCAGTTAACTTAATCACTGCTTTTGCTAATGTATCGATTGTAGCAGCAGGTGCTTTTTGCACAAATAGATCACCTTGTTCGCCGTGTTCAAAAGCGTATAAGACCAAATCAACCGCGTCATCTAAAGTCATCATGAATCTAGTCATATCTGGATTAGTGATGGTGATTGGTTTTCCTTCATGAATTTGATTTAAGAATAAAGGAATAACACTACCTCTAGACGCCATAACGTTTCCGTATCTAGTTAAACATAAAACAGTGTCACC
>JAXERM010000033.1:0-2994 GCA_034116505.1 Bacilli bacterium
CCGCTACCGAGAATCACAATCTTTTTACCGACTAAATATCCGTGAATATTTAAATATTTTTGGGCAGTTCCGGCAGTAATAACACCATTAGGTCGGTCACCAGGTATTTTAATTGCACCAGCGCTTCGTTCAAAACAGCCGGTCGCAAACACAATCGCTTTTGCTTCATAAATAAATATTCCGTTAGGTGTTTGAATGGTTACTTTTTTATCTTTAGTAATATTTATTACTAACGAATTTAATAAATATGGAATTTCTAATTGTTCAACTTGCTCAACAAAACGCGATAAATATTCTGGACCAGTCAATTCGCTTTTAAATTCATTTAAACCAAATCCATGATGGATACATTGATTTAAAATACCGCCCAATTGGCCATCTTTTTCGACAATTAATAAGGAATTGACACCTTCTTTTTTAGCTTGTATCGCTGCAGCCATGCCTGCGCTACCACCACCGATAATCAATAAATCAATTTTCGCCATATTAATTACCCTTTGCTTTCTTAATTAAAATATTAGAATCTTCTTGATCATAATTAATTGATAAAGGAGATACATGATAATATTTTGCTAAAAACATTAAAATATTAGGACCACAGAATCCACCTTGGCATTTACCAAAGCCCGCTCTTATTCTTCTTTTTATCCCTTTTAATGATGTCGGAGGTACACTTCTTTTTAAAACATCTTTAATCTCGCCATAACTCACTTTTTCGCAATAACAAGCTAAATGCCCATAATCTTCATCTAAATGAATTAAATTGTTTTGTTTTTCAATCGAAAGATTTTTCATTCTTATATATGGTCTAACACGTGGATTATAATTTTCTTTTTCTTTCATGGAAAGAAGAGGTCTAATTAATTGTTCAACGACATATTCACCAATGGCAGGAGAAGATACTAAACCTGGCGATTCGATTCCTGATGCGTAAATAAAATGCGGATCATTTTTACTATATTCAATAATAAAATCATGACGAGTTGTAGTTGGTCTTAAACCGCTAAAAACTCTGATTGTTTCATTAAAAGGAATATTCGGCACTAATTCGGTGGCTTGTTGTCTCACATTTTCTAATGTTAAAGCATCAGTTTGATAATCATCTAATTGATCCACTTCTTCACTAGAAGGGCCAACAAGATAATTACCGCTTGTGGTCATTGTAACTAATACACCTTTACCTTTTTTCGTTGGAAGCGGAAATAAAGTGTGATTAACTAAACCAACTTGATAATGATCCAAAACATAATATTCACCTTTTCTTGGAATCATTTTCCAATCAACATCTTCCACCATTCTGGCGATTTTTTCAGCAAATGTTCCCCCTGCATTAACAACGATTTTACTTGCTAATACTCCTTTATTGGTCGTGAGGTAATATAAATCATTTTCTTTCTTAATAGAAAGAACTTCGTGGTTTAAGAATAAATTAACTCCATTATCAACGGCGTTTTCTACGGCATGACATACTAAATTAAAAGTATCGATGATACCACAGCTTGGAGCAAAAAGTGCTCCTTTGACAGATGGATTAATATTTGGTTCTAACGCTAATGTTTCTTCTTTAGATAATATTTTTACTTCTACACCATTTTCTTCACTACGTTTTTGTAGTTGTTTTAGTGTTTCTAATTGTTCATCTTCTAAGGCGATTGTAAGTGAACCAGTACGACTAAAAGCTACATCTAATTCATCAGCGATTTGATCAAACATTTGATTACCTAATACATTAAAATACGCTTTTTTTGTGCCTGGTAAAGGATCATAACCACTATGAATGATTGCGCTATTCGCGGAACTAGTTAAATTGCCAACATCATTTTCTTTGTCTAATAAAGCTACACGCAAATCATATTTAGATAAATTGCGCGCAATAAAAGCTCCAACGGCCCCGCTTCCGATAATAATAACGTCAAATTCTTGCATAAAAGTACCTCAGAATAAAGGAGTAAATATTTTAAGAATAGAGCAAATTGCTCTTTTAAACACATTTAATTTAAAATTTTTAGGAACAAGATTAGAAACCTTAAACATTTCATTAAAATCTTCTTCTATATCTTTTAAGCATGGATTTTTATATAAAGTCGCTCCACATTCAAAGTGATGAACTAAACTTCTAAAATCCATATTAATCGTTCCAACAAACGCTAATTCACCATCAGCGATACACGTTTTCATATGATTAAATCCTGGTGTATAGGTATAAATTTTTATACCGGCCGATAATAAGAAGTGGAAATGTCTTTGGCCTAACCAATAGACTAATTTTTTATCTGGCACTCCTGGAACAATAATTCTCACATCAACTCCTCTTAAAGAAGCGTTCCTTAATGCGCTAAGTAAAGGATATGTTGGAATTAAATAGGGAGTAGAAATATATAAAGTCTTACGAGCGTAATTAATAATATTAATATAATTTTGTTCTCCAATTAATGCATTATCAAAACCACCAGGGCCATCGCCAAAAGGCATGACATAACCGGACTCTTTAAATTTTGGATATTCATAATCGAGATATTGATTATAATTTGATACTTCCCAAACGCATAAATCGTAATTCTTTAAGAAGATTGCTAATAAGTTATTAATCGCACTTCCTTCGATCTTAATCATCGTGTCTTTCCAATATTTAAAAGGATGAGTAATATTAGCGTATTCATCCGCAAGATTAATCCCGCCGGTATAACCATATTGATGATCAATAATGACAATTTTACGATGGTCACGATTATTATAAATAGATGAAATAATTGGTTTTAAAGGGGCAAAGCGGACACATTTAATGCCGAATTTTGCTAATTTTCTTGGTGTATTTGCGGGTAAATATCCTGAACAACCAAAATCATCATAGATAATGCGAACATCGATTCCTTCTTTTGCTTTTTGTTTTAAGACATCTAGCACCGCGTTATATTGTTTTCCTTCAGAAATGATAAAGAATTCGATAAAGATGAATTGCTTTGCTTGTTTTAAACATTCAATTAAATCAGGGAA
>JAXERM010000034.1:0-3608 GCA_034116505.1 Bacilli bacterium
TGTATGATATTTATTCACTTCCATCTAATTTATTAAAAGATATCAATCTTGTCGCTTATGAATGCGATAAAGGAAATACTTCTTCCTTATATCAAATAATTAATAATAATATTAATAAATCAATTTCAATCTTAATTGGACCAGAAGGTGGTTTAGCAAAAGAAGAAATTGAACATTTAGTTAACAATAATGATTTTAAACGCATTTCTTTAGGAAAAAGAATATTAAGAACAGAAACAGCGGCTATTTATGCTTTAAGTGTGATAGGATTTTTAAAAGAACAATTATGAGTATTTATCAAATATTAGAAAATAAGAACAAAAATAGACATAGCTTTCAAAAGAGCACTGAATTTAAATATTTTATCGCTAATAGACATTTATTAAGCCGTTTTCCTCGTTTAGCTAATTTATATAATAATGAAGAAAATGAATTTAATGTGATGCGCGCAAATTTATTAATTCAAGGTTTAAAAAATAAAGAAACGATTGAATTAGAAATTAAAAATTTATCCGCGCATAACAATAATCAATTATCACATGAACAATTTGTGCTAGCTTTACATGAAAGAATTGTCGATTTACCGCATTATACAGAAAATGGTATCCGTATCTATATGCCATTTTTCTCACGCGCTATTAATGAGATTTATGTTAATGAACCAGAAAAATTATTAAATCCACCATATAGTGAACTAGAAAAAACATACGAGGATGTTTGTATTGACGCTTTTGATTCTTATGGACAGAATTATACAATTCTTATTTCACTAGATTAGTAAAAATTGGTTCTAATGGTAAAGAATATGCGTTTTTCCATTATGACACTAATACGATTTATTTTGTTACTGATCAAGGAAGATTGGACAACAAAATTGTTCTTTTTGATAAATATATTAAAAACCCAAAATACAATCATATGTTAGAAAGAATTAAACCAGTGGTTGACGCTTATTTTAATAATGATCGTAAAGCGATGGTGGATGCTTTAAAAGAAAATGAATTAATTTCTGATAATGTTTACCAGATGATTTTACGCAAAAAATAACATGAAGACATTTAAGATTATATCATTAGGATGTAAGGTTAATTCTTATGAATGCGCTTCTTTAGCAGCAATGCTCATTGAACGCGGTTATTTTGAATGTAAAGATCAAAACCCTGATGTTGTTATTATCAATACTTGTTCTGTCACTAGTACAGCAGATCAAAAATCGCGTCAGCATATTAGAAAGATGATCAATAATTATCCTAAAGCGATCGTGGTTGCGATGGGATGCTATGTGCAAGGCAATAAAGATTTTGTCTTAAATGAGATAAAACCCGCGATATTAGTTGGCACCTCTAATCGCGATAAAATACCTGATTTAATTAATCAATATACTATAAATCACGAGCAAATTTGTTTAGTGGATGAAGATCCACGTCATTTCGATTATGAAGAAATGGGTGTAACTTCTTTCACTGATAACATCCGTGCATATTTAAAAATTCAAGATGGTTGTGATAATTTTTGCTCTTATTGTTTAATTCCTTATCGCCGCGGAAGATTAAGAAGTCGTAATAAAGATAACATTATCAAAGAAGCCCAATATTTAATCGATCAAGGCTATGAAGAAATTGTTCTTACCGGAATCCATGTTGGTGGATACGGAACCGATTTATCAACTTATCATTTCTCAGATTTAGTGGATGATTTAAGTGGGTTAAATAATCTTCATAGTTTACGCATCTCTTCAATTGAAGAAAGTGAAATTGATGACCATTTAATTAGATTAGTAAGTGAAAGAAATAATATCGCAAAGCATCTTCATATCCCTTTACAAAGCGGAAATGATAAAACCCTATTAGCGATGAACCGAAAATACACAGTTAAGCAATTTAAAGAAAAATTAGATCAAATTAGAAAACTTACTAATAACATTATGATATCCACTGATGTCATTGTGGGATTTCCTGACGAGAGTGATGAAGATTTCTTAAAAACTTATGAATTCATCAAAAATAGTGGTATCAACATGCTTCATGTTTTTCCTTTTTCACCTAGAGAAGGTACCGTGGCATATTCTTTAGATCATCAAGTTCCTAGTAACATTAAAAGTCAAAGAGCTAAACAATTAATAGGTCTATCTAACGAATTATGGGAAAAATATGTCAATCAATTCATCGGGCAGGAAATGGAAATTCTTGTCGAAAAATATTCTGATGGTCTAAATATCGGTCATACGACGAATTATATTAAATTAGGTGTGCCATCAAATACCTCATTAGTTGGTAAACGCATAAAAACTATTATTGAAAAAAGTAAGGTACTGCCTAACTAATTTGCATTTTTTTAGAACTTGACAAAAGAATTATTGACTTATTGTCTAGCATTAAATATAATTTAACACGTTAGAAATCGGAGGAACGTAATATGGCAGTCCCACAAAGAAGAATTAGTAAAACACGCAAAAGATTAAGAAGAACACATTTCAAATTAAATGTTACTGGCTTAGTCACATGTCCAAAATGCGGTGCGATGATTAAGTCTCACCATGTTTGCCCAAAATGCGGTTACTACGATGGTAAAGTCGTTATTGCTAAAGGCAAACTTGTTAAATAAGTAAATGAAATAGGTCTTTATAGACCTTTTCTTTTTTGCTAAAATTAAAAGTAGGAGAAAAATCATATGTCATACAACAAATTAATTGATCACACATTGCTCAAACAAGACGCAAGTCCAGAACAAATTGTCAAATTATGCGAAGAAGCAAAACAATTTGATTTTATGAGTGTCTGCGTTAATCCTGCTTATGTCCCATTAGCGGCACAATGCTTAAAAGGAAGCGATGTTAAAGTTTGTACAGTCGTTGGTTTCCCACTTGGGATGAACTTAACAAAAACAAAACTTGAAGAAACTGAATTATGCCTTAAAGAAGGGGCGGAAGAAATCGATATGGTAATTAATGTCGGCATGCTTAAAGCCGGACATGATGACTATGTCGAAGAAGAAATTAGACAATTAAAAGCCCTCACTGGTTCACGTGTCCTAAAAGTTATTTTAGAAACATGCTTATTAAATGATGACGAAATCGTTCGTGCTTGCTTAGCATCTAAAAGAGCGGGCGCTGATTTCGTCAAAACAAGTACTGGTTTCTCCACTGGTGGAGCAACTGTTCACGCGGTCAAATTAATGCGCGAAACCGTCGGACCAGAAATGGGTGTTAAAGCTTCTGGTGGTGTTAAGACTCATGAAGACCTTCTCGCAATGGTTGAAGCAGGGGCAACAAGAATTGGTACTTCTAACGGCACAAAAATTATCTAATAATTTATTTGCTTTTATCCAATAACATCCATATAATATTAAAAGCGCGACAAAGAGGAGGTGAAGACCATGCCAAAAACAGTAGTTCGTGAAAACGAATCATTAGACGATGCATTACGCAGATTTAAACGCCAAGTCAATAAGGCTGGTACAATCCAAGAATGTCGTCGTAGAGAATCATTCTTAAAGAAGGGTTTAAAAAGAAAACTCAAGAGTGAAAACGCTCGTCGTAAGAATAGAAAATAATTAATGGGGTCCGGGAATGGGCCCTTACATCGCGGGGTAGAGCAGTCTGGTAGCTC
>JAXERM010000035.1:0-15050 GCA_034116505.1 Bacilli bacterium
CATCACTAATCATGTTTTGTCTTGTTAGATATTCATTCCAAACTTCTCCCCAAAGTAAAGTTTTTATTTCTTCTTGATTTGTAACCGAATATATATATAAACCCTGTGAATAATAAGAAATGACAAGAATATAATTTTTCATAAAAATATAAGTATGTAAATGATTTATTAATGTTACTTAAAAAACTAAATCACCGTTTACAGAATTAAATGTTTTATTACTGTTAAACATTATTAAAATAATTTTTAATATTTGTTATTATAAATAAGAATATGGTTAAAAATATTGTTAATAATTTAGAATGTGGACAAACATTAGAAAAATATGTGAAGAAAGTTCTAAAGACCGCTCCATTATCTTTTATTTATAAATTATTTCGAAAAAAAGACATTAAGGTTAATGGCCATTGGGAAAAAGAAAAATATATTATTAAAGAAAATGATGAGATTGTCATTTATGTTAATGAACAGCAATTAAATGAATTCTCTAAAAAATATGATATTAACCCTAATGAACAAATAAAACCATGGATTGTTTATGAAGATAAAAACATTTTAATTGTTAATAAACCAAGAGGCATTTTAGTTCAGCAAGACAATTCTTTGGAAAAAGCACTCGACCAAATGGTGGTCGAATATTTAATTTATACTCATCAATATAATTTAGATAAGGATCATGGTTTTAAACCAGGACCAGCTCATAGATTAGATCGAAATACTTCCGGTCTTGTAATATTTGGTAAAAACCATGAATCATTAGTGTATCTATTTGAATTATTAAAAAACCATGAATTAATTTCTAAGCATTATAAATGTTTAGTGGTGGGTGATGTTAATGAAGGTGGAGAAGTAAACGCGCCATTAAGAAAGAATTTTGATTTAAAAAAAGTTGTCGTAGCCCCATTAAAAAGTGGTGGTAAGACCGCCTTAACGATATATCATCCTCTTGAACGATTCGGTGATTATACATTATTAGACTTAACTTTAGTAACCGGTAGAACACATCAAATACGCGCGCATATGTCATATATTCGTCATCATGTGGTGGGCGACACTAAATATGGCGATTTTAAAACGAACAATTTCTTTGAAAAAGAATTTCATTTTACTAATCAATTTTTACACGCAAGCGAAATTCATTTTGGAAAATTAGCAAAACCATTAGATAATTTATCTAGTAAGAGTTTTGTTGCTCCATTACCAGAAGAAGAACAAATAATTTTAAATAAATTAAAAGAAAGGGATTAAAACATGAGCACACAAGAAAATTTAAACCGTTGGCTTAATTCTTCACGCGTGGATGAAGAAACAAAAACCACGATCCGAAAGATGAATAGTGAACAAATTGATGATGCATTCTTTAAGGACGTGGAATTTGGTACTGCCGGAATGAGAGGAGTCCTTGGACCTGGCACAAATCGATTAAACGATTTTACGGTTAGAAAAGCCACAGTTGGTTTTGCCAAATATTTATTAGAAAAATTTCCTGATGCAAAAGCAAGTGGAGTCGTTATTTCTCATGATAATCGTCATCAATCTCGAGAATTTACTTTATTAAGCGCGAAAGTACTTAATGATTTTGGTATTAAAGCATATATTTTTGACGCTTTAAGACCGACACCAGAATTATCTTTCGCTGTTAGATATTTAAAAGCTTGTGGTGGAATTATGATTACCGCTAGTCATAACCCAAAAGAATATAACGGTTATAAAGTTTATGATGAAACTGGTTGCCAATTAGTACCAGAAAAGATTTCCAGATTAGTGGAAATTATTGCTTCTTTACCAAATGAATTAGAAGTTGATTATGAAAAAGCTAATGTCTTAGGAGAAACAATTGTATTAGATAACAAAGTGGACGACGAATATGTCCGATTAGTGGAAAGTATTGCGGTTAACAAAGACTTAGATAAATCTAATTTTAAAATCGTATTCACGCCAAATCATGGCACTAGTTACGTTAATGCGATGCGCATCTTCTCTGATTTAGGTTATGATGTGACTCCTGTTTTATCTCAATGCGATCCTGATCCTGATTTTAAAGGAACATTATCGCCTAATCCTGAAGATCAAAGAAGTTATATCGAACCATTAAAATTAGCGAAACAAATTCACGCTAAATTAGTGGTGATGACTGACCCAGATGG
Organism: Bacilli bacterium; assembly: GCA_034116505.1. Taxonomy (GTDB): domain Bacteria; phylum Bacillota_I; class Bacilli_A; order RFN20; family CAG-826; genus RUG13091. Next base: position 2,148 of record JAXERM010000035.1, read on the forward strand.
CGACCGTGTTGGTTTAGGATATTTAGCTAGTGATGGCACTTATCAAACATTTACTGGTAACCAAAGCGCAGCCATCTTAATGGATTATTTATTCTCTGAAAAGAAGAAAAAAGGATTATTAAGTGATAATGGTGTGATGTATAACACAATCGTCACTTCTTCAATCGGTGAAAAAATCGCTAAATCATATGGATTAAAGGTGGAACAATTCCTCACTGGATTTAAATTCATTGGCAATCGAATTGACTATTATGAAAAGATGGGTAACGGACCAAAATTTGAATTTGGTTATGAAGAATCTTATGGTTGTTTAGCCGCTCCATTTGCGCGTGATAAAGATGGCTTACAAGCAATTTTATTATATTGCGAAATGGCGTTATTCTATGATTTACAAAATAAACCACTCGATGTTGTCTATGACGAACTGCAACAAAGATTTGGCTATCATTTAGATATCGCTTATTCATTAGAATTAAAAGGTTCTTCTGGACAAGCAAAAATGGATGAAATTATGAATAAAGCCCATAATAATCCTTTAAGTGAATTAGATGGTATTAAAGTGGTGAAGGTTGAGGACTATTTAACCTCTATTAGTAAACATGATGGAAAAGAAGAACCGATCAATTTGCCAAAATCTAATGTGGTTAAATTATATTTTGAAAACGGTAATACCATTGCGATTCGTCCTTCAGGCACAGAACCAAAAATTAAATTCTATTTCGGTGTAGTAAGTAAAAATAAAATTAATAAAGATGAAGTTGATCGTCTTTATGAACAACTTAAATCTGTTCTTGATTTTTAAATATATGAGCTAGGTGCAAAGCCTAGCTTTTTAAAATATAAAAAGCAGTGGTGAATGATGTTATACCTTTCTTTACCACTGCTAATAAATATTATTGTTAATAAATAATTAGATTTAAATATTTATTCAACTTGTAATAATCCAACGGCTTTTTGCACACGTTTTAATGTTTCGTTTGCGATTTTATTCGCTTTTATAGCCCCTTCTTTTAAGACTTCTTCATATTTTTTGTTATTCACAATGTCATAATAACGGGCTTGGAATTGTTCTAATTCTTGGCAAACAACATCCGCGACTGCGGCTTTAAATTCACCATATCTTTTTCCGACAAATTCTGTTTCTGCTTCTTCAATGCTTATTTCTTTAATCGCGGCATAAATCGTTAATAAGTTAGAAATTCCTGGTTTATTTTCTTCATCAAATTTAACTTCATTGCCCATATCAGTAACCGCAGACATAATCTTTTTACGGATTGTTTTTAAATCGTCTTTCAAGAAAATATCACCTTTTGGATCTGACTTAGACATTTTTTTCGTAGGGTCTGACAACGACATAATTCTTTTACCTACTTTACGCATTTCGTATTTTGGCATTTTTAAGACATCCCCATAACGGTGATTGAAACGATTAACAAGGTCGCGAGTTAATTCAACATGTTGCACTTGATCTTCGCCAACAGGCACAACATCTGCGTTATATAAAATGATATCGCTCGCCATTAAGACAGGATAAGCAAATAGGCCTAAACCAATCGCAGATTCTTTCATCTTTGCGGATTTATCTTTGAACTGAGTCATTCTTGATAATTCGCCCATATATAAATAATTTTGCATAATCGCGTTTAGCTCACTATGCGCGGATACACTAGATTGTAAAAATAAGGTCACTCTTTTTGGATCCAAACCAGCCGCTAAATAAAAGCTCGCTAAATCGATGCTGTTTTGTCTTAATGTTTCTGGTTCAATCGGTAAAGTTAAAGCGTGTAAATCAGCAATAAAGAAAATACATTCGCCTCTTTCCATCATCTTCGGAAGATTTTTTAAAACGCCGATATAATTTCCTAATGTTAATTGTCCTGTTGGTTTAATGCCAGTTAAGATTACTTCGCCCATAATTTTTACCTTCTTTTATCTATCTAATTGTATCTTTTTTCTATTTATTATCAAATAAGATAAATTATTTCTTATTTGCTAATCTCGCTCTTTTGGCTTTTGATTGCGTTAATGTATCTTTATCATATTTAATATGATATTTATTTACGTATTGTTCTAATATTTCTAATGCGTGTTTTAGATCTTTTTTACTTTCGATCTCTATATCATAATCAACTACGCCGTGATATTTATTTTCATCGAGCACTAATAAATAGTTTTCAAATTCAATCTCAATTCTTTTTGTCAATAATCTTGCCACTTCTTGATATGACGAAAATGGTTTAGGAAGATGTGAATCAATTTCTGGATGATGAGAAGGTGTTTCATTAATTTCTAAATCACCGTTATCAGATGGTATTTTTAATGTCAATTCTTCAATATTATCAGATAATATTTTTCTTAAACGAAAAGTGATTTTTTGTTTCGATAAATTATTATCAATATCATCATAATAGATATTCTCTTGTGTGATATTTTTAATGTTATTAATATGATTATCTTTTAAAATATGAGGTATATCCTCAATAATTGATAAATAATCTTGATAAGAAATAATAATATGCGCTTCGCATTCTAAGTTTTTCATCGCTATAATATTATATAGCAATTGGTGAATAAAATGATACTCAACGAATTAAAAAATGACTTTAATGTTTTTTTAAAAAATAATGCCTTATGGATTTGCTTAGGCATCGTGCTATTAATTGTTATCACGATTATTATATTTATTGTTATCTCAATAAGGTTTAAGAACAAAAATAAATTATCTAATTATAAAGTTGATCACTCATTATGGTTAGAAGCATTAGGCGATAAAGAAAATATCGTGTCTATCGAGGCCACTATGTCGAGATTAACAATTATTGTGAACGATCAAGAAAAAGTCGATAAAGAGAAATTAAAAACATTAGGTGTCAGTAATATTATTACAATGTCGAACAAAATTATTCTTGTCGTAGAAAATAAAGCACAGGAAATTAAAAGTGAGCTAGAACGATAATCTAGCTCACTTTCATTAAATCATTTTTTATTTCTTCGCTTGGAAAACCGATAACGTTTTTGACGCTGCCTTTAATTTCTTTTATGATATGATATTTTTCATTATCTTGCACACCGTACGCTCCTGCTTTATCTAAAGGAGAACCGCTTTGAACATATTCATCAATTAATGTTTCATTTAATTCATTAAATGTCACTTCACTGATTACATGATTTAATATCACTTTGTCTTTTTTAAATATTGCGTATGCAGTGATGACTTGATGTGTTTTATTAGATAATAATCTTAATATCCTTTTTGCGTCTAATTTTGAAGTTGGCTTACCAATAATTAATGAAGATAAAACGACAATCGTATCAGCGCTTATGACTGAGTCATCATAGTGATCTAAATGTATTTTTTCGCCTTTACGATAAGCAATATCTCTTACAGCTTCTATTGGAGAATAGATATAGCTTTTTTCTTCATCAATATCACTTACGATGATTTCAAAATCATCAGTAATATCTTCTTTTAATAGTTGTTTTCTTCTTGGTGATTTACTTGCGAGGATTAACATATTAATTTTTAGTCATAATAACAGGGATGATCATCGGACGACGTCTAGTATGTGAAAACATATATTCGCTCGCGACATTTTTGATCACATTTTTAATTTCTGAATATGAAGTTTTTGATTGTAATTTCATTCTTAAAGCGTGGTCAACCACAGTTGATAATTCATCTTTAAATACTTGTTCTTGGCCACTAATTGCGACCCCTTTATTAAAAATCCCTGGTATAGATAATAATGTATTGGTTTTTGAATCAATGGAAATCGTAATAGCGATCATGCCATCATCAGTTAATAGACGACGGTCAAGCATTACTGTATCAGCAAGACCTTTAATATCTTTACCATCGATATAAGTACAACCGTGTTCAACTTCATAACCAAGTTTCACTTTGCCGCGATTCATGATTAAAGCTTGCCCGTTATCTAAGACGAAACAATTTTCTTTATTTACTCCGACAGTGGTGGCTAATTCTGCGTGTAATCTTAACATCCGATATTCACCGTGCATCGGCATAAAATATGTAGGTTTTACTAATTTTAAAGCTAATCTTAATTCTTGACGGCTTGGATGTCCGGAAGAGTGAATGTCACTTAGGATAGAATTAGTGACCACTCCCGCACCACAACGAGTAAGTTGGTTGACGATGTGATCAATCATCACTCCATTACCTGGAATGGCAGAACTTGATAACACAACAGTGTCGCCAGGCATAATGTGAATATCTTTATGTTCTCCGTTTGCGATTCGAGATAAAGCCGCCATTGGTTCACCTTGGCTACCGGTACATAAAACTAATATTTCGCTGCTACGATATCTTTTGATATCTTCTGTTTCAATGATAGAAAAATCAGGGACTTTGATATAGCCAAAGGAACGAGATATTTCTACCGCTTTTTCCATTGAACGACCTACGATAGTAATTTTTCGTCCATGTTTGACCGCGCATTCACAAATTTGTTGTAAACGCGAAACGTTAGATGAGAAAGTGGAAACAATTAATCTTCCAGTCGCATTTTGAACAATTTCATCGATGGAATCATATACATTTTTTTCACTTGGGGTATAGCCTTCATTTTCCGCATTGGTAGAATCGCTTAAAAATAAAGTGACACCTTCCTCACCTAATTTGGCTAATTTTGATAATTGAATATCAGGACCAACTGGGGTGAGGTCGATTTTAAAATCCCCGGTTGATACAATTCTACCTTCGGTAGTGTCAACAACAACACCAAAACTATCAGGAATGGAATGAGTCACTCGGAAGAAAGAGACATCAAAAGTGTCGATTTTTAATGTTGTATTTTCATCATATTCGACGATATTTGCTAATTCGCTTAATCGATTTTCTTCTAATCGATTTTTAATTAAAGCTGCCGCTAATTTTGGGGCATATATAAAAGGAACGTTAACATTTTGTAATAAGAAAGGAATCCCTCCAATATGATCTTCATGACCATGAGTGATTATCAACGCTTTGATTTTATTACGATTGTTTTTTAAATGGGTAAAGTCAGGGACGATATAATCGATACCTGGAAATTCAATGCCAGGAAAACGGACACCGCAGTCAATAATGACGATTGTGTCATCGTTTTCAATACAATACATATTTTTACCGACTTCGCCTAGTCCACCTAACGCATAAATAGAAACAGGAAGAGAATTTCTTTCCATATTACGACCTCCACGAGCATATTATGATATGTCTATTTGGTATGATTTATTTTATCAAAGATAAATATTAATAGTAAATTGCAATTTATAAAATTAATCAGATGCAGATAAAGATTAAATGATTTCTTCTCCACCTAGAGGTGAATTAGGATTAAATGGGTTAATATGATCATAATAAAATTTACCAAATAAATGATCATATTCATGTTGTAATACGACCGCTTCATAACCTTTCGCGTTAATTTCGACGTTTTTATTAGTTAAGGCATCAAAAGCGCGCATTTTGATTTTATAATAACGATGCACTAAACCTTCGTGACGGTTTTTAACTGATAAACAGCCTTCTCCACCAGATAATGCACATTTTTTCGCACTAGTTTCTACAATTAAAGGATTCACCAATTGATATTGAACTAATTTTCCATCATCATTAGTGAAATAAACCACAAACATCTTCTTTAATAATCCAATTTGAATTGCCGCTAAACCAACACCAGGTTGAATGTTGTGTTTTTTTGCGTATTCTTCATCTTGTGATAATTTTAAATATTCAAGCATGTTGTCTAAAGTTTCTTTATCTTGTTTAGATAAAGGTAAAGTCACTTCTTGACTAACTTTTCGCATGATTGGATTGTTATCATGAATAATTTTTAGTTTCATTGCGATAAACATCTTATCACAATTTAACAAATAAGTTAAAATACATATGTAATTTTTATGAATGAAAAATTATTAGAAGAAATTTATATTTTAAAAGCAATGCTAGCTGATGATGAAAGAATAAGGCGATTAGATGATTTATCTAAACGATTAGATCAAGATGAAGAAGTCATCGCTTTAGCGTATCAAAAAGATTTAAAAGCTTTAGACTATTCTGATGCATTAAATCATTATTCTCGTGATGATCAAAATGTTAAACCGTTTGAAAAAGCTTTATTTTTAGCTAAATATGCTTTAGATTCTCATCCCTTAGTCAAGGAATATCAAGCCGCTTATCAAAAGGTGAGATTATTATATGAAGATATTAATAATATCTTATTTGGTGATTTTTCCCTTCATGCTTGTCAAAAGGAATAATTATGCGTGTAATTGCTGGTAAATATAAAAGAAGAAATTTATTATGGCCTGATGACACTATGCACATCCGTCCGACAAAAGATCGAATTAGAGAAGCGATTTTTTCTTCTTTAGGCGATATTGAAGGAAAAGTTAGTTTAGATTTATATTCTGGTAGTGGATCTATGGGAATCGAGGCTATTTCTCGCGGCAGTGCTTTTTGTTATTTTGTTGACATCAATTCAACCGCTTTAAAGATCACCAAACAAAATCTAAATTCATTAAAAATTGATAATGCAGAAGTTGTCGCGTTAAAAGATGTTGATGCATTAAATGCTTTTGCTCAGAAAGGTTTAAAATTTGATTTAGTTTTTCTCGATCCTCCATATCAAGAGGGACAATATCAAGAAATTTTATCTTTATTATCAAATAATAATCTATTAAATGATCAGGCTACGATTGTGTTAGAAAGCGACCATATATTACAATTAAATGGCAACATTATTTATCGTAAAGACTATAAATATGGCGATATATATGTTGCGATTATCAAAATCGAGGTAACAAAATGAAAATAGCGATTTATCCAGGAAGTTTTGACCCTATTACTAATGGGCATTTAGATATCTTAGAAAGAGCGAGTAAAATCTTTGATAAAGTCATTGTTTTAGTGGCTGTTAACCAAAATAAGCAATCTCGCTTTACTCCTATTGAAAGGGTGGAAATGATTAAAGAAGCTTCATCACATTTAAAAAATGTGGAAGTTGATTATTACGAAGGATTAACTGTGAGATACGCAAAAGAACATCACGCTACTCATTTAATTAGAGGCTTAAGAGCGGTAACGGATTTTGAATATGAATTCCAATTAGCGAGCGCGAACGATTTTGCTGATTGCGATATTGACACTGTGTTTTTAATGAGCAAAGTGGAAAAGAGTTTCATCAGTTCTTCGATGATTATGGAATTACATCAAAGTGGAGTGGATGTCTCCTCATTAATTCCTGAAAGCGTATTAAAAAGATTATAAATATTATTATTTAAGATATATATAAGAAGCTAAACGGCCAGTTTGGCTTTTTTTATGGACGCTAAAGAAGCGATCGTCTTTTACGGTATTAATCTCACTGTCGATAATATTTGTTTCTAAAACGCCACATTTTAATAATTGTTCGATATTGGCTTTTACCATATCAAAATATCCAGCGGATAAATATTTTTCATTTTTCGTTCTAACGATGATTTCTTTTTCTTCATCATTTACTAAATAATCGTTTTTTCTTCTACAAGGGCCGATGACCGCTTTGATATTTTTTGGATCAATCTTTTCGTTAGTAATTAGGGTTTGTAAACAATGATAAGTCGCTTGATTATTTGTGCCGATAAAGCCAGCGTGGATAATACCTACCAAATGGATAGATTCATCAATAAACATAATCGGTACACAATCAGCGTGAAAAATTAATAAGGCTAATTGAGGAGTATAAGTATATAAAGCATCGCCGTCTACTCCACTAATAAAGTCATTCTCTCCCGCATGGAGATTATTTTCATCAACTTTATTAATAATATTAGAATGATGTTGATACACAAAAATCATCCTCTCTTTTTTAATATTTATCAAAGAAGATAATGTTTCGCGATTTTTAATTACCTCACTTTTATTCTCACTCACTTGAAAAGCCACATTACCTAATTCGGTAGTAGTGGTGCCGCATTCACATAGATTAGATAAACGATAAGGTAATATCATCATAAAGAAAAACCGTCATTATGACGGTTCATATTAGGAAGCTTTATATTTGCTGGAGAAGACGTTATCTGTACTTTTAATAGAATCTTCCATCCAGTCATTAGTCCAAGCATTTCTTAATGTTCTTGCCCTAGCAATATCATCGCTGCCATCTGTGTATTCGAAGTTAAATAATACTTCACGCACACCATATGTGCTTGTCCAAGTTGGAGCTTTATCAGTTAAATCGATTAAGAATAATGTAGGAGTAGAAATGTTTTTAGGATCGGTTAAATTGTTTAATTCGTTGACATAATTTGAAGCGTTTGCCCCATTTTCTTTATATGGATGTTCACCATATTCACCACCCATATAGGAGATTGTGTCTTCGAAGATTCTTGAGACAACATCACGGTTATATACTTCTTCAAATAAGTTGTCACCATCGCTGTTGACACTGTCGACATAAATAGTGTGAAGTTTGAATTCACCATCTAAATTATCGAATGAACCTTTGCCCCAGTTTTCTTTTAATGCTTTGAAACCGCCGTAGCGTTCCTCACAAGAAGAACAACTTTCTTGTACGAGCATGATGAAGAATTTTTCACCATATGTATTTTTTTCTGCTTGAGTAGCAGTGTTCTTTTCATAATGATCTAAGTAATCGAATAATTTATCGACATCACTTTTGTGTTCTTCTGCTTTCTTTAAACTAGTTTCATAACTGGAATAAAATTTTTCAGCAGCCGATTCACTACTAAACCAGGAACCAACCCATTTTGTAATATATGGAATAGAGAAGATAATAGCGAAGATCCCCCCGACGATTAATAATGGTTGAATCCAAGCAGTTTCTTTAATCCATCTACCGATTCTTGCAAAGAATCTACCAATTGCTCTTAATATAAACATTGAAATTGCCTCCTATATATTCATATAGCGATAAAATCTTATCACTATAAATAAATCTTTTCAACAATGTAATTTACTTTTAATGTGTGTACGCACTCAAAAGCCGTCCTATATAAAATATCACATTGTAATATTTTCTTTTAGTAAAAATGAGATAATTTTTCAAAAAAATGTCTTGTTTGCATATTGTGTTTTAACCATTTAATGTATAGAATAACAAGCGTCAAATATGAAAAAGAACGAACGTTTTGCGAAAAAAATAAATGACTATTTATTTGATCATCGTGTATTAAGATTCATTATCGATAACGGCAAAGGATTGCTTTTTGCAACTTTAGGAGCCGCAATTTTTGCTTTTGGTTTTTCTGCTTTTATCACACCAGGCCATATCAATGGTCAGACAAGCTTAACCATTGTTACCGGTGGTGTTTCTGGTTTATCACAAAACCTCAACTTAATTTTTAAATTGTTTAATGCTCCTGAAAGCATCACTGAACATAACTTAATTCAATCGATTGGTTATTTTGCTTTTAATATTCCAATTATCTTGTTTGCTTGGTTTTTTATCGGCAAGAGATTTTCCATTTTAACAGCGATAAATGTAGGTTTATCTTCTCTATTTATTTCGTTATTCTCTGCTTCTGATTTTATTAAAGAAATTCAGACTAATCCAATCGTCTATGATTCTTTATTAACGAGAACGCTTTTTGGCGCAGTAGTTATCGGTATTAGCAGTGCGATTGCCTTTAAAGGTGATTTATCTTGTGGGGGTATCGATGTCATCACATATTATTTTGCGATGAGAAAATCTACTAGTGTTGGAAAATATTCTGTCGCTTTAAATGGTTTTATCGTTAGTTCATATTCTATATTATTATTAGGATTGCCTGGTATTAATCCTTCGGATTGTATCTTATCTTTATTATTTTCTATATCTTATTTATTTATTTCTAGTATGGTCGTGGATGCAATCAATTTAAGGAATAAGAAAATTCAAATTCAAATCATCACTAACAATGAATATGTCGCGGATGTTTTAATTTCCAATTTCCCTCATGGCGCAACAGTGATTGACGCAAAAGGTGTATACACTCACGCCCAAAGAAAAATTATCTATATGATCGTTTCTTCTTCTGAAGTAAAACGCGTTGTGGCACTAGCGAAAAAGGTTGATTCTCATGCCTTTATCTTCGCTACTCCATTAAAGCAAGTGTATGGTAATTTCTTCATTAAACCAGTCGAATAATTTTCTTTTAATCTATTAATTATTTTTCTGTTTTATATTCGCCAATAATATTAAAAAACACATACGGGCTGTATGTGAATTTTTTCTTATGGCAGAGAAGAGGGGATTTGAACCCCTGCGAGACTTGCATCTCCTAATAGTTTTCGAAACTACCCCCTTCGACCACTTGGGTACTTCTCCAAAGCGGGTTTATTATATCACGATGTTGATTATTTTCTATAATGTTTTAATTCGTAAATTCTTAAACTAAATTCCGTTTTATATCAAAAAGTCAGAATTCTTAGAATAAATTCCGGTTTAGATTGCTAAAACGGATTTTATTTTATCGGACGTCGATTAAGCGACGGACGTAAATAAAACCGCCTCCTCTGGGGGCGAGAAATGAAGAAGCGGAAGCGTTAGATAACAAATAAAAACTCCTTTGGTATAATGAGACATGTTCAGTTGCCTTGTCATAGAAAGGAGTTTTTATTATGTCACATAAGAATGATGACGAAAGTAGTCTATCACATACCAGGTGGAATTGTCAGTATCACATAGTCTTTACCCCTAAATATCGCAGAAAAGCGATATATGCAAAACTAAGAAGCGATATCGGTAAATATATCAGAAGATTATGTGCATATAAAGGAGTGGAAATCGTTGAGGCACATGCGATGCCTGATCATATTCACATGCTCGTCAAGATTCCACCTAAAATTAGTGTGTCATCTTTCATGGGATATCTCAAAGGAAAAAGCAGTCTTGTCATTTTCGACGAGCATGCGAATTTGAAATATAACTACGGAAGTAGACACTTCTGGTCAGAAGGTTACTATGTTTCGACCGTAGGTCTAAACAAAAAAACAATACAGAATTACATCAAGAATCAAGAGTTGGAAGATCAACTTCAAGATAAAAGGTCGGTAAAAGAATACAAAGACCCGTTTACGGGTAAGTAAGGGTGACAAAGGCAACTGGGCAAACTAAAGAGCAGCATGATTGCTGCTGCCAGTAACCTGTCTTGGAGACAGGAGAGAAAAACCACGCCTTGTAAGACGTGGATTTTTATTTTTTGATAGGTTTATAGACGAATCCACCTTTGATTTGGTCGTAGACATCCTTAGGAACAAACAAATCATGGTCACATTTAGGACAAGTTATCGCTGGATTCTCATCAAAGTCAGGATTAAACAATTCTGAAAATATGTCCATTGGAATTACCTCTTCATAATCACAATTAAGACATTTCATATCTATGACAAACTCACCAGTATCTTTATCTTCTCTTACTCTAAAGTTGTAGCGCATTAACCATAACCCTCTTTTCTATGAAAATCTGATAATTCAAGGTTAAGAATCATTTGGGTCCCACATTTACATAAAAGTGGATCATAACCAAATGCTTTCTTTAAACCGTTTACCCATATTGTATCATTTAACATTCTTTTTAACTCTTTATCGCTGAATAAAGGTTTATCTTTTACCTTGTCTTTAAACTTATTTGAGTAAAATCCATAGTATCTAATTTGTTGAAAGCCTTTATCAGCGACATGAAGAACTAGTCTCTCCATAAATTTAAAGACATCTTCAGTGATATATTGTCTTCCCTTCTTTTCGTTTTCATCTTCAATATCATCATCTTCATGTGGATCATAAAACCAAGTGACTGTGTTATTCTCAATATCACATTTAGTTATTCTTCTTTCTGATATTGGAGGGTGAGAAGCATATCTAGCAATATAATTTGTTAATTCTGTCATATCTTTAGTGGTGTATTTCTCTTTTGAAAACCTTTTACCATAAACATAATAACCAAGAGGATATTTATCCTTTAATTCCTTAAGAAGCAGGTACATTTGTTGCTGTTCTTTTTTAGGACGATTAGCTTTGAAATAAGCGTAGATGTGATTGAATAAAGCGTTTCTAAAAGCGATTCTCAGAAAATCAAAAGAAAAGTAATCATATTTTTTAAGTTCACCTTTGTTATTCCAATACTTTTCCGCGATTAAGACATGGATGTGAGGGTGCCACTTCATATCTCTTCCAAATGTATGAAGAAAATCGATATGTCCTAATCTTCTTTTTTCTTTCTTATAAGCGATAGGAGCGTGCCTTTCAAGCAAAGCATTAAATGCCTCATCAACACTTCTAAACAAAGCATTAAGTAGTGGTTTTCTATATAAACGAAAATAATCTCTTAATTGAAAAGGAATAGTAAAAACAAATTGCCTGTGCGATACTTCTAGACATTTTTCGCTTACTTTAACAGTTCTTTGGTCTTTATATTTCTTGCCACATGATGGACACATTCTTGAATGGCATGAAAATCCCATCATAAAGAAATCACCACATTCAGGACATTCGTAATAAAGAAAACCATTATCAAAATTGTGGCATCCAACAAATTTATCAATTGATTCAATTAACCCAGGTCTTTGTAATCTTCTCTCATATCTCTTTTTAAATTCTGGCCAATATCTAATAAAGATGTCTTTGATATAAACATCACCTTGAAGTTTTCTAGCATAATAACAATTATTTTTCTTTCTAATTTCGTTATAGAAAACATCTTTCCCATGCTTCTTGGCTTCGTTTAAATCATCCTTAAATTGCATGAAATAACGATTAATCTTTAAATCAGAGTTTCGATAAAACATATCTATATTATAAAAAACTCGGAAGATTAATCCGAGTTATAGGCGATTTTAAATCGCTTTTGTTCTATTTGCTTATATCTTAATAATTTTTACTTTTATAATGTATATATGCGCAATAAGTTCATTAGGTC
>JAXERM010000036.1:0-14154 GCA_034116505.1 Bacilli bacterium
GACACGGCCACGATTCTGATGATTGGGGATATGATGAAGGAAACAATCCTGATCATGGAGATGACGACTATGGCTGGGGTTGGGGCAATGAAGAAGATGATCATGGCCATAACGGTGGTAATAACCATAATTAACAATTAATCCTTGCAATCGTTTCCCAGTTCTTAAAAAATAAAAATAACTGGAACAGCGATGATAGTTAATCAACACACAATTGAAAAATTAAAAAATAGAGATGAGAATACTTTTACTCGAATTTATCGGGAATATAGTAATCTCATTTACTATATTTGTTACTCCATTACATTGTCTAAAGAAGTTAGTGAAGATTTGGTGCAAGAAACATTCATTAAATTATTAAATAATTTAGATAATTATGTTGATGATGGAAAATTTAAACAATTTATTACTTCCATTGCGAGAAATCTTGCCCTTAATTATGTGACAAGAATAAGCAATTATGAAACAAAACTCGGCAATGATATTAACGTTGATGATGTTTCTGGTAGTGATGATCAATACAATTTATTAGATTTGTCCCTTAAAGGCATTCTAAGTCAAGAAGAAAGCGATATCGTTATATTACATGTCGTTTATGAATACAAATTTCAAGAAATAGCAGACGAGAAAAAGATGACCATCGGTGAAGTACAAGCAAAATATTATAAAGCAATGGATAAAGTCGAAAAAGCTTATAAGAAAGGAGAGATTAATTTATGAACCAGATTGAAAAGAAATTAAAAAAGCATTATCAATCTCTTTTAAAGCACGAAGATCGTCTCCTTGATATTAAAAAGCAGGTCACTTTTAAAGAACGTAAGCCTTGGTATTTTGTTCCTAAAATGGCTATCCCTATTTATTCTTCAATGGTATTAGCGGCCTCTTTAGCGGTTATCATTCCTGTTTCTTTATTTAATTCCCCTAGAGATATTTCTGATCAAGCGCATATTAAAAAAGCAGTAATTGAAATGGACATCAATCCATCAATATTATTAACGGTTGATGAAGATAGCAAAATTTCAGCGATTGTCGGTAAAAATGATGATGGCAAATTAGTGGTCATCGATGAAGATTATGTCGGCATGAATTATTGGGAAGCGATCAAAAAATTGATTAAGAGTGAAATTCAAACCGGTTATTTATTAATAGATAAAAAAGATTTAAATATTAACGATTTTGCTTTTACAGTTTATAGCGATTCTTCAACTTATCGCGAAAATTTAACGAGTCAATTATCTTCTTATTTATCTAAAGAGACATTATTAAATCTCGACACAAATATTACAGTTAAAGAATCTAGCGATTATCGTTTATTAAACCAAGAATATTGCTTAGATTTCGCAATTAACACTAAATTCGATGATGTGAAAAAACAATTCGATGATTATCAAAAATTTAGTAAAGATTGTGCGATTAAAGCAGTGGAAGAATTCGCTTCTTTCTCCACTTATTATCAAAAACGCGTCGCTTATTTAGAAACAGCGATTAATATGCTTAACGTCGGTGGAGCTTATAATAACGAATCATTAAAATGCCAAGCATTAAAAACACAAATATCTAGTTATATCACTTTATATAGTAATTTATTTATCAATGAATCATCTCAATATATGAACTATTATCAAAATATCATGGATGATAAAGTAGATATCTTAAAGCAAAGATATGATTTGTCGAGAAGTTCTTCTTCTAAAGAAGAAATTCTTAGTGGTTTATTACAAGCCGAACAAGCTTTACAAGGATGTTTAGATTCCTTAGACAATTTCCGTAATTATTTATTTAACACTATTAAAAATCGTTTTGATACATTGTTAAATGATTATCGTGGATTTGAAACATTAATTAATTCTGATGCTTTCTTAAATGTTGTAGGAAAAACAGAATTCCAAAACGATTATATGCTTCGCTATTCTTCTTATGTTAAGAGTTTCAACGATCAATATCGTCGAGCGTTTGAAAAATGGAAAGAGTTAATTACTCAATATAAAAAAGATATTAAAAATTATATTGGCTTATAATTATTTAAATTGATTAGTTAATGGATCGTAATGATAATTATTATTTTCTAAAATACGTATTATCTCTTCTTTATCTTCATCTAAATCATCACATAGTTCTTCTAAAGAAGAATATTGATCTCTTAATTTCGTATTAATGCATGATAATAAAATTTCTGGATTACGTGGTAACATAAAAATATTATCTTACATTAATTAATTATTTGCATTAAAAAAACACCTAGAATGATGTTCTTCTTCGTAATTAAATAGGAGAATTAACTAGGTGTTTTTGTTTTGATAAATTGTTTTAATTAGCTTCTTGCTAAGCCGTCAACATGGAGAACTTGACCAGAAATGTAGCTAGCTTTATCACTTGCTAAGAAAACGATGGCGTGAGCAATATCTTCAGGTTGTCCTAAACGATGGAGAGGAATACCAGCGATCATTGGCTTAATGTATTCTTCTGGGACAGCGCGCATCATATCGGTATATGTGACACCAGGAGCAACAGCGTTAACACGGATGTTTTTGCCTGCTAATTCACGGGCTAAAGCAAGAGTGAAACCATTGACAGCGAATTTACTAGTTGGATAAGCGATACCAGAAGGCATTGCGTCTCTAGAAACCATACTTGAAGTGTTGATGATAACACCGCTATTGGCGGCAATCATTGCATCGACAACTGCACGTGAGCAGTTATAAACGCCGAGAACATTGACGTTCATAACTTTTAAGAAATGTTCGTCAGTATATTTGACGAAAGGAAGATTGTCACTGATACCAGCGTTATTGACTAAAACATCAATGCTGCCGTATTTGGCTAAAACTTTGTCAAAATCAGCTTTTACACTTTCGTAATTTGTTAAATCAGGATAAATACCTTCAAATGTGCCATTAGGGAATTCTTTTAATAATTCTTCATGGGCTTTTTCTACAGATTCTTTTTTAGAACCGCAGAAGATGACTTTGCTTTCTTCTTTTAAAAATTCTTTGACTGTCGCAAGTCCGATACCTCTAGTACCACCAGTCACAATAACAACTTTATCTTTTAAGGACATATTGTTTACCTCCATTTGTATCATATCAATTATTTAAATACTTTGATATAAAAATTTAATTTATAAATTAAATACTCAGTAAGATTGCTAACTGACAAACTAAATGCAACTTTATAGTCGAAAACTGCTTTTAGTTAGAAAAACCTCTTTTGAAGTATGATATTTATGGTTCTCCGTAGAACTAAATATCCATAAACAAAGGAGGCATTTTTATTATATGGGTAAAAACAAAGGAAAGCAGTTCAATATTGAAAAAAAGAATGATTTTAGAAAAAATTAGCAGTCTTGTATTGACAGTGCTAAAAAACATATTATACTAATAATTAGCAGTCAAATGATATGAGTGCTAAAGGAGGAAAAAAAGATGAAAGAAACATTGCAATTCCAAGCTGAATCAAAAGAATTATTAAATTTAATGATTAATTCCATTTATTCTAATAAAGAAATCTTTTTAAGAGAATTAATCTCTAACGCATCTGACGCGATTGATAAATATAAATATTTATCTTTATCAAGCGAAGGAAAATTACCATTACGAGATGGAGAAATATTTATTCGCGTTGATGATAAAAAACACACGATTGAAATTTCCGATAATGGTGTAGGAATGACCAAGGAAGATTTAATCAATAACTTAGGCACAATTGCGAAATCTGGTTCAAAAGATTTCATGAGCAAATTTAAAGAAGCCAAAGAAAAACAAGATATAAATATTATCGGCCAATTTGGTGTTGGTTTTTATTCCGCCTTCATGGTAGCGGATAAAGTGGAAGTCTTAACAAAAGATATCGAAGGCCATTCTTATTTATTCACTTCTGATGGTAAAGATAGTTTTTCAATTGAAGAAGCAAATAAACCTGATGGTGGTACTTCCATCACTTTATATTTGAAAAAGGATAAAGATGAAGAAGAATATTCTTCTTTTGCAAATACTTGGACGATTGAAAATCTCGTCAAAAAATATAGCGACTATGTCCGTTATCCAATCAAGATGATGGTGAAGGAAAATAAGCCAAAATTAGATAAAGATGGCAAAGAAATCGAAGGTAAATACGAAGAAATTACCGTTGAGAAAACTCTTAATTCGATGATTCCTTTATGGAAGAAAAATAAAAGTGAAGTGACCGAAAAAGATTTGAATGAATTTTATAAGAGTAAATTCACTGATTATGAGGATCCATTGTTATCTTTATTTGTGAATGTCGACGGAATGATTTCTTATAATGCTTTAATTTTCATTCCAAGTCATGCACCTTATAATTTATATTCTGAAAATTATGAAAAAGGGCTTCAATTATATGCGAAAAACATTTTTATCAAAGATAAATGCCCAGAATTAGTGCCTGATTATTTAAAATTCGTTCGTGGTTTGGTTGATAGTGATGATTTTTCTTTAAACGTCTCTAGAGAAATCTTACAGTCATCTCCAGTATTAAAAAGAATCGCGAATAATATCGAGAAGAAAATCGTAGAAGAATTAAAGAAAATGAAGGAAAACGATTTTGAAAAATACACAAAATTCTTCGATATTTACGGTGAACATATTAAATACGGTATTTATTCTACTTATGGTGAAAAGAAAGATTTGTTACAAGATTTATTAGTGTTCCATAGTTTAAAGGAAGAAGGTAATAAATATATTTCTTTAAAACAATATGTGGATAATATGGCGAAAGATCAAAAGAGCATTTATTACGCTGCTGGTGAAACATTAGATAGTATCAAATTATTACCACAATTAGAGAAATATAAAAAAGAAGGTATCGATGTTCTTTTATTAGATAAAAAGATTGATGAATTCGCAATTATGATGTTACAAAACTACGATAAAAAAGAATTCAAATCAATCAGCGATGAATCTTTAAATGAAGAAGTTTCTAAAGAAGAAAAAGAAAAGATTGATAATTTATCTACCACTTATCGTCGTTTCCTTGATAACGCAAAAGAGGCTTTAAAAGATAAAGTTGATGATGTTATCTTCTCTAATAAATTAGTGGAATCTCCTGTTTGTATTTCCACTAAAGAAGGTCTTTCCTTGAATATGGAAAAAACATTACAAGAACAACCAGGTAATGAAGAAGGTGAAGGTCCAAAAGCTTCAAAAGTGCTTGAGATTAATCCCGATCATGCTTTATTTAAAGCGTTATCAAGTCTAACAGATGATGAAGAAACACAAAAATATGCCTCTATCTTATATGATGAAGCGTTGTTATTAGAAGGTTTTGATATCAAAGATAAGCAATCATTTGTGGTTAAGCTTAATGAAGTGATGATCAAATCTTTAAATAATAAGTAAAAGAGAAACTTGAACTGAATCCAATTAGTTTAAAGTAAAAGAAAAAACCTCCTATCGCATAAATGCGGTATGAGGTTTTCTTTATTGTTTAAGTTACTATTTTAATGATCTTTAGTTTATAAAAAGTGAGATAAAATAAAAAAATCTCTAATATAATTAGAGAAAATTTATTATTTGGAGCGGGCGACGGGAATCGGACCCGCATAATTAGCTTGGAAGGCTAATGTTCTACCACTGAACTACGCCCGCATAACGTAAGTTATTATATATGACTTTTTTTCTAAAATAAAGAGTTTATATTATTTTCCCGGCCAGATAATTTCTAACCGGGAAAAATGCTTTCAATAATTAAAAATTATTATTTAAAAAATTTACTAATGCTGGTTTAGGCATAAAACCTAAAGAATGGTTAATCATTTTTCCATCTTTAAATAAAATTAAAGTTGGAATTGATTGAACGTTGAACATTCCTGCCACTGTTGGAACTTCGTCAACATCAATTTTAATAATGGTTAATCCTTCAATTTCTTGATTAGCGTCAATTTCTTCTAAAACAGGAGCAAGCATACGGCAAGGACCACACCATGTAGCGTAAAAATCGACTAAGACTTTACCTTCTTTAATTGCGTCTTTAAATTGTTCTAAGTTATTAACGTGTTTGATCATTGTTATAAACCTCCATTTACATAAATAATAAACCTATTCCATAAATAATTAGAATGTGTAGTGGGTAATAGATATAGGATCCGAGTTGGAACCACTTTTTATTATACCCCCTTTTACCGTTATATAGCAAAATGAATAGGCTAGCTAAAAGAGAATAAGTTTGTAATTGATTGTCCCAATAAACCATGCGATTAGGAAGAATAATGGCAACTAAATAATAAATCATCCCTGCAAGAATTAATCCACCGATCGACCAGATATTTAAGATGATTTGCGAAATGTTGGTTCCATCGATATTTTCTGCTTTTAAACCAGTTAATCGTTCATTGGTTTTTAATGTTATATCTTTTAGATAATGGGCAAAATAGAAAAATATCGACATGATAATTGGTAGATATTCATATTGGCATCTGATAAAAAATGGATACCAATGAACAATTGCATTATTACCAAATTCATAACAATTAGCGCTAAAAGATAATATAGAAATTCCAAGAGGGATAGCCGCTAATAATTTAATATATATTTTCTTATGTTTTAAACAAAATACCGTTAAAGCACATAATAATAAATCGATGAAAATATTGCCGAATCCTCTTAAAGATAAACCGTCAAAAATTGGAACATATTCAACCACAATCATCGAAAAAGAAATAATGGACGCAAGAATACCAAGGCGCAAAATATAGCGGCGGAAATTTTTTGTATGTAAAACGCCTTCTACAATCATAAAGACAAATAAAGGCATCGCTATACGACCGATGATACGAAAATAATGGGCGAGGTCATAATTGTTGCCGATTACCATTTGCATGACAACCCCAATATGGTCAATCGTCATTACGATAATCGCGATTAATTTAATGACGAAATTAGATAAAAAAGGAAACTGAAATTGCTTTTTTTCTGAATCCATATTACAAATTTCCAATCATCAACACTATTACGGAAAATAGGTTATTTACGATATGCGCAGTTGTGCTAGCGAGGAAGCCGAATTTATAGTATGTAAAACATAAGATTAAACCAGCGATGACATAGCTTGGTAGATTAAGTAATTCATTAACTATATCGGCTGCAAAAAAATTAAAATGAATTAAGCCAAAAATGATTGGTACGACAATAAACGCCACAACTTTATTAATCCTTAATCCGATATTAAATAAACCAAGACGGTATGTAATTTCTTCACAAATCGGGCCTAATAAACCAAGGACAATAATCGCTAGAGCGGGAGTATAAGTTATCATTTTTATTGCTTCTTTTTGATTGTCATTATCAGTGATTGGATGAATGATATTTATTAAATTTGCATATAATAAACTAAAAGAAATTAAGATAATACCAAACACTATTCCCCACACAATATTTATTGGTTTTTTAAATGCATTTTTAAAAATATTTCTTTGATAAAATAGGATAAAAAAGAAAATGATAGATAATGAAAAATATGAGATTGTATTAACCAATATGGAAAACAAATCAGATTCAGAAGAAATGAATATTGAAAGGATTGATTGACAAAATATCACAACGGCATATATTCCAGCAAAGCCGATCAAAAAGAATGATATCTGCGTTAATAAATCAAACCAAAGGACATCATTCCCTTTATTATTGTCTGAATAAATAGGATTATTTGCTTTGCAATGAGGACAATTTGATAAAGCAATATCGTATTCGTTGTTGCATTGATGACATTTTCTCTTATTGAATAACATTTTCTTTATTTCTCTAATAAAAAACTATACACTAAAACCAAGGCGAATTGTAGTCATAACTTTGTTATTACTACCTTTAGAATATTATGAAGGAAATTAACGAATCTTATCAGGCTCAAATCGAAGTGATGAAATCGAAATTTATCGCTTTTCTTTTCCCGATAAATAGTCCTGAAGATTTTAAAAAAGTATTAGCTAATATCCAAAAAGAACATTCTAAAGCTCGTCATATTGTATACGCGTATCGTATCGATCAAAAAACGAAATCATGTGATGATAGAGAACCTAAAGGCACTGCTGGAAGACCTCTATTAGAATTGTTACTTAAAAAAGATTTAAACAAAGTGGCGGTTGTGGTTGTTCGTTATTTTGGTGGAACGTTGTTAGGCGCAGGCAGATTATTACGAACATATGTTCAATCTGGTGTTAGTGTATTGACTAAAGCCGGGTTTTAGGAGGTTATTTATGTCATCATGTAATCACGATTGCAGTAGTTGCGGTTCAAAAGATAACTGTTCTTCTCAATCAATTAAAGCGAAATTAAACGATCGCTCACGCATTAAAAAAGTCGTTGCTGTTCTCTCTGGTAAAGGTGGAGTTGGCAAATCATTTGTTACATCCTCTTTAGCGGTTATGTTATCAAGAAGGGGATATCGCGTTGGTATTTTAGACGCCGATATCACTGGTCCAAGTATTCCACAAGCATTCAATGTCCATGATAAATGTTATGGTAATGATGGATTAATTTTCCCATTAGAAACAAAAACAGGAATTAAATTAATATCCGCGAACTGCTTATTAGAAGATGAAAAAGAGCCAATCGTTTGGCGCGGTGTTTTATTAGGCAATTTGATTAAACAATTCTATGAAGATGTTTTATGGGAAGAATTAGATTATTTATTAATCGATATGCCTCCAGGAACTGGCGATGTGGCATTAACTGTTTTTCAATCTTTACCAGTTGATGATTTAATCATTGTGACTTCACCACAAGATTTAGTGTCTTTGATCGTTACTAAAGCATTAAAAATGGCAAAAATGATGAACATCAATGTAGTTGGTGTGATTGAAAATATGTCATATTATGTCTGCGATGGATGCGGTAAAAAATTACCGATATTTGGCGAATCAAAATTAGAACAATTCGCACTTGAACAAAACTTCAAAATTTTAGCGAGATTGCCATTAAATAGTGAAAATACCAAATTAATGGATGAAGGTCGCATTGAAGAAGTGAAATTAAATGAAATTCTTCCTGCATTGGATGCAATTTCCTTAGAAGGTAAATAAAATGAACGAATTATCAAAAAGAAGAGAAAATCTTTTAGATTTATTAAAAGAAAATAGTGTTGCGATCATCTTTAGTGGTGTCGAAAAATATAAAAGTGAAGACGCGACATATAACTTTAAAGCAAACAACAATTTCTTTTATTTAACTGGTATTAACCAAGACCACTCTGTCTTACTTTTAATTAAGACATTAAATGAAAGAAAAGCTTATTTATTCATCGATGAATTTTCTGAATTAAAAGAAAAATGGACCGGTAGAAGATTAACTTATGATGAAGCTGGTCAATTAGCTAATATGAGCAATGTCTATTCTATGAATAGTTTTCAAAGCATGCTCGAACTAGCTTTAACAAATGAAAATAACCAATATGGCAATATCAGTAATGTTTATATTGATTTAAGTAATGAATTAAAAATTGAAGACGGAGTTTACACAACTGATTTTGCAAAAGAATTATGTGATAATCATCGTCATTTAACTTTATTAGATGTCAAACCATTAATCACATCTTTAAGAATGGTTAAAAGCGAATATGAAATCAATCAACTAAAAGACGCGATTAGTCTAACTAATTTGGGCTTAAATAAATTAATTTGTTGTTTAAAACCAGGAATTTTTGAATACGAATTAGCGGATATTTTTGAATTCTTTGGCCGTGAACATGGTCGTAGTGGATTAGCTTTTGACACAATTGTGGCAAGTGGTAAAAACGCGACTTGTTTACATTACCCGACACAGAATTGTTCTGTTAAATCACATGACTTAGTTTTATTTGATTTAGGCTATTCCGCGAATGGATATTCCGCTGATATCTCTCGTACTTATCCAGTTGATGGTGTATTTGAAGGCGTAAATAAAGAAATATATGAATCCGTTTTAGCGGCAAACAAAGCAGTAATTAATGCCGCAAAACCTGGTGTTAGTATTTACGATTTACAACAACTTACTAAACAAGTTTTAAAAGATGAATGCGTTAAACGCTCTTTGTTAAAACCAGAAGACGACATTATAAAAGTTTATTACCACAATATTTCGCATCATCTTGGTTTAGACACTCATGATGTATCAAATCGTGAAAAACCATTAGAACCAGGTAATGTTATTACTGTGGAACCAGGTTTATATTTTGCTTCTTATGGTGTCGGTGTTCGTATTGAAGACGATATTTTAATTACTGAAAAAGAAGCGATTGTTTTATCAAAAGATATCGCGAAAGAAGTCGCAGATATTGAAAAATTATTCCGCACAAAAGGAAAATAAAAAATGAAAAAATATATCTTATCAATTGATCAAGGCACAACAAGTACACGCGCTATATTATTTGACCACCAGGGTCAAGTGTGTTTTATGGCTTCGCGTTTAGTGAAATGCTATTATCCAAATCCTGGATGGGTAGAATCTGATGCTTTAGCCATTTGGGTATCGGTAATTGATGTAGTCAACGAATTATTAGTCAAAGCTAATACTTCGATGAAAGAAATCGATTCTATCGGCGTGACCAATCAAAGAGAAACAACTGTTGTCTTTGATAAAAAAACTGGTTTACCAGTTTATAACGCAATTATTTGGCAATCTCGTCAGTCTGCAGATATTTGTGATGCTTTAATTGATAAGAAATCGTTTATCCATAAAAAGACCGGGTTATTAATTAATCCATATTTCTCTGCTAGTAAGATTAGATTCATCTTAGATCATATTCCTAATGGGCAAAAACGTGCAGAAAAAGGTGAATTATTATTTGGCACGATTGATAGTTGGATTATTTATAAAATGACACAAGGCAAAGTACACGCAACCGATGTGTCTAATGCTTCGCGTACGCTTTTATATAACATTAACGATATGAAATGGGATGATGAATTATTATCCTTATTCAATATTCCAAAAGCGATGTTACCAAAAGTGTATCCTTCTTCTTATAATTACGGGCCAGCTTCTTTCTTCTCAAAAGAAGTGTGTATTCAAGGCGTTGCTGGTGACCAACAAGCAGCATTATTTGGCCAAACTTGTTATGAAATCGGTGAAAGTAAAAATACATATGGCACTGGTTGTTTTATGTTATTGAATATCGGTGACAAACCTCTATTTTCCAAAAAAGGATTATTAACTACAGTTGCCTGGCAGATTAAAGATAAGGTGACATATGCATTAGAAGGTAGTGTCTTTGTTGGTGGTGCTGTTATCCAATGGTTAAGAGATGAAATGCATTTGATCAACAAATCTGATGAATCAGAAGCATGCGCTAATGCGGTTAGTGACACAAATGGAGTATATTTTGTTCCAGCTTTTGTCGGTTTAGGTACTCCATATTGGGATGATGAAGCACGCGGTTCTGCTTTTGGTTTAACAAGAGGTACTAATAGAAATCATTTTGTTCGCGCTTGTTTAGAAGCGATTGCCTATCAATGTAAAGATGTTTTTGAAGTGATGTATAAAGAAACAAAATTTAAATTAAAAAATCTCAAAGTTGATGGTGGAGCAACCAAAAACAAATTCTTAATGCAATTCCAATCTGACATTCTTTCTACTGACATCATGCTTCCGAAATGTTTAGAAACAACAGCTTTAGGAGCAGCTTATCTAGCAGGTTTAAGCAGCGGATTCTATTCTGATATCAATGAAATAAAATCAATTCATTCTTATCAAGCGGTTTTTGAACCAACATTAGATCGTCAAATCGTTAAAGAAAAATACAATGGATGGCTTAAAGCAGTCAAGAGCACAAGAACTTTTAAATAATATGGAACAAAAAATAATTTCAAACATCATTCCGAAAATGCAAGTCGTTAATATTCTTGGAAAATTGAATGTTAACGATCCTATTAGTGTGGAATGTATTTATAAGATTTACTCTTTGGCAAATCAATCTTTGTATCAACTAATTAATAGTAATATCTTGATGGATTTAAGCGGGATTAATCAGGTTGAATTATTATACTACTGTGTTGGTGAATACTTCTACGCAGTTAAAGCGAAAAAAGAAGATGATTTAAAAGCAATGCTCAAAGATGAAAAATTCTATTATGCCTTAGCGAGTGTTGCCAGTGATAAATACATCACTTTATCGATGTTTAATTATTCAGAAAAGAAATTAGCTAATGGCTATATTCCTCCTGTTAGTTCTTTGAATTTGTATTTAAATTTCATGCTCAATATTTTGAAGAATTACCAAAAGAATGACCCAAAAAGTACGCTTATTACGGACTTATTAATAAAATCTGTCTCTATTTCCCACTGCATTTTGAATTTATTAATCAACGGATATGAGACTGAAGCCTTCTCCTCCTGGCGGACTCTTCATGAATGTGAATGCACACTTATTTTATTAGATAAATATGGTGATCCTTTAATTAATCGCTACCTCATTCATATGCAATACGGCATTGTGTTTAAGAACTCCGATAAGGAAGATGAAAAGGGCACAATAATCTTCAATGACATGAAAGAAGAGATGAAGAAATTTAACCTAAAAAGCAAAGATATTAAGAAATATATTGAATATGGCTGGATCTATGAAATTCCTGGAGTCATTGATCAGGAAAACATTAAATTAAATTTCCGCGATGGACTTCAAAATCTAGCGGGATTATCTGCTTATTCTCGCCGCTACGAACTATCTAGTGAAATTATTCATTCCACTCCGATGCTCATCTATTCCAATAAAGAATATTTCTTCTTCATTACTTTATTGAGCGTTTATGAATCATTCTTTAGATTAGAAAAAATATTCCTTAATTTATTTAAGAAAAATGTGTCTGAGGAACAATTACAACAATATATTAATTTTAGGAATGTTTATTATAATCAATTAGTGAACATCCATAAAAGAGAAGTTGCTAATTTCCAAGCTTGGAAAAAGAAAGATAGTAATAAATAATTTTGATATTCATTTAATCAAAGCAATTAGATTATTCATTTCTGAAATATCTAAATTCTTTAATGCGTGTGTGAAGTCAATAATATCAACTTCATACTTAATTACATCTTTTATAAACTCTTTAAGATTGTTGATGTTTTGCCCGCGTTGAAAACCTAATAAATTCTCCTCGAACAAAACTAAAAAATCTATATCGCTTGAAACAGTAGTTATCCCTTTTACAATTCCACCATATAAGCCCAAATAAGATATATGATATTTCTCTTTCATAAAGGAAAGTGATGGCTGAATTCTGTTAATAATTTCTTCTTTAGTTATTTGGATATCGCTATGTAATGATGGTTTTTCTTCCATTCCACTAATAAGTTCTAACCAAGTTTGATTATCATTAATATTGATGTTGGCTTTATATTGTTGATGTGAATATGGGTAAGGAATTAAACAATTTCTATCCGATTTAAGCATAATAAAATTTGAGATTAAAAAACTTAAGATAACTTTATTATCAACATTATGTTTTAAGATTTCTTTTTGCATATACATCACTCTTAGATAAGTGTCTTCATTAGAGTGAATGTAATAATTATTAAGAATCTTATCGATAATAGGTTCTGCTAATAATGTTTCAGTTAACAAATAATAAGTATTTGCAATAATCGATGAAGAGAATGATTGCTTTATATTCGTCAGGATATATAAATAAGCATCACTGACTCTTTTTGCAGATTTTTCATCTTTAGTTTGTGCCTCTATTAAATCCAAGGCGATTAATTTAAAACGTTCATGATTTAAACCACTCCCGTTTAATTTTGAAACAAATTCCACAAATCGATAATAACTTTTTATAGAGATAATATTAGTAATATTCATCATAATTTGATGGTCTCCTTTCTTAGCTAGTAGAATAATCTTTTATCCCACGAAGAAATATTATTTTTCCTTCATTTTATGTTTTTATAAGATTAATTCAATCTACTCTAAATTGCTGAATCACCACTAGAATCCCATTTATTAACTGGATCATTTCCACAATAAGTATATAGATTTAATCCATTGATGCTTTCAGGATCTAGATAATCAATACTGTCAGGAGATATCCACCTAATAATATCAGGATTATAATATCGAGAAGAAACATAATAGAAACCATTTTCTTCATCATAATAATATCCTTTATATAAGAATGGATTATGGTTTGCAATAAACAATTCATCGTTATTCTTAGTTAATATATTCTTAATAAAT
>JAXERM010000037.1:0-20559 GCA_034116505.1 Bacilli bacterium
AATGCGAACATCGATTCCTTCTTTTGCTTTTTGTTTTAAGACATCTAGCACCGCGTTATATTGTTTTCCTTCAGAAATGATAAAGAATTCGATAAAGATGAATTGCTTTGCTTGTTTTAAACATTCAATTAAATCAGGGAAGAATTCTTCACCAGAACGGAAATATGTGACGCGATTATGTGAATGCGGTCTTAATAAAGATGTGTTATGAAGATAATTAAATACTCCTAGCGAATCACCTAATTCTTTTTGAATAACTTTATATTGTTTATTTTGAATTTCAAAATGATTATGGCAAGCGTTATTTGTAGCTCTAACAATCACACGGTCTCTTTTTCTTAAACCGTGATTGCCAAAGAACAAATAGATAATTGTACCGAATAACGGTGTAATCAAAAGCAAAACAATCCAAGGAATTTTAAATTCAGGGTCTTCATTTTTATTAAGCACGCGAAGAAATACAAATATCGCGATTAAAATACCGACAAAGCGGAAGATCATAAAGGCGATAAAATAAACTGTTTTATGATTGGTTAAACCATTTAACTCTAGCACCGAGTCGATAACTAAAAGCATTAAAGAAATAAATAATATTTCCAAAACAATCATTAAAGCGACAAAAGCACTTTTAGAAAACATTTTTTTAAATATCTTTTTCATATATCAAATAAATTATATACAAAAAAGGCTCTAATATTAAGAGCCTTAATTGATTTTTTGATTATTTTTTAGAAATTATTATTTTCTAAATTTTTTTGGTCCTTTAATTGATTTGTCAGGACGAACTAAATGATCAAATCTTTGTTGACTTGGACGTTCATCAAATCCTTCTGGTTTTTCTAAAAATTCACGATGGGACACTTTAACTTTTCCTTTTTCATCAATTTCCACCACGCGGACTTTGATTGTGTCACCAACTTTGACGACATCGCTGGCTTTTTCAATATAGCCCCAGCCTAATCGAGAAACGTGGCATAAACCTTCGACATTGCCGAATAATTTGACAAAAGCACCGTAATCTTCCACTCTTGTGACTTCACCGACGAATTCTTCGCCCACTTTTGCTTCTCTAACAATATCGAGAATTGTTTGTTTAGCATTGTTAATTGTGTCGCGATTCATATGGTAGATAGTGACTTGACCATTATCTTCAATATCAATTTTGACATTATCGTTATTTGCGATAATTTCGTTAATGACTTTACCACCGGTACCGATAACATCTCTAATCTTATCGACATCAATTTTGAATGTATCCATTTTTGGAGCGTATTTACCGACATCTGGACGAGGAGCAGAAATGGCTTTAGCCATCACTTCTCTAATTTCTTTACGAGCAGTATGAGCTTGCATTAAAGCTTCGTGTAATACTTCTTTTGTGACGCCTTTAATTTTGATATCCATTTGTAATGCAGTAATACCTTTTTCAGTACCTGCAACTTTGAAGTCCATATCGCCAAAGTGATCTTCAAGACCTTGGATATCAGTTAAGATTGTATATGGATGTTTACCGTCTAATGGACCGGAACTAATTAATCCCATTGCGATACCAGACACCATCGCTTTAATTGGGACACCTGCCGCCATTAAGGACATACAGGAAGCACAGATTGAAGCTTGAGAAGATGAACCGTTAGATTCACAAACTTCCGCAACAGTTCTAATTGTGTAAGGGAATTCTTCTTCGCTAGGAATAACATAACTTAAAGCTCTTTCACCTAAAGCGCCATGACCGATTTCTCTTCTACCTGGAGAGCCCATTCTTCCGACTTCACCAACAGAATAAGGTGGGAAATTATAGTGATGCATCCAGTGACGTGTTTCTTCTGGTGTTAAATTATCGATGATTTGTTCATCACTCTTAGCACCTAATGTGGTAACGGAGATGACTTGTGTTTGACCACGAGTAAACATCGCACTACCATGGACACGTGGTAATAAATCTACTTGTGCGTCCAAAGGACGAATTTCATCAACACGACGGCCGTCAGGTCTAATCTTTTCATCAGTAATTAAACGTCTCACTTCTTTTGCGACTAAATTTTCTAATGTTTCGTTGACCATGTGCATGACTTTTTGATGTTCTTTTTCATTTTCATAAGAACGGCTATCATAGTCATCTAAAATTTCGTCTTCAATCGCATCAATCGCGTCTTGTCTTTCTAATTTATCGAAGATAGAAATAGCTTTCTTTAATCTTTCTTCTGCGCGATCAGTAACATCTTTTTCAATTACAGGATCGCATTGATATAATTCAATTTCTCTTTTTGGCTTACCGATTTCTTTGATAATTTCTTCTTGCCAAATACATAATTTTTTAATTGCTTCATGACCGAACATTAATGCATCTAACATTTCATCTTCGCTCACTTGATCAGCGCCAGCTTCGACCATGTTAATCGCATCTTTTGTACCAGCAACTGCTAAATTGATATCGCTTTGTGCTTTTTCTTCAACGGTTGGGTTAATGATTAATTTACCATTAACACGGCCGACATAAACACCAGCGATTGGTCCATCAAATGGAATATCAGAAATACCTAATGCTAAAGATGAACCTAACATTGCGGTCATTTCTGGCGTGCAATCTTGATCAACAGACATAACTGTGTTAACGATTTGCACTTCGTTTCTAAAACCTTCCGAGAACATTGGTCGAATAGGACGATCAATTAAACGGGCGGTTAATGTGGCATGTTCACCAGCACGGCCTTCTCTTCTTAAGAAGGAGCCAGGAATTTTGCCAACTGCGTATTGCTTTTCTTCATAACCAACTGTTAATGGGAAGAAATCACCTTCTTTTGGTGAATCGGAGCAACACACTGTGGAAAGAACAACTGTTTCATTTAATCTTGTTAAAACAGCACCATCAGCTTGTTTAGCGATTTCGCCTGTTTCAACGACGAATTTCTTTCCTTCGAACTCTAATTCGAATACTCTTTTCATTCTTTTTTACCTCTTAAAATTATAACGATGTAATTTTATAGCAATATAAAACTATTTTCAATTGTTTTATAAATAAAAAAATCGCCACATGGGCGATTAATTGATTGTCAATTTAGTTTATTTACGTAAACCGAGTTCGACAATGAGCTTTAAGTAAGCTTCACGATCTGTACGGATGAGGTAGTCTAATAAACTACGACGTTGACCGACTAAGATGGATAAGCCACGTTTACTAGCAGCGTCGTTATGATTTGCTTTCATATGCGCTGTTAAAGCTTTGATTTGTTCTGTGAGAAGAGCGACTTGGACTTGGACGGAACCAGTGTCTTTTTCGTTCTTACCAAACTTTTTAACAATTTCTGCTTTTCTTTCTTTTGTTAAAGCCATGAGATTGTTTCCTCCTTCTTTTATTCTTAACTAACTCCCGGAAAAACGTTGAGGAATCGTTATTCTGAGGGGTAGTCGCAATTAATATAATAATTGTTATACATTATTATTGCAAATGCTTTTTTGCGGTCATTGTGTCTTTTTGTAATTGCTTTTTTAATTCTTCGAGATTTTCAAATCTTTTTTCATCGCGAATATGTTTAATAAAATACACAAAGATATCTTTGCCATATATATTTTGATTAAAGTCTAACAAATTAACCTCAATTATCGGATCAGCGATTGGTGAAATGGTAGGATGTGTACCGACCGATATAATAGCTTTATATGTCTTTCCTCTAACCTCTGCATAACCAATATAAACACCGACTTTTGGATAGACATATGGGTAATTAAGTGCGAGATTTGCGGTTGGAAAATCAATTTTTCTGCCATTATGTAGGCCGTCTACGACCACGCCGTTAACTCGATATGGACGTCCAAGTAATAAATTGACTTCTTCAATATTGCCTTCTTTTAATAAGGAGATTATATCTCTAGAAGAAACTTTATGTTCATCTTTTGTTAATAGAGGAAAAGAATTTACTTCGTAAAAATGTCTTAGATAATTAGGATCCCCTTCTCCGCGTACACCAAAACGATGATCGTCGCCACAACTGCAAATTACAGGATTAATCTGAGAAATGACATTTTGAATAAATTCATCTTTGGTAATTAATAAAGTACTCTTTTCAAAATGCATCAAATATAAATAATCGACACCCAAAGATTCAAAATATTCCGCTTTATCAGATATAGAAGTTAAATATCTCTCTTCTTTTTCTTGGATAAAATAACTGGGTGAATGGTCATATGTTAATACACCAATTTTATAACCTTCTTTTTTGGATTGATTAATGATGTATTGGTGACCTAAATGCACACCATCAAAGAAGCCTAAACAAAGGATTAATTTTTTATTTTCGTTTAATTTATCACCGTAATTAAATTCAATAATTTCCACTACCAAAGACCTCTTTTACAAATATAGCGGTTATCGATACGTTCGTAAATAGCTAAAGCATTATTATTCTTATCGATAAATAAAATGCGATTACTTGGGGCTTTAATTTTACTAAACGAAACACCGTTTTTAATTTTAATAGCCATATCATCATCGACTTTTAATGTAAATTCATCGACTAATATTTCTCTTATTGGAATAACATCATCTTCTTTAACTAGCAAAACATCTTTTGCATTTATAACATCTAATTTTCCCATTTTTGTTCTTCTTAAAGAAATCAAATGTCCGACTGTATTTAATCTTTCAGCAATATCTTCACCAAGGACACGTAAATATGTACCTTTAGACACTGTTGCTTTAAAAGTGATTTCATCTTGATGATTAAAAGACAATAATTCGATATTTTTAACGTTTATTTCTTTAGGCTTAATCGCCCCTTCAGATATTTCTTCGTTACGATACATCAATTTATAAGCTTTAACGCCATTAACGTGAACAGCGCTGTATTTAGGTGGAGTTTGCAATTGTGGACCTAAAAAAGAATCAAGTATCTTTTTAATATCTTCTATAATTATAGAAGGAATATCTTTTTCTAATATTGTTTTCCCCGTTTTATCACCAGTGTCTGTTTTATTACCTAATTTGATAGTAGCGATATATTCTTTATCATAATCTTCTATAAAATTAATAGCTTTGGTTGCTTGATTAACAGCCACTAATAATAATCCAGTAGCAAAAGGATCGAGCGTTCCTGCATGTCCAATTTTTTTAATATGGAAAATATGAGATAGCTTTGTGACTACATCTCTACTAGTCCAATTTTCTTTTTTATCAATGAGAAAAAAACCGTTCATATTTGTTTAAAATTATCTTATTAGATAATATAATGTTTTTGTTATGAAAGCAATTAGGACCATTTTAGCCTGTATCCGTAAAGCGGATAAACAATATAATCTTATCAACCACGGCGATAAAATCATGGTTGGTTTATCCGGTGGTAAAGATAGCATGCTTTTAACCTATGCTTTGAGTTTATATCAAAAATTTTCTCATACTGACTTCACTTTAGTTCCAGTGACGTTAGATCTTGGATTTCCTTCTTTTGATAAAACGCAATTAGAACAATTTTGTGAAAGATTAGGATTAAAATTATTAGTCCACGATTGCAAAGAAGTATATCAGATATTATTAATTCAGCAACAAAAGCAAAATAGCAAACATCTTCCTTGTTCAATTTGCTCCAGGATGAAAAAGGCTGCGATCAATAAAGTGGCAAATGAATATCATTTTAATAAAGTGGCGTTTGCCCATCATTCAGATGATGCATTAGAAACATTATTAATGAACGCAATTCACGGTTCTCGGGTGGCTACTTTTTCTCCATATATGCATTTAGAAAAAGCTGATATCGATTTTATTCGTCCATTAATATTGGCTCATGAAAAAGATATCATTAAAGCGGTAAAAGAAGAAAATATCCCTGTTATCCCTTCTTCTTGTCCTGCAGATAAATTAACTAACCGCGAAAATATTAAAAACCTATTACATAATTTATATATAAATTATCCTGAAGCACAAAATAACTTTGTCACCATGCTAAGTAATTATGAACAATACGATTTATGGGGTGAAGATATTTGCCTACAAATTAATCAAGAAGGATTATATCTAAAACCTGTAATCAGTAAAGATGATGGAATTAAAATGTTTGATGTTCGTTACCGTGTTTTCGTTAAGGAACAACAGATTCCTTATGAAGACGAAATGATTTTAAAAGAAGAAGAACAATCACATGCTTATTTAATATATTTAAAAAATGAATTAATCGGAACAATTAGATATTTAGATACTTTAGAGGGCTATAAAATATCTCGATTTGCCATCTTAAAAGAATATCGAAATCAAGGTTATGGTCGCCAAGTGTTTAATTATTTAACCGATCTCATAATCGAAAAAAATAACCCATGCACAATCTATGTACATGGGCAATATCAATTATTAGATTTTTATCTTTCTTGCGGTTATATCGTAGAAGGAGAACCGTTCTACGAAGCGGGAATTAAACATTATAAATTAGTGAAAAAATGCTAATTATTTCTTTAATAATTCTTCGATTCGCTCCACTCTTTTATAACCTTCATCTAATACAAAAGAAATTTCTGGGATACGACGAGTATCCATTTTTTTAGCCAAGGAAGAACGGACAAAACCACGTGAATGATTTAATACGTCTAGTCCTGTTTGTGCTTCGTTTTCATTGATAAACGAAACATAAACTTTTGCGTATGAAATATCTTTTGAAACCCAAACATCATTGACAGATACAAATCCTAGATGGGGGTTTTTCAATTCAAATTGAATAATTTCTGCAATATTTTTACGAATTAAAGTTTGAATTCTTTCTTCTTTGTTTGCCATATTTATGCCTTTTGTTCAATCATTTCATAGCCTTCAATGATGTCATTTTCTTTTAAATCATTGAAGTTTTCTAATAAAATACCGCATTCATAGCCACTTTTGACTTCTTTAACGGAATCTTTTTCTCTTTGTAAGGAAGCAATTTTACCTTCAAAAGTAATCACACCTTCGCGTAATACACGAATTAATGAAGCGTTTTTGATATATCCATCCACTACCATACAGCCAGCGATTGTACCTAATTTAGATACTTTAAATAATCTTCTCACTTCGGCTTGACCTGTGACTTTTTCCACTAAGGTAGGGGCTAACATACCTTTCATTGCCGCTTGAATTTCTTCAATTAAAGCATAGATAATACGATGGAGACGGATTTCAACCTTTTCTTCTTCTGCTTTTGCTCTAGTTTTACTATCAGGACGGACATTAAAACCATAAATAATCGCGTTAGAAGCACTAGCTAATAAGACATCACTTTCAGTGATCGCACCACTAGTCGCACGCACAACGTTGATTTTAATTTTATCGCTATTTAATTTTTCTAATGAGCCTTTTACCGCTTCAGCACTACCGGTTGAATCGGCTTTAATAATAATATTAATGTTTTGGATATTACCTTCATTAGCTTTTGCGAATAAATCATCTAAGCTTGCGGCAGAAGTTTTATTTTTCTCTTTTGCTTCTTTAATTAATTTACGTTTTAAAGCGATTT
The DNA here is from genome assembly GCA_034116505.1 of Bacilli bacterium. GTDB lineage: Bacteria > Bacillota_I > Bacilli_A > RFN20 > CAG-826 > RUG13091. The sequence goes on from JAXERM010000037.1 coordinate 7,470, forward strand.
CTTTTGCTTCACTTTCACTTGGGAAAGCCATAAAGCGATCACCTGCTAAAGGAACTTCGCTTAAACCGATAACAGAGACTGGAGTAGAAGGGAGACTAACAGATAAAACTTTTTTAAATTCGTTAGTCATACGACGAACTTTACCGTACGATGTTCCAACAACTAAGAAGTCACCTTCTTTTAAAGAACCATTTTGCACTAATAAAGTGGCTTTAGGTCCTTCATTTTTATCTAATCTAGCTTCTAATACTGTTCCCATTGCGTAACGATCAGGATTAGCTTTTAATTCAGCCATTTCCGAAACAGTGATAATTGCTTCTAATAAGCCATCAATGTTCTTTTTCTGCTTTGCAGAAATTTCAACGCTAATAACATCGCCGCCAAATTCTTCAACCACGATTTCATGCGCCATTAATTCATTTTTAACTCTAGAAGGATCTGAACCTGGTTTATCGATTTTGTTAATAGCAACGATAATTGGCACACCTGCCGCTTTAGCGTGGTCAATCGCTTCAATTGTTTGTGGCATCACGCCATCATCGGCAGCAACCACTAATACAACAATATCAGTAACAGAAGCACCACGAGAACGCATTGCGGTAAATGCTTCGTGCCCTGGAGTGTCAATAAATGTGATTTTTTGACCGTTGATTTCTTTTTGATAAGCACCAATTTCTTGGGAAATTCCCCCGACTTCACCAGCGACTAAATTAGAATTTCTAATCGCGTCGATTAATGTGGTTTTACCATGGTCAACGTGGCCCATAATTGTAACCACTGGAGGGCGAGGTTTTAATTTTGATGGATCGTCTTTAATTTCGACTTCTTCAAAATTTTCAGCGGCAACGATATGTTTCTTTTCAAAATCATAACCGAATTGTAAACAAATCGTGCCGATTAATTCATCATCAAGAATAGTATTGATGGTAATCATTTTTCCTTGGAGAAATAGGAATTTAATAATATCGCTAGCGGAAATATTGAGGGATTTAGCTAATTCAGACACGCTAATCGCACCTGTATATGTAAAGACCCCACCATTCACTTTGCTACGAGTCTTATCAGCAGATACTTTTGTCGAGACGTTAGATTCTCTTTGATTATCTTTTTTAAAATTTTTCTTACCCATATCAACACCTTCTTTCTTAATTAATATTAATAATATTTAATACAGCAATTATTTTTCGTCGTAATAATTATCGTAATCTTCGTAATCTAGATCTTCTTCTTCGTAATCGTCATCAAATTCTTTTTCTTCTTCTTCTAATTCACGTAATTCTTCTTCTGTATAAATAGACATACGTGGTCCAGTAGAAACAATCGCGGAAGCAGAATCTTCTTCTTCCTCTTCTTTTCTTTTGTTTTTGAACGATTTACGAGTTGTTTTTTGTGCTTTTTTCTTATTTTCTTCGTCGAGAGATTTTTCTAAATCTTCTAAAGAAGTAGTAGTGACAACTTCTTGATGTTCTTCCACTACTGGTTCTTTTTTAGTTTCTTCTACGACTGGAGCAACTTCAACTTCCGCTTCTTCAACACTAGGAGCAGCAACTTCTTCATTTTCACTTGCTTCTAATAAAGCTTCATCTAAATCAGTGACTTCATCATTATCTTCATATGTTCTTTCTTGTGGAGCAACATATCCTTCTGGTAACCCTGGAAGAACACTGATAACTTCTTTTTCTTTATTAGATGTAGCAGTACGGGCTTTTAACGCTCTATATTCTGCATCTTGAGATTGTAATGCTTCTAAAGAAACATATTCTAATTGTGCGTCTAAGGCTTCGCTTTCAGTATCGATATCAATCTTGTATCCAGTTAATTTTGCAGCTAAGCGGACATTGACACCTCTTTTACCAATCGCCAAAGAGTAAGAATCGTCTTTAACCACTGCGATTGCGTAGTTTTCACTTGGGTCAACATAAACGCCGACAACATGAGCAGGTTTTAAAGCTTCACAAATGAATAATCCTACGACATCAGAATATGTGATAATGTCGATTTTTTCTTTATTTGCTCCATTACCTAATTGGCTGACAATTTTTTGAATACGGACGCCATTTTGACCAATACAAGCACCGGCAGGATCAACATTTGGGTCACTAGAATAAACAGCTACTTAGAACGTTCGCCTGCTTCTCTAGCAATTCCTTTAATTTCAATCGTGCCATCATATACTTCATGGATATCTTCAGTAAAAATGCATCTTAAGAAATCGCTGCTAGCACGAGATACTTGAATACGTGACCCTTTAGCGGACTTTTCAACTTCTGATACATATAAGCGAATAGATTCGTTAGGAAGAAATTTTTCATCGCCAATCATATCTTTTCTTCTTAAATAAACAGAAGTACGACCGATACTAACGCTTAATCCGCGGTCTTCTACTCTATCTACTTTACCTGTCACTAAAGTATTAACTTTATCTTTAAAGGCGTCATAAACCACTGCTTTTTCTGCTTCAGAGAATCTCTGTTTTAAAACGCTTTTAATGCTTAAAATAATTGATTTAGACATTGTTTCCACATCAGCGGGAATAAAAAATTCTTCGCCAGGGAAATGTTTTTGATGATCGATAGCTTCTGCTTCTTCAGTGGTAATTTCTAAATCTTCATCGAAGTCTTCATCACTACGATCCGGGACAATCATTTTAATTTGTCCTAAAGTTAATGTTCCGTCATTTAAATCAATTGTGGAACGGACTAATGCGTCATCACGACCGATTTGTTTACGTACACCTCTAGCCATCGCATCTTCTAACGCGCTTGCGATAACTGTTCTGTCAATGCCTTTGCTTTCTTCTAACTCTTTGATAGCTTCAAGAAAGGCTTTGCTGTCAATAGCCATAATTTTTTCTCCTTAAAATTTAATTGCTAAGCGTATTTTTGATATATTTGACTTTTGTATATCAACATGATTAATTCTGGTTTTAATACGATAAGATAATGAAATCGTTTCATCGTTAAGGCTTTCCAGAATGCCTTCGTAGATATTCTCTCCTTTAATAGGATTAATTAAATGCACATGAACATATTGATTGATATATTCATTTAATCTTTCAATCTTCAATGGCTTTTCTGCCCCTAGAGAAGAAATATCTAATGTGTACGGATCATCAAATGGATTGAGTTCATCAAGGTAATTACTAATATAATTAGTAACTTCAACAATATCATTCATATCGATGCTTTTTACACGATCGACCACAATTTCTAAAACCTTTTGTCCATCATGATGAACGATATTTAAACTATCTAATTCATAGCCTATTTCATTTAATTTGTTGAAGATTTTTTCTTTTAATTCCATAATCTCTTTCCTTAAAAACAAAGAGTGGCCTTATAGGTCACTCTCGTATAATGCTATACTTGATGTTCCGTCTTGAAATATACCACTAGCGGATATATTTATCAATATATTTCTTTAAAAACATCCTATCTAATGTGATTATTTTGAAAAAAAGATTATGAGACTAAACAAAAAGCATAACTTTTGTCGTTATACATTTTGTCATTAATAATTAGTCTTTAAACCAGAAGATATGATTTGTTAAGACGATTGCCACTAAGTCAAGAACCCAACCGACCATACCAGCCCACATTGTCCAAATAATTGCGAGGACTAAACGTAAGACGTTAACTTTACCGTGGAGGAAGCAACCGAGAATACGATAAACGCCCCAAATAACACCGATAACTGGTAATGAGAATAAGATTTTGACTAATCTGGATCTATCATCCATCCATTTAATAAAAGCCATATTTTTTTCTCCTTTTTAATGATTATACCTTATTCGTGAAATAAGAAAATATAATTTATTTGCTTGGATCAACAATCAATACACCATCGTCACATTGTACGAGATTTGTGTTTGCTTTTAGGAGCCAATTAGAACCTCTTTGGATTTTTCTCCAAGAGATTTTATCACCGTGATAAACAATTTTATGTAATTTGCAACAATTAAAGAAACAATTATAACCGATTTTTGTTACCGATTTAGGAATTTCAACCACTCGTAAATTAACACAATTTGCAAAGGCGGAATTACCTAAAGAAGGTATACCTTCAGGAATTTCAGCAATTTCTAAAGATAAATTTTTATTGAATGCTTTTTCAGGAATTTCTGTCACTTCGCGGCCAAGGTAATTTTTAACTTCTGGGCCTTCAAAAATAACATCATCTTTAAACACTACTTTTCTTAATCCAGCTGCGTAGAAAATACTTAATAAAAGCATTGCTAAGAAAGTGCCCGCTAATAAAGGAATTAAGTAAGTGATATTAAGATTGATGCCATTATAGGTGGCTCCTTCTACCGCTTTAGCGACTTGCATATAGCCAAAATTAATGCCAAATGCAGTGCCAATAGAGAAAACAACCAATAAAATAGTAAAGAAGAAAATCCAACCAGATAAATTAGATAATGTTTTGGTTTTTCTCTTTTTGCCTCTAACCATTGTAAAGAATCCGATTAGGAATTCAATCACGCATAAGAAATATAAAAATAATAAAATACCGGCAGAGCCATACATTAAAACATTAGCGACGATTCCATATAAGAAATTATTGCCGACATCATCTAGTGTTTTACCAAAAGTCACCACACTACTAGCGTTAGATTCTAAATTAAACATGAATTTAATAAGATCTAAACCAGTAATATTAAATGAAGCTTCGCTTGTAAATAAAGCTAATTCTGGAGCAGATGTAGGAACTTGCACTCCTTGAGAAGAGACATTAAGCCAAGGAAAAAATAATAACATAGCAGGTATAATAGCGATGACCATCGCTAATAAGCCGCTAAATAATATTGGTGCGTTATATCTTTTAACAACGCGTAAACCTTCAACGTATCTAGGATTTTTATTACTCATAACTGTAAATATCTTATCTTTTTTGATGTTCTAATTAAAGAATTAATTATTAATATTGGTAAATTTTTCAATTTGTAATCTATTTATTGCTAAATCAAAGCCTTTTTCTTTTGCTTTTAAAAGCCAATATTTAGCTTTGGTTAAATCGCTTTGAACATAGATGCCTAATTCATAGAAAGTGGCAAGGTTATACATCGCCTTTGGATCACCGCTATTCGCACCCTTTTCAAAATAATAGAATGCTTGGCCATAATCTTGCTTTGTTCCTTCTCCTTTATAAAACATCGCCGCTAAATAATAATAACATTCTTTTTCTTGTTCATCGGCACCTAAATAAAAATATGAGAACGCTTTTTCATAATCGACATTAACACCATAGCCATTATAAAAATAAATTCCAAGTTTATAACATAATCCTTTTTCTTTTAATTCATATGCTTTTAATAAGAATTCATATGCTTTTGTATAGTCTTGTTCGCAACCAATCGCATGTTCATAAAAATAATTCATTAGGCTACAAGCTTTAGGATGATTATTGTCTGCAGCTTGTTTAGCGTAACTAAATGCTTGATTATATTGTTTATTTTGAAAATAGAAAATCGCGATATTGTACATCGCTTTGGTGTCACCATGGATCGCCGCTAATTCATAATAACTTTTTGCTTTTGTTAAGTCTTTAGTGCAACCAATCCCTCTTTCGTAATAATATCCTAATTTTCTTTCTCCTTCAGGATAATGATATAAAGCGCTTTTATAGACATATTTAAATGCTTTTTCATCATCTTTATTAGCTCTAAACATGTCAGCAACCTTAATCATCGCTTTAACATCGCTTTGTTCTGCTTTTTGCAATAATTCAACCATTTCATTTTCCATACAAAAAAGTCTCCTAACATTAAGATAGCACAAAGGCTTTTTTAAGTAAATAAAAAAGTTAAAACTTTTTTAAATAAGATTAAGTAGCACGCAAAAAGAAAAGATATTATATTATTTGCTATGGATCCTAACACAATCATTCAAGTTATATTATTCGGTATCGCTCTATCGATGGATGCTTTTGCTGTGAGTGTCACTGATGGTTTGATATATCAAGATATAGATAAAAAGAAGAGCTTATTTATCGCTCTAACTTTTGGTGTGATGCAAGCTTTAATGCCATTAATCGGTTATTTTGTTGTGGAAGGAATTAGTCAAATTGTTGGTAATTCTGCTGGAGAAAAAGCAGGCGAAGTAATGTCGATTATTGTTACTTGGTTAGCGTTTGGCTTATTAATGTTTATCGGCATGAAAATGTTGATAGAATCGATCATTAATTTTAAAAAGCCCAGCGAAGAAAAAGAACCAAAAAACTTTTCGATCGAAGAAGTGTTAGTTATGGGAGTTGCAACATCTATTGATGCTTTAGCCACCGGTGTTGCTTTTCATAATAAAAACGCTCAAGGAATATCCTTAAGCAATAATTACACAATATGGTTACATGTTTCTATTATCTTACTTTGCACCTTTGTGATTTCTTTTGTCGGTGTTTTATTAGCAAAAAGTATCCAAAAAATATTCAAAGGAAAATATGAGATTACCGGTATCATCGGGGGCGTAATTTTAGTCGGTTTAGGCATATGGATTGTCCTAAGCCACTATATTGGTATTTAGATTATATCTAAATCTTTAAATAATTGATTAAAGCCACCATCGCTAATATGTTTAGCAATATGAGTGGCGTTTTTCTTTACTTCTTCTTTAGCGTTGCCCATCGCCACACCGTATTTGACTATCTTAAACATTGAAATATCAACATAATCATCACCAATCGCCATGGCGTTATCACTAGATATGTTTAAATATTCCAATACCTTCTTCACTGTATCGCCTTTTTCAATTTTTGTTTTATATGTTAAATCAGCGGCGTCTGGACAAAAACGGAATATATGAATATCTTCTCCTAATTGTTTTTGTAGAGTTTCATCCCCTCTACTTTTACCGAATATCATAATTGTACAAACATTTTGTCCGTCATATTCAATAGTGGGTGGAATAGAATTTTTAAAAGCACGAAAAACATTTTTAGCCCCTACTGTTGGTTTAGCTAATAAATAACGATCTTTGAAGGTGGCAATTTCACATGTGGTTTTCCTTCTTTTCATTACCTTGACCACTCTTCTTACTAAATCGGTTGGAAAATAATGTTCAAATACAACGTGATTATCCACTACCGCGATCGCTCCATCATTTACGATATAGCCATCTGGATGAATAACATCTAATGTTCCTAATTCACGCATCGTATCGTATGGTCTAGCGGTTGAAATGATGATTTTTACACCATTCTTTTGTGCCTGATTAATCGCTTCAATACATTCTTTGTTAAATTCATTTTTGTAATGATCATATAATGTAAAATCTATATCAACGAAGATGATTTTTATGTCTTTATTCATAGAATAGTTCCTTTAAACTTCTAATTATTTGATATTTATCACTTTCAGGATAAACACCTTCTCTATCTAATAAAATAGCATCAATATGTGCGTTATAAGCACTTTTTGCGTCATTTAATGAATCGCCGACATAGACGACATCAGTAATATCAATATTTAATTCTTTTGCTTTATTTAAAGCATACAAAATCGGATCAGGATTAGGTTTAGGTGTTTGACATTCTTTGTTACCGACAATAATTGGAAATAAAGATAAATCGATATGTTGATTAATTAATACTTCTTTGATGTGCTTAGAATTATTGTTAGTAACAATTCCGGCATATAGATTATTTTTCTTTAAGAAAGAAAACAAAGATAAAGCATCATCATATGGCACGGTAAGATCTAAAACCTCTTGTAAATCGATTGCTTCATCGATTTTTTTAATAAAATAATCCCATTGATCCATTGGACATTTGTTCTCTTGATAACCAATAATTAATGGCTCTCTAGCGTATTTTAAGGTCTTATTTTCATCAAAATCAAAACCAATAGCCTTATAAGCAACTTTAAAAATGAGCTTCAGCGCTTCGTATGTATCAAATAATGTGCCGTCAAAATCAAATAAATATAGATTATATTTTTTCATCTTCTTTGATAAATAAGATTTCGGCGTTTTGGAATTTTTTACAACGCTCAATTCTTCTTTGATCCATCGCTTTGCCAAATAATGCCAAATCTACTGCTTCCCAAATTAAAACCCAGGCAATAATATCGATTACTTCTAACCATATCGCGTGTTCAGAATTACGAAAAATCGTATAGTCAAGAATAATCATGATGGCTAAAACAAGAACGCCTAATCCCAACAAAATAAGGGAAGAAATCATCTTCTTTTTAATCGCGAAGGATTTAGTTAGCAATTCCTTTTCATAACGATTATGTAAGGCTTCTTTAAAATTATTAGATTCTTCTAAAGAAAATTGTTCATCGACATGCACTTCAATTATTAATTGATTAGGTGCAATATGAATAGATTCAAAAGTTTCTAAATAATTATATATATCGTCATTTAATAAATTGAAATTATAACAAAAAGGAGAATAAATATTCTTTAAATTAACCAAATGTAAAGGTAAAACAATTTGATTATTTTCATTAAGAGTTAAATTCTCTTTTTCTAAAATAAATTTAGCTTTTTCTTTTATTTTTTTTACACGTTCTTTTTTATTCATAAATAGGTTATTTTTTCTTTTTATGGAAACCTGAGAATTGAGAGAAGAATATCGTGGCGACTTCTAATGGTATACCAATTAAGAATATTGGCCAAGCATTCAAACCTGCAATAGTCAAAATCGTTAAATAAATAGATGCTAAGATGGACCAAATAAGAACGCTAACAGCGATAAATAAATATGGGAATTTTTTAAACCAAATACTGATAAAAATAATAGCTAAAACAGAACAAACTGGAACAGCATAAACAAAAGATAACCAGGAAGCATGCCAAAATGTTGGTGTGACCACAAAAGCGATTGTTGCTAATAAATAAGCACAAACACCTGCTAAACCAAAAATGATTAAACGATCACGTAAAGATGTTCTTTTTTCTTTTTTCTTTAAAGTAAATTCAGCGTCGGTATGTTCTTGTAAAAGGAAATCAATTGTCACATCAAAAAATTTTGCTAAGACTACCATGACTTCAGTTGTCGGTAATGCTTGAGCGGTTTCCCATTTAGAAATATTTCGATCGCTATAATTTAATTCGTTAGCTAATTCAAGCTGTGTGAGGTTTTTACTTCTTCGTAATTTTATTAAATTATTAGCAAATATTTTGTTTAAATCTTCCATATTTTTATCTTACTCCACAATTAGTGGAGAAAAAAATTATTTCTCCATTTGTATATATAAAATAAAGTCAGTGCTATTGATTTGTCAATTTGTTTTACTAATTTTACGAGAAAAGGAGTTTACATATGGGCAAATTTATTATCACAACCGATTCCTCTTGCGACGCTGGATTTGAAGAATTAGCCAAACTTCAAGTTCCATTTATTTCATTTTCAATTACTGACGAAAAAGGTGACACAGTTAAAGATTTATCTGATCGCCAACAAAATATTTCTTTTTATCGACAAATGGAGGAAGGAAAAGTATTTAAAACTAGTCAAATCAATGCTTTTGAATACCAATCTTTCTTTGAAGAAAACGCTAAAGACAATTTACCAATTATTCATATCTCTTTAGCGGAAGCTTTATCCAATTCTATTAATAATTCGCGCGCAGCCGCGATCGCGCTAAAAGAAAAAGGTATTGAAGTTCATGTTGTTGACACCACTATTGGATGCTTAGGTAACTTCATTATCATCAAAGAGGCAGTCAAATGTCGTGATGAAGGATTAGACGTTGAAACGACAATTAATCGTTTAACTGAACTATCACATCACGTCCGTACTTTATACACTACTGGAACTTTAAAATATTTAGCTAGAGGTGGAAGATTATCGAAAGCCGCCGCAATTGTTGGCAATGTTTTAAGATTAAATCTTATTTTAAATTGTAATGCGATTGGCAAATTACGCTTCAAAACTAAAGCGATTGGTCAAAAGAAAGCATATCGTAAATTTATTGATACTTTAAAAGAAGAAGTGGTTAATCCCGAAAATCAAACATTATATTGCTGCCATTCAGAAGCGGAAGAAGAAATGAAAAATCTCGCCTCGCAAATATTAAAAGAAATTCCATTTAAGGATGTTAGTTATCATTCAATGGGCTTAACTATCGGCGCTCATGGTGGTCCGGGATTATTAGCGGTATTCTATGTCGGCAAATTAAAAACAGATTTTGAATAAAAAAGGGACTTTTATATTTATATAAATCTGTCCTTAAATAATAAGATTCTTAGCAAGTTAATCATGAGTCAAACTCACCAAACTTGCTTTTTATATTTTTTGTAATATTTCTAAGACATCAATCTCGTTAATATTCTTTTGATCATTATTATCAAATATATAATCAGCGTTCTTTTTAGTCGGTTCAATATATTTTTGATGCATTGGTAAAACTGTTGTTTGCCACTGCCATAATGTTTGCTCTTTTGATCGTCCACGATAGATTAAATCGCGTTCACTTCTTCTTTTTAAACGCGTTTCATCATCGACAGATATATAAATCTTATAGTCCGCTAAAGATAAAAGTTCAGGGTAATATAAAGAGAAAATTGAATCGACAATAATATATTTATGTGGGTTAATAATCTGCTTTTCTTTTTTTGCGGCGTGAATGCTAAAATCATAAATAGGTATCGCAACACTTTCGTTATTTTTTAAGCGCTTAACATCTTCACTTGCTCTTTTACCATCATAACTATCAGGATGATCAAAATTTAATTTTTTGCGTTCTTCTAATGATAATTCATCATGAGAAATGCAGTAGTTATCTAATGATATAATTGTCACATCATTTTTTGCTTTTTTAATCAATTGTGCAATCGTGGTTTTTCCAGCTCCAGATCCACCACCGATTAATATTATTTTGTTCATATATTAGAATATAAAAGAAGAGACTCTTATTTTCCACAAAAAAAGACACCTTTAAGTGCCTTTTTAAGTATTTTTTATTCTAACGGAGTATGGCAAACTTGACATTCACTAGCATTTGGTGTGTTTGTCGCTCCACATTTAGGACATTTCTTACCATTAACTGTGCCGTTTTCTTTCGCGATATTACCGTCAGCAATACTACCGCGTGTCGCTTTAATGGCGCTAGCAGTAAATGTGCCGTAAATTCCCCAAATGAATAAAGGAACACCAATAATAAGAGAAATTGGTCCAAGAATAACCATGACGATGCCGGCACCTACATTATTATTAACTAAGTTAATGACACCAAAAACTGTCAATAAAGCGCCACCAATAACGGCAACTAAACCAAAGACAAGAGCAAGAATGCCAATAACTCTTAAAGCTGACTTTTGTTTTTCAATTGTGTTCTTCATGATATTTACCTCCTAACATTAAGAACCTTGGATTAATAAGAATATTAATAAACTGACTAGGATGATGATACCTAATACCACTAAAGTAATTTTTAATGGGCTCTTAGGATAACCGGTACCAACTTTACCAGTCTGTCCGTTCATAAATACCAAAAATTGTTTTTTCTTATAAGAAAATTCGAAAGAATAAATAGGAAGCATACGATATGAATATAATTCATCAAAGTATTTAGTGTTAATAGTTAAACTATTAACATATGTGTAATCATAATGCGATAAAATGGATTTTTTAATTCTTTCATCAATCGCTTTTTTTGCACAATCGTAACAAATAGATAATTCGTCTACGTAATGTTCGATTGCGAATCCGCGAATGAAGTTAGGATCATAAGCGTATGTTTTAGAAAAATCATATGGTAATAAAGCGTTCATTTGCTTACCATTCATCTTAGATGAAGATTCAACCACAAAATCATTATGCAACAACTTCTCATTACCAGAAATAGGGAATGATTTTTGTGTGGTATAAGTTTGTCCTTTCGCATTTGTATGCGTTACGGTTTTGGTTAATACCCCACGATATAACGATTCTGTTTTAGAATCAAAAGTGAATGTAGGAATATAAATGCCGCGAATTTTGCTTTCTGGTAATTGCTTTTTTAAAGCTGAAGGAGCAAAAAATTTCTTTTTAATGCCTTTTAAGAAAACTTCACTTGCTTTGCTTTTTGAAATTAAGAAAGGAACAACTACATCAGGTTTTAATCCTGGTAATGAAGTAGAATCGACAACATAATTGCTACCACAATAAGGACAATTGGAAGCAATATCTAGACCAGTGATTAATATTTCCGCTCCACAGTTTTGGCAGCGAACGACTTTCATGTCTTTTGCCCATTCGTCTCTTTCTTCTTTAACATCAATTTTTCCTTCATTTATTGCGTGCTTAATTTGATTGTTGTTTTTATCAAATTCAAATTTGCTTTCGCAATGTGGACAAAATAAAGCTTGCGAAGTGGGATCGAATATTAAATTGCCCCCACAGTGTTCGCATTTAGCGTGATTCGAGCCGACTTTAAGTTGTTTATCTAATGCTTCTTCCATTATAATTTGTTACCACATTCAGGGCAGAATTTTGCATCACTAGCTACTTTTGCTCCGCAATTAGAACAAAATTTATTAGTTGGTTGACTTTCACCACATTCAGGACAGAATTTTGCTTTAATAGGAATGTTTGCTCCACATTTTACACACTTTTTAGTGCCAGTTTTTACTTCTTCTTTTGGTGTGTCTTTAGCAGATGCTAAAGCTTGGCCTAAAGTACCACCGATTGTGGCTCCAGCACCTAAACCAACACCCATGGCAGCAAAGTTACTTCCGTTAGGATTATTTGCTGCATCTCTCATCGCGTTTGCGGCTTGATATTGTGTATATGTACCCATCTTGTCACTTAAGACACCGAGTTTTGTTCTTTCATCTAAGGCTTTTTCTACTTCTTCTGGTAAAGAGATGTTTTCTACAACCATCGTACATAATTTTAAACCGAATTTTTCAAAGTCGCCTTGAGCAGCTTCGATAATTGTTGAAGAGAATTCGCGATAATTTGCCGCTAAATCTAAGGCAGAGATTTGGCTTTCTGCCACTGCATCAGCGAAAGATTGGATGACAACAGGCTTCATTTGGTTGTTGACATCTTCAGATGTATAAACCGCATTTGTGCCAAACATTTCTTCCATAAAAGTTTTTGGATTTTCAACTTTATAAGAGAAAACACCAAAAGCTCTCACGCGGACATTACCAAAATCATTATC
>JAXERM010000038.1:0-11362 GCA_034116505.1 Bacilli bacterium
CTACAAGAGCGGGTGATTTAAGCGCTCCTTTAAGAGCGAGATTTGGTATCGTGGAAAAGCTAAATTTTTACGATGAAGAGGAGATGGAACAAATTGTCAATCGTACTGCAAAAGTGTTCAATATGACCATTAACAATTTAGCGGCTAAGGAGATTGCTGTCCGTAGTCGTGGAACGCCAAGAATCGCCAATCGTTTATTTAAACGTGTGCGAGATTTTGCCAATTATGAAGGTAAAGATGATATTAATAGAAATGACGCAATTAATGCTTTAAATGCATTAAAAGTAGATGAAATTGGCCTTGATGATGTCGATATTCGTTATTTAAAAACTTTAATCGAAAGATTTAAAGGAGGCCCAGTTGGTTTAGAAACATTAGCTAACGCAATTGGGGAAGAAATTCAAAATCTTGAAGATGTTTATGAACCATATTTATTACAAATTGGTTTTGTCGATCGCACTCCAAGAGGTCGTGTCGCTAACGAAAAAGCTTATCGTCACCTCCATATTAATCATCAAGGAAATTTATTTTAAAGTTTTTTAACAATTAATTCTTACGCTACGCGTTTACGTATATGCGCACGAAATAATTGTTGAAATATGTATATATTTGTTATAAATTATTTAAGACGCGCAAGCGATGAGATTTTATTTGCAATAAATAGAGGAGAGAAAACCTATGAGAAGATTATGGTCTTATATCATCTTAACAGGTACAGCATTAGTGGCGATGGGTACAACATTCGCTAATGTCTTTAAACAAAGTTCTTCTAACATTGAATATTCCAATGGTAAAGAATTAGTTTTCCGTATTACTGAAAAAGATGGCGAAGCAATTGATGAAAATATTACTGGTGAAAAACCATCAGAATTAATCGCTGACAAAATCGTTGAACGTTTAGCTTCTTATGATATTTCTACATATGAAGTTCGTGTTCAAGGTAACGATACTGTTAGTGTTTTATTAAAACAACAAACAGAAGCTAATTATAAAAATATTCAAGAATTAGTCACATTTAACGGTTCATTAGCCCTCTCTTCTAAATTAGATAATTTTATTTCCAACGCTGATGAAAACGAAAAATGGATTGATGGCAAAGCATATTTAGAAACAGTCAATAATTATCCAAGTGTCAATATTCCTGTCACTGGAAAATTCTACGACTTATTAAAACAAGTTAAACAATATAAAGAAGATAATAACACTGATGCAGCAGAACAATCTTCTTCTGGCGAAGGTGAAGAAGCAGAAACAACATATACATATAACTTATATTTATGGAAAGATTATGTCGCTGATACCGACACATTCTCCAAAACTGTTTCTGGCAATGAAGATTATGATTCACGTATCGCAGAAAAGATCATCATGTCTTTCAATGTTGAAGAAATTGAAGATGACGCGGAAAAGATTACTGCATTTGTCAATATTCAAGATAAAAACAATAACTCTTCATATGAAGCGAGTGAAGTTCGCTCTGCATTCGATACCGCTCGTCATTATGTCAACTTATTAAATTGTGATGAATTAGATTATAAAGTGACATTCTTATACGAAAATAGTGTACCGGCTTTCTATGATGAATTAGTGACAGTGGATGAAAATATTCAATGGTCATATACACTTAAAGCCACAATCTGTGCGATTGGTATTCTCACTTTATTATTAATTGTCTTCTATCGTTTAGGAGCATTATCTGTCGCCACATTAACGCTTGGCTCCTTATACGCAAGTGTTGGTTCAATCATTCTATTTACAGCTGAATTTAATACTGCTGGCTTAATCGCTTTATGCTTAGTGGCCTTAGCAAGCATCGCAAGTGGTATTATTTATCTCACTAAATTAAAAGAAGAATCATATCGTGGCCGTTCTTTAAAGAAAGCTAACTCCGAAGCTGGTAAAAAAGCTTTATTACCAATCGTTGATGTGAACGTAGTTCTCATCATTATGGGTGTTTTCTCCTATATCTTTGGTGGTACAATCATGAGAACATTCGCGATTGTTGCTGTCTTAGGTGGTCTTGCTTCCTTAATATTAAATACTGTTGGCTTAAAAGCCTTAATGTGGTTAGCTACTAACACCACAAAACTTCAAGGAAAATACGACGTATTTGGCATTGATTCCACTAAAGTTCCTAATGTTCTTAAAGAAGAAAAACAAACTTATTTTGGGCCATATGAAGGAAAAGATTTCACCAAGAAGAAAAAACCAATCGGTATTATCACTTCCTTATTGTTCATTGCTGGCATGGCCGGAATGGTCGTTTTTGGTTCAATCCATGATGGTGTTGTTTATAATAACGGTTCCGAAACATTAAATTCACAAATTTATTTTGAAACTAATTCTAAAAACACATTAATGAACGAAAACCAAGTCACTTCTTTATTAGGAAATGTTTATACATACACTGATAATGAAGCGAAAGCAAAATCATTATTATCACAAATTTCCGATGCTGATACTGACATTTTATATAAAACAAGAGAAGATATCGGTGAAGATGAAGATGATAAAATCACATACACATATTATGTCGTTAAATTAAATAACGCAGTTGATTTATCTAAGACTAACGCATATTACGTGACAAAAGATGATGCTGGTCAAGAAATCGGCACTAGAGAATATGCTTTAATCGCAAATGGTGAATCTGTTTCTTCTTTATTAGAAGAAAAAATGAAAGATATCGATACAAATGTAAAAGCGAGTGTGAAAAATGTCACATTAGCGACAGAATATCAACCAGAATTTGCACCGATTATGTGGGGCACATTAGTTGGTATCGCTGTCAGTGCTTTATATCTCTTATTAAGATATCGTCTAAGCCGTGGTTTAGCTGCTTTAGTCGCTCCAATTGCTTCTACTGGTATTGTTACAGGTTTATTTGCTTTATCTAGATTAGCGGTTGGTAATTATGCTGTTGTGGCTGCTCCAGTCGTTGCGGCATTAACATTATTCTTCGCTATCATCTTCATGAACCGCGAAAGAGAATTAGTGATCGAAGATAAAAACCATGATAATTCAATCGCTAATCGCGACGCAATTATGGTTAGGGCAACCGCTCTTAGCTATAGTCCTATCTTAATTTTAACAATTTTCGCTTTATATCTCGGTATTAACTTCTTTGGCTTTGGTGCTGTTAATACTGCTTGGTTGTTCTTAATTATCGCTCTTGGTGTTGTCGTAGCAGCAGTGATTGTCACCACATTATATGGACCAATCGCTCAACTCTTCTACCATATGTTCTCCAAAGTGAACATGGAAAAATTCCAAGCTAAATTCAAGAAGAAGAAAAAGAAAGTTAATAAAGTTAACAAATCTGCTGAACCAGAAGAACGTATCTTCATCGGCATTAACGATTAATCTATATAGGCCATCTGATTTAGGTGGCCTTTTTATACAATTTTTATGCAAAAAGAAACATTATTTCAACGTCTATTAAATTATTATCATATGAGCAAAGAAGAATATCTTCTTTTAAACAAAAAATTCACTGAAGAAGATTTTACCGATGGTCATTATTTTAAAAATATGGAAAACGCTACTTCTTTAGTGGAAGAAGCGATGTCTAATCATGAAAAAATTCTTATTTACGGCGATTATGACGCGGATGGAGTGATGGGAACATCAATTCTTTATAAAGCCTTTTTATTAAGGAATTATCAAGTTTCATATTATGTACCAAATCGTTATCATGACGGATATGGTATTACTTTAATGAAAGCACAAGAAGCAGTGAAAAACGGTATTGGCTTAGTGATCTGTGTCGATAATGGTGTTTCCGCTTTTGATGCGATTGATTATTTAAAAGCCCACAATGTCAAAGTATTAGTAATTGATCATCACACGATTCAAGAAAGAATAGTCTCTGCCGATGTAATTATTCATCCACAATATAGCGAATTTGGTGATATCGCTACGAGCGGTGCTTTTACAGCCTTTATGTTTACTATTTCTTTTTTAGGCTACTTCGATAAATATCTATCGACACTTGCTGCTATATCAATCATCTCTGATATGATGCCGATAAAAGGATATAATCATCATTTTTTGCGTTTAGTTTTTTCTAAATATCAAGAAGGGGAATTCCCATCCATTGATATATTAAAAGAAGAAGATATATTTGACGAGAATTCAATCGGTTTAAAAATCGCTCCAAAAATTAATGCTGTCGGCCGCTTAATTGATAATGAATCAATTAATGATTTAGTGCAATATTTTGTGACAACGGATAAAGATCAATTATATTCCTTGGCTACATGGATTACAGACATTAATTTATTAAGAAAAAATGAGAGCAAAATATTAAATGAAAAATATTTAAATCTCGCTAACGATGAACCCGCAACAGTCATTAATTCCTCGATTAAAGAAGGATTAATCGGCTTAGTGGCAAATGGCTTATGTTCAAGCAATAATAAACCTACAATTGTATTTACTCCTTGTGACGATCAAACCATCTTAAAAGGATCAGCTCGTGCTCCTGAAGGATTTAATGTCGTAGATTGTTTTAATGAATTAAGCGATCTTGTATTAACTAGCGGTGGTCATCCAAGCGCTGGAGGATGTTCAATTAAAAGTAGCGATTTTGATTTATTTAAAAAACGTTTCATTGACTATACTTCCTCGCATCCAGTAGTAAAAACCAAAAAAGAGGCAATTACATTATATTTAACAGAAATAAATGCAAATAATTATGCATTGATCAAAACTTTTGCCCCTTTTGGTGAAGGATATAAAGCACCTATTTTCGTTTTACCGCGTATTATGAGTAGTGTATTAACTTTTTCAAAAACCGGTGAACATATCTTATATTCATTAGGAATGGGAGCTAAAATTGTCGGTTTTAATTTTTCTAAAACAAAAGTAAATGAACAACCGTTTATCTCTTTGACAGGTACATTAAGAAGCAGTGTATATCGCGGTTATCAAAATATTGAATTTGTCGTAAAATCAATCGATAATCCAATCAATAATTAACCTATATTTTTAATTTTTTATTCATATTTTGTATTAAATTTTTTTGTGTTTACAAAAGTTGTTTATTATTTATAAATGTGTTAAACTATATCAAATTAATTAATTAATTTGCTTTTTATTTTATGTTATTTGGAAAGTACATCAACAAATATTACCTACGATACGCTTTATTCTTTATTTTAGGAATAATTGCTTTAATCGTGGTCGATTTTGCTCAAATATATATTCCTCAATATCTTGGAGAAATCGTCAATTTATTTAGCGTTCCAGAATTAATTGATTCACATAAAGATGAAATCATGCAGATTATTTTCATGGTTTTAGCTATTGCACTCACAATGTGTATTGGCCGTATGGTGTGGCGATTAACTTTGCTTCATGCTTCGCAAAAAATCGAGGCTAGTTTAAGACATGAAATGTTTTTAAAAGCAGAGAGATTATCACAGCGTTATTATCACGAAAATAAAGTCGGAACAATTATGGCTTGGTTCACTAACGACTTAGAGACAATCGAGGATTTTTTTGGCTTTGGCACGGTGACTTTAGTCGATGCGATATTCTTATCGACCTTCGTGATTATTAAAATGGTTAGAGCGGAACCTGTTTTATCTTTGATTTCTGCTTTGCCTGTTTCCCTTATTATTGTTTGGGGTTTATTAGCGGAAAATTATATGGGTAAAAAATGGGAAGAAAGACAAAAAGCTTTCGACCAACTTTATGATTATTCGCAAGAAAATTTTACTGGTATTCGCGTGATTAAAGCGTTTGTCAAAGAAAATGTGGCGATCAAAAAATTTGCTAAAGTGGCGAGAAAAAATAAAGAAGTCAATATTAAATACGCTCGAATATCGGTTTTATTCGATTCTTTAATTAATTTAATTATTTGTTTAATTTTCGGAATAATTCTTGGCGTCGGTGGCTATTTTGCTTATTGCTATTTAAATGGTAATCCGGTTATTTTATTCGGCAGTTACAAAGTAAAATTAGATGACGGTGGTCTTGTTGCTTATACGGGCTATTTCGATTTATTGATTTGGCCAATGATTGCTTTAGGACAAATCATCGCCAGCCACGCAAGAGCTAAAACTTCTTTAAAACGTATTAGTCGTTTTCTAGACGAAGAGGAAGAAATAAAAGATTCTATCGACGCGACAGATTTAAAAGATGTTCAAGGTCAAATTACTTTTAAAGATTTCTCTTTCATCTATCCAGGGTCTAAAAATAAAGAATTAGATAATGTTAACTTAGTTATTAACGCTGGAGAATCTATCGGCATTGTCGGGAAGATTGGTAGTGGTAAAACAACTTTAGTCAATTCTTTATTACGTTTATATAACATTGAAGAGAATTCCATATTTATTGATGGACAAGATATTATGAAGTCCACAATTAAATCTATCCGTGACGCAGTGAGCTATGTCCCACAAGATAATTTCTTGTTTTCTGACAAAGTCAGAAATAATATTGCTTTTTACGATGAAAATCTTCCGCTTGAAGATATTAAAAAGGCCGCTCAATTTGCGTGCGTAGATGAGGATATCAATGGTTTCGCTGAAGGCTATGAAACAATCAGTGGTGAACGAGGTGTCTCTTTATCCGGCGGTCAAAAACAAAGGATTTCCATTGCAAGAGCGGCGATAAGAAACGCTCCAATATTGATTTTTGATGACAGTGTTTCTGCAGTTGATGTTAAAACTGAAGAGCAAATCTTAAAAAATATTAAAGAACAGAGAAAAGGCAAAACCACTTTAGTGGTGGCCTCAAGAGTTTCTACTGTCAGCCATTTAGATCGTATCATCGTTTTAAATAATGGCCGTTTAGAAGCTTTTGATAATCATGAAAATTTATTAAAAATATCACCAACTTATCAAAGAATGGTGTTTTTACAAACATTAGAAAAAGAAATGGAAGGAGGTAGATAATCATGGATGAACATAAACTCGATGGTTTAAAAGGCGATAAAAAGATTCCTAAGTCGATTCTATATAAGCGCATGCTTGTTTATGTAAAACCGGCGATTTTCAAGTTCCTTTTAGCGCTTCTTTTAATCGTGATCAATGTTGGCATCGATATTGTTTTCCCTTTATTTATCTCGTCTATTACTAATAATTTAAATTCTCCAAATCGATCCTTAAGCATTATTCTCGCCTTTGCGATTGGCTACACAATCTTAGCTATTTTAAGTGGTATATTTGCTTATTTTGAAGCGATGATATTACAAAAGGCAGGACAAAAGATTATTTATAATCTTCGTATGGAAGTATTTACCCATATTGAAAATATGTCACAAGACCAATTTAATGAAATGCCAGTTGGTTCTTTGGTCACTAGAGTGGCTAATTATACCGCCAGCATGTCCGACTTTTTCACTAATGTGTTGGTGAATATTCTTAAGAATGTTTTTACAATCATCGGTGTTTATTTAATGATGTTTTTCATCTCCTGGCGATTATCTTTAGTCTTATTAATTTTTGTCGTTGTCGTTTTTGTGACTAGCTTATTGTTCTCGTCAATCGTGCATAAAATTTTCTCGAAAGAACGTAAATATGTTTCGGATATGAACACATTTTTAAATGAAAATCTTTCCGGAATGAAAATTATTAATCTCTTCAATCAAGAAAAGCGCAAAGAAAAAGAATTTTTAATTAAAAATGAAACGTTAAGAAAGACGCGATATCAAGTGACGATTGCTTTTGGTATTTATCGTCCTTTTATGTCATTTATATATTTCGTCTCTATCGCGGTGACATTCTATTTCGGCATCAATGGCTTAAATAGTGGTGAAGTAGTCGCTTTCTATTTATTCTTATCGCGCTTCTTCAACCCAATTCAAAACCTTGCGGACCAACTCAATCATATTCAACGTGCGATTACCGCATGCGAAAGATTATTTAATCTTTTAGATGTTGAACCAGAAGTAAAAGATCGTCCAGATGCGATAGATATTGATCATTTTGAAGGCAAAATTGAATTTAAAAATGTCTATTTTGCCTACCAAAAAGAAGATTGGATTTTGAAAGATGTTTCCTTCACCATATTGCCTAAACAAACTTGTGCTTTTGTGGGGGCAACCGGGGCAGGAAAAACAACCATTTTAAGTTTAATTGTTAGAAATTACGAAATTCAAAAAGGACAAATCTTAATCGATGATATCGACATTACACATATCAAAATCAAATCATTGAGAAAAGCGATTGGACAAATGCTCCAAGACGTCTTCTTATTCTCTGGTACGATTAAAGATAATATTTGTTTCCATGATGATACATACACAAATGAAGAAATTGAAGAGGTATGTCATTATGTTAACGCTGATCAATTTATTAATAAATTGCCAAAAAGATTAGAGGAAGAAGTAATTGAAAGAGGAGAGAATTTCTCTCAAGGACAAAGACAGTTATTATCATTTGCTAGAACCGTGTTAGCGAAGCCACAAATCTTGATTCTTGATGAAGCGACCGCGAATATTGATACAGAAACAGAAGTGTTAATTCAAGAATCGTTAGAAAAAATGAAAAATATTGGCACGATGCTCGTTGTTGCTCACCGTTTATCAACTATTCAAAAAGCTGATCAAATTATCGTCTTAAAGCATGGTGAGATTGTAGAAAGAGGCAATCACCAAGAATTATTGAAACAACACGGTCAATATTACAAATTGTACCAATTGCAATTTGAAAATAATTAAGTTCGCCTTTATTTTCTATATGAAAATTAAAGAATTCGTTATAAGATATAATTTATGGAAGTTAATAAGAAAATTCCCATTAATGGTGGATACCCATTACATACTTACGAAGAAGTAGAAGAAATATTTTCTAATTACATCTTCGATAAAGAAGATAAGCAAATGATACGCAAAGCGTATGATTTTATCTTGCTCAAACACAAAGGACAATTACGTAAAAGTGGTGAACCTTATTATCATCATTTAATTGAAGTGGCTTATATCTTAGCGACATTACACTGCGGCCCCGTTACTATTGTAGCAGGACTTCTTCATGACGTAGTGGAAGACACCGATGTGGAAATTTCTGAAATTGAAAAGAATTATGGTTCAGAAGTCGCTAAAATCGTTGATGCATTAACTAAAATTCAACGCTTAAAATTATCCAAAATAAAGAGCGAAGAATTTGAAGCTGAAGATCACAGAAAAATCTTTTTAGGAATGGCAAAAGACATCCGCGTCATTATGATCAAATTAGCGGACCGTCTCCATAATATGCGCACATTAGGAGCTCTTTCTTATGAAAGACAACAAGCTCTTTCTAAAGAAACGATGGATGTTTTCGTTCCAATCGCTCATCGATTAGGTATTGATACTGTCAAATCAGAATTAGAAGATTTGTGTTTAAAATACCTTGAACCAGAACGTTTCCAAGAAATCTCTCGTTTACTTTCTAAAAAAGCCAAAACGATGGGCAAATCTTTAGAAAATTTAAAGAAGAAAATCGCTGATATTTTATTTGAAAACAACATTCCATTTGATATTTCTGCTCGCGTTAAATCAATCTATTCGATTTATCGAAAGATGTATATTAAAGGCCATCCATTTGATGAAATTTATGATATTTTAGCCTTAAGAATTATTACTAAAACTGAAATTCAATGTTATGAAATTCTCGGCTTAATTCATAAATCATATAAGCCAGTTCCTGGTCGTTTTAAAGATTATATCGCTATGCCAAAAGCTAACATGTATCAATCTTTACACACAACAGTGGTCGGGGGTGACGGCAATTTCTACGAAGTGCAAATTCGTACTGAAGATATGGATTCAATTGCTGAAACTGGTGTTGCTGCACACTGGGCTTACAAAGAAGGAAGCGGTTATTCTTCACAAAAAGAACAACAAGAAATTGAGAATAAATTACACTGGTTTAGAGATTTTGTTTCGATGAGTAGTGAGCAATCAGATGAAAAAGCATCGGAATATATCTCAAACTTAACCCATGATATTTTTGAAGCGAATGTCTATGTTTTTACCCCTAAGGGTAAAGTTATTGAACTTCCACAAGGTAGCACTCCAGTAGATTTCGCTTATCATATCCACACACGCGTTGGTGACACCGCAGTTGGGGCTTTAGTCAATGGTGTGATGGTGCCGCTAAACACAGTTTTAAAAACCGGTGATTTAGTGGAAATTAAAACTGCTAAAAATTCCACTCCAAGTGAAGGATGGTTGGATTTTGTTAAAACAACCGCTGCTCGCTCAGGAGTGAGAAAATATATCGCTATTAAAAACGCTGAATTATTAAGAGAAGACAAAATAGCGAAGGGTAAACAATCTTGCATCGATTCATTCCATGACCGCAACGTGAATGAAGAAGAGATGATGAAATATTTATCTGATCCAAAACTTCTCGAGCATTTTGAAGCTGATAACGTGGAAGAATTATTCATTAAAGTAGCGGGAAGAAAACCTTCTCCAAGTGCTTTGATTGAATATTGCAAAATTAAACGTCCAGTGGAAATGCATAATATCGGCAAAATCAAATCAAAATCCGGTAGTGATTGCCCGGTATATTGTAAAGGTGTAGGAAAAATTGCATTAAACCTCGCGAATTGTTGTACACCGATACCAGGAGATGATATTTCTGGGTATATTACCAAAGGTAAAGGAATTACTGTCCACCGTAAAAACTGTCCAAATATCGCACACGAAAAAGAGCGACTAGTCGATGTCTATTGGCGCGATGACTTAGAATTTGCTACCTATCCGGTCGATATTGTGATTGAATGTAGCGATCGTAACAACTTATTAGTTGAAATTATCCAGGTATTGACCGCGAATAAAGTCAGCATTAATTCTATTCACGCTCGATTAGTTAATGGTATTAATGTTTTAGTCAGCGCCACACTGATGGTGTCTGACGCTAAACGATTAAGTGATATATTTAATATCTTGCGTTCAATTACTGGTGTATATGAGATCACAAGAGTGATTCATTAAGGAGTTAATAAAAATGGAAATTAAAAATGTTAAAGGGACACATGACATATTATCTAAAGAAGGAAGAATCTATGATTCTGTTAAACATGTTTTAACCGTTCTTTCAGAAATTTTTGCTTATCACTATGTGGAACCTCCAGTGCTTGAACATAGTGAATTATTTGTGCGCAGTGTTGGTGAAAGTAGTGATGTGGTGAGAAAAGAAATGTATACCTTTGAAGACAAAGGTGGTCGTAGCTTAACAATGCGTCCAGAATTTACTGCTGGCATCGCTCGTATGATTGTGCAAAACAAATTGTTAGCCACAAACGAACTACCGCTTAAATATTTCTATCACGGACCAGTTTTCCGCTACGAAAGACCACAATTAGGCCGTTTTCGTCAATTCTTACAATTTGGTGTTGAATCTGTTGGCACAAACAATCCATA
>JAXERM010000039.1:0-3485 GCA_034116505.1 Bacilli bacterium
CCTATTTGTATCGCTTTATGTATATTCGGTAAGTTCATTCCTTTATTCCCATCTTTAAGTCAGGATGCCAATGGAGTGATATTCATCTTTATTAGTTGCTTAATTTTATGGTTAACAATCGGAATTGATTGGCCGAGTTTATTATGTATTTTTGCCATCGCTTTATTAAAGACAATTGGCTTTAAAAATGCTTTTATTAATTCTTTTGGCAATGCGACATTCATTTTCTTATTGTTTACTTTTATTTGTACTTACGCTTTATCAAAGACTTCATTAATTAGAAGAATCGCGATTAATTTTATTAATTTTCCACTTGCTAAAAAGCATGGATATTTATTCGTAACCTTCTTCCTTTTAGCGGTGCTTTTATTAGGATTATTCATGTCCCCATCGGTCTTATTTGTTGTGATATTACCGATATTAAAAGAGATATTTGCTATTGCAAAAATTGAAAAAGGCGAAAAGATCGCAAAAGTATTAATGCTCGGTCTTGGATTTACTGTTTCGATCTCTAGTGGTATGACATTAATCGCCCATGTGTTCCCTGTTTTAGCGTTACAAGCATTACAGAATTTAAGTGTGGTAGAAAATGTCACACCATTGCAATATATGTTATTCGCCATACCGGTTGGCTTAGTGACATTTGGTTTAATGCTATTTATTTTCTTTGTCATTATTCGTCCTAATGGACAAAAATTAGTGGACGCAGATGTGTCTTCTTTAAAGGCATCTTTACCAAAAATAAATGCAAAAGATATTATCACCTTAGTGGTTTTTGTTGTTGTTTTATTATTATGGGTTGTACCGAGTTTATTAGAAAAAGCATGGCCTATTTTTTATCAAACAATCAACGGTTATACAACTGCGATGCCACCTTTATTAGGTACCTTAGCGTTATTGATTATCCGCGTTGATGGTCAACCGATTTTAAAAGTAGATGAAGCATTTAAAAATGTCCCATGGGGGAGTTTATTAATGTGCGCAGCAACATTATTATTAGGAGCGGCATTAACGAACAACGATATCGGTATCAAAACATTCTTAAATGACAATTTAAGTACTTCTTTACAAGGTATCGCACCTGTTATATTGATCGCGATTTTCCTACTTTGGGCAGCGATACAAACTAACCTCAGTTCGAATATGGTTACTGCCACTTTAGTTAGCAGTGTTGCTGTCACAGTCTTAGGTGCGGTCGGACAAGTTAATATTCCCCTCTTAGTGTCGCTTATCGGCCTATTAGCGAGTTTTGCTTTTGCCACACCACCAAGTATGCCTCATATCGCGATTGTGGCAGGAGATGAATATTGTTCTACAAAAGATGTTTTAATATATGGTTCTATCTTAATGATAATCTCAGTATTAGTTTGTTTAGGGTGTTATTATACGATTGGTAGTTTAGTTTTATAGGAGTTTTAACAAATGGATTTAAAAGAATTAAGACAACAAATAGATGAAATTGATACCAAAATCATCGCTTTATATGAGCAAAGAATGGAAATCGTTAAACAAGTATCCATTTATAAAATCGCAAATAATATTCCGGTTTTAGATGCTTCTAGAGAACAATTAATGTTAGATAAGAACCTAAATAAAATTAATATCGAAGAATTTAAAAAATATTATCAAGCGGTATTAGAAGGCTTTTTAAAAGCTTCAAAAGCAATGCAACAGGATTTACTCGACCAACATAAATAAATTTTTATTTATCAATCGTGGTATAATATAAGTACTAAGGAGGTATTTTATGTGTACTGCACTAAATAAGACTATTGGTCAATTTCATTATTTTGGGAGAAATCTCGATTTAAATTATGAATACGATGAATCAATCATCGTGGTTGGTAGAAAATATCCTCTAAAATTCAAAAAGATCGATAATATTGATCAACATTACGCGATATACGGAGTAGGAATAAAACACGATAATTATCCTTTCTTTTTTGATTGCTGCAATGAAAAAGGCCTTTCCTTTGCGGGATTAAATTTTCCAGGATTTGCTAAATTTAACGCTCCTCAAGAAAATAAAATTAATCTCGCTCCTTATGAATTACCTCTATATTTATTAGCGAAATATTCCTCTATTAAAGATATTAAAAAAGATTTAGAGGTGTTAAATATCATCGATATTCCTTACGATGAACATCTTCCGGTTGCCACTTTACATTTTATCCTTGCTGATAAAAATGAATGTATCGTTATTGAGCAAACAAAAGACGGATTAAAAATATATCCTAATCCTTATGGTGTATTAACTAATAATCCAACTTTTGATTTTCATGTCTTAAATTTATCTAATTATTTAAATATCACTAATCAAGAAGTGAACAATATATTTTTAAAAGATTTTGATTTAGCAATATTTGGCAAAGGATTACAAGGAAGAGGATTACCTGGTGATTCTTCACCTTGTTCAAGATTTGTCAAAGCAACATTCTTATTAAATAATATTGATTATGATGATGATTATGATCGTAATTTATCGCAGATGATGCATGTTTTAAATAATGTTTCAACTCTAGTAGGAGAAGTAAAACAAAGCGATGGTTCCAACGAATATACGATTTATTCTTCGATGTATGAAACAACCACATCGACTTTATTTTTAAGAACTTATCATCATTATGCGATTTTAAAATATAATTTAGATTTAAATAATGTTGATAATGATGACATAAATGTCATAAATATCCCAAAAGATATCATTTATCAAAATATAAAATAAAAGTTTGACCCTGACCTTAGGGGATATCTTAAAGTGATTTTGGAGGTGAAAATATGTATAAGATCGGTGAATTTTCCAAATTAGCCAAAACCACAATTAAGACGTTAAGATATTATGAAAAAGAAGGATTATTAATCCCTGCTTTTATCGATGAGAATCTATACCGGTATTACGATTCTAATCATCAATTAATAACTTTAAATAAAATGCAATCTTTACGACAATTAGGTTTTTCGATTAACGATATTAAATCCATAAAAAGTGATGCGGACTTTTTATTAGCGTTATCAAATCGTAAAAAAGAAATTAAAAAAGACATCGATTTAAATCAATTTCGACTCCAAAAGATTAACCACATGTTAAAAGGAGAAATGATGAAATACGAAGTCACGATTAAAGATACACCGGAATGTGTTGTTTATTATCAAGAAGGAAGAGTGGAAGATTTTTCTAAGATATCTGAATTTATATTAAATTCTGCAAAAGACTGTTTAAAAGTTAATCCACAAATCAAATGCGTCTCACCGGATTATTGCTTTGTTGAATATCTCGATGATCAATATTTAAAAAAACAATTTCTTGATTAGATATTCTCAAGCAGTGAACGAAATAGGAAAGGAAAATGATTTAATTCATTTTAAGACTTTAAAAAGACAAAAAGCAGTTTGTATTTATGTCAAAGGCAGCTATTTAAAATTACCAGAAGCTTATTCATTCATCTTTAATTATATTAAAGAAAATAATCTTAAAGTCGATGGTT
>JAXERM010000040.1:0-2478 GCA_034116505.1 Bacilli bacterium
CAAGTCACCGCTTTAGCGATGCTCACAAACGCATTAGAAAATCGTCATAAAATCGTGAGAGATTTAGAAGAATGCTGTAATGTTATTAACGATATTAAAACGACATATAAAGATAAAATTCATGATTTAGCGATTAAATTAAGATAAGAAAGATATTTTCTATTTAGGTAGAGGATATGACTATGACTTCTCTTTAGAAGCATCGTTAAAATTAAAAGAAATTAGTTATATTCATTCCGAAGCAATCGCTGGAGGTGAACTTAAACACGGTCCAATTGCTTTAATTGAAAATGGCACACCTGTCATCGTCTTTATTACTGATGATGTTACTGCAGCATCCATGCGTGGAAATGTTCAAGAAGTAAAAGCAAGAGGTGCAGACGTTTATGTTATCTCAACTGAGCAATTAGCGAAAGAAGGCGATTTCATCGTCTTAAAAGACTATAAGCGCTTCTTATCTAGCGTTGCCATTAGTGGTGTTGCGTTTTATTTCGCTTATTATGTCTCATTAGAAAAAGGACTTAATGTTGATAAGCCCCGTAATCTCGCTAAAAGCGTTACTGTTGAATAATTATTTTAAACGTGGATCGTTAGTAATCTGATAAATTAAATTATTATAATAATCAGTGTAACTATATGGATTTGCTGTATTTGAGGAAGTACTACCTTCACCTTTATAAACAAATTGATTCACATAATTATCAAATGCGGCCGGAGTAAAATCTTGGCCGTTTTTAATTGCTAAAATTTGTTCTTTACATTTATTAAAACTTTCTGGGATAGTTTCTAAATATCTTCCTAATCCTTGAGTGTTATCATTAATTAATAAACGCCAGAAAATAGGGTTTTCTTGTAAATTATCTCCCTGGTAGCCACCAGCTTTTGTAGAGACAAAACCTCTAGAAGGCATTAATCCACCACCATAACCAGTTGTAATACCCATCACACGGTCATGATCATAAGGAATAAAGAAAGCTTTATGAGTTGTTGGCTCAAAATAGACATATGCATTATTGTAATTACATCTTATATCGTCAGGATCACCAACCGCATAACTAATCGCGAGGAATTTCGCCATATAATCGAAATCTATTAATTGTTTTGCGGTATCGATAAATGTAGCAGCAGGACTCTTATCGTAATTGAATGTTTTAATTAATTTAATTAAATCAGCATGATTAGATGTCTTTTTATTGGTTTTTAAATCATAAGAAGGATGATAATTATTCTCTGAATCTTCCACACCAACTTTTGAAGAATTAACAACATATTCTCCACCACTTAATGATATAGCGTCGGAAGTAAAATTAGCTGGTCCAGCACCCGTATAAGTAGTTTTATATAAATCTCCTTTAGAAGAAGCCTTATTAAAGAAGCGGCGGATAAAAATCTTATCGATGCTTTCTAAAATATCATAAGTGAGATTCACGCCAGTGCTTACGCCATCTTTAAATACTTGTACATTACCAATTGTGTTATTACCAGCAATGATACCGTTTTTACGATATAAATAATTCGTATAACTTTGTCTTAAGTTAGTTTGATCGTTATTACGATTCCATTTAAGATCTAATTTTTCCATATCTAAGAAAGTACGATCTTTTCTTTCTTCGTAATCTTTTTCTCCTTCTTTCCATGTTTTATAGAAAGCAGGAGTGTTATTTTTATAAAAATCTTCATCAAACGTTTCACCAAAAGATAATTTATAATGGATTCTACCGTTTTCAAAAGAATCGCCTTTTGACATATTACCTTTTCTTCTTGCCCCAGCTTCAGGGAAATAATAATCTGTTCCATTCACATTAATCGTGACATTAACTGGGAAATAATAATCTTCATATATTCCTTTTCCGTATTGTTCAATCGCTTCTAAAGCGCCAGGAAGGAAATCTAAT
This sequence comes from Bacilli bacterium, assembly GCA_034116505.1. GTDB lineage: Bacteria > Bacillota_I > Bacilli_A > RFN20 > CAG-826 > RUG13091. Next base: position 1,896 of record JAXERM010000040.1, read on the forward strand.
TTAATTTTAATATCGCTAGTAGGAGCCCAGAATGTATTATATTCTTCGCTATTTTTTAAATAAGCATCGCTTGGTTGAGTAGCAAAATCATTATTAGTGTTACCATTACCACTAGAAGAGCTACTACCACTACTGCTAGAAGAACTACTAGATGGGGTAGAAATATTAATTGTACATCCAGTTAGCATCATTAAGACAAAAGCGAGGGAAAATGGTTTAAAATTCTTTTTCATAAATTTCTCCTTTATTTAATAAAAAAGAGAATATTAAATTCTCTTAAAAAATAACTATTTTTTTAATGCTAAGAAACTATCAACGTCAGTGATGGTTGCCCCGTAAGTGCCCACTAAATATTTAAGACCACTTTCGTAATCTTCTTTAGTGAAGGCGTCAGTCGCGTCTTTACAAACGACAACATCATAACCTAATTGATAAGCATCCGCGCTTGTGTGGCGAACACACATGTGAGTATGTAAACCAGTCATCACGACTGTATCAACACCTAATTCTTTTAATAGGTCATCTAAGTCAGTATGGAAAAAACCGCTGTATCTTCTTTTTTCAACCACGTAGTCTTTATCAC
>JAXERM010000041.1:0-6344 GCA_034116505.1 Bacilli bacterium
ACAACCATCGTACATAATTTTAAACCGAATTTTTCAAAGTCACCTTGAGCAGCTTCGATAATTGTTGAAGAGAATTCGCGATAATTAGCCGCTAAATCTAAGGCTGAGATTTGGCTTTCTGCCACTGCATCAGCGAAAGATTGAATGACAACAGGTTTCATTTGGTTATTTACATCTTCAGATGTATAGACCGCATTCGTGCCAAACATTTCTTCCATAAAAGTTTTTGGATTTTCAACTTTATAAGAGAAAACACCAAAAGCTCTCACGCGGACATTACCAAAATCATTATCACGCATCATAATTGGGTTGGAAGTACCCCATTTGATACCGGTAATTTGTTTGGTGTTAACATAATAAATTTCCGCTTTAATACGAGAATCAAAACCAGTAGGTAATGATAATAATTTAGTAATAATTGGAATATTTTCTGTTGATAATTTGTATGTGCCTGGGGCAAATACATCAGCGATTTGTCCTTTATGAATAAACAACGCTACTTGTGAAGGTCTAACGACTAAAGTAGAACTATTCATAATTTCATCACGGTCAGTTAATGGATAACGATAGACCATTGTGTTTGTGGTATTGTCATTCCATTCAATGACTTTTATTAATTGTTTTTTGCTAAAAAGTCCCATAAGTTAAAACTCCTTTATGAAATAATTTTATAAGTTCATGTATGGATTTACAATAAAATCCATAAAAAGGACTAGAATATCTAGCCCCTAATTAAAGATAAATGCATCAAATAAACAAATATAACTTTTTTAATCTATTTGGATTTGTTTAAAATTTCGACTCGTAAATTAATAATTGATTTGCGATTTTTTAAAAACTTTTCAAAGAAAAGCCGCGAATAAACGCGGCTAAGATTACCAAGTTCTCTTATTTAAATTGCGGAATTGAGCAACCGTTGGGACGTGGGAATTTAAACCACCATCAACTGTCATAACTTGACCGGTAACATATGCGCTTTCGTCACTTGCGAGATAGACACATAAGTGACCGATATCTTCTGGACATCCATAACGTGAAACCATAATATTGTCTAAGAAAATGTCTTTAACAAATGGTGGAACGTTTTTATCGTTTTCAGGAGTAACGATTAATCCTGGACGGACACAGTTACATCTGATGCCTTTCTTACCATATTGAAGAGCGACTGATTTTGTTAACATATCAACACCAGCTTTTGCACAGGCATAAGCAGTAGAAGAAATGTCACCATTAATAGAAGCCATAGAGCCAATATTAACAATGGAACCACCTTTTTCATTCTTTTCAAAATAAGGAAGAACAGCCTTTGTCGCGTAGAATGTACCACGTAAGTCGCTTTGGAAAATAGCATCCCACATTTCGACAGTCAATTCATCAACACGGCCATCTTTTAATGCGACGTTAGCAGCGTTATTAATTAAGACATCGATATGACCGAATTGATCATAAGTATCTTTTAATAAAGCGTCAATTGTGTCTAATTGTGTAATATCAAAACGATGGAAAACAGCTTCTCCACCTTCAGCTTTAATCGCATCAACAACTGCGTTACCTTTTTCTTCGCGGCGGCCGCAGACAACCACTTTTGCGCCTTCTAAAGCACATAAACGAGCGATACCGATACCAATTCCAGAAGTTGAACCAGTAACGATCACTACTTTGTTTTCTAATCTTTTCATATTGTTTTTTAATCTCCTAAACGAAATTATATATTCTTTTTTGTTTTTGCACAATATATTCATATTTCTAAGAAATATTTATTCGTCACCAGTCGGATTTTTAATCGAATAACCAACATTAGTTAAATGGTCGGCGATACGTTCTAATTCTGTCAGCATTGAATAAATATATGGGGTCAAAGTATGTTTACATTGTTTGTTGACGATTCTTTCGTAATGATTAGAAGAATAAGTTACTTTTAATTCATCAATTTTTGCTTCTAAATTATGTAATTCTTCTAATTTATTTTTTGCGTTATTAGTAAAAATATCTTCCGCAAGAATAAACATGTTTTTGATATGATCATTTAATATTGAAATTTCATTTAATGCTTCCGAAGAAAAAGATAAATCTTTTTCATCCATATCTTTTCGCATCTCATAAAAATTATAAGCATGGTCACCAATTCGCTCAATATCGTTTACAACATGGAATAAACTACCGACAATCTTTTCGTTTTCTAAAGAAACTTTTGGCGATAATTTAATTAAAAATTGGGTGATTTCGTTATTGAGATAATCTAATTCTTTTTCATTTTGGATTATTAGTTTATCGTGAGCGACATCTTTTTCCGTAATAGCTTTTAAACCATATTGATAATTGATATACGCTTTTTGATACATATTGATGATTTCTTTTTTTGTTTGCATTAAGGCGATTTCTGGAGTGTTGACTAATTTATCATCAATATATTTTTTCACGCCACTATAAGCACTACTTTCTTCTTTTTTAAATAAACGATCAAATAATGAAACAAATGGTTTCACTAATGGAATTAATAAAGGCATGAAAATCACATTATAGAAAACCGCAAACATTGCGATTGGTAATTCATTAGAATTATTTACAGCGAATAATTGCATAAATGAAGTAATTGGTTGAATGAATATCCATAAAATAATCAGCATCGTCAGCGATGATAATAACCTCAAAATAAAGGCAATTAAGGCGGCCTTTTTACCGTTATTACTCCCGCCAATCGCACTTAATAATGTCGTAACGACTGTTCCTAAAGTTGAACCTAAAACGAGATATAAACCTAAAGATAATGGCAAAGCACCACTACCGACCATCGCGATAATAATTGAAGTAATCGCGCTACTAGATTGAATCAATGCGGTAATCAATACACCGATCAAAAATAAGATTATTGGTGAATCAAAATTTGTGAATAATGTAGAACAAAAAGAAGTAATATCAGGATTTTTAAAAGCGTCTTTCATTAATCCTAAAGAAAAGAATAAAAGACCTAATCCTAATAATATCTCTCCGATATTTTTCACTTTTTCATTTTTAATGAAAGTCATGATAATACCGATGAATGAGAATAATAATAAATATATTGATATAGATAAAGAAGAAAAAGAAGCGATTACACCGGTCACTGTCGTACCAATATAAGCTCCAAGCATCATCCATAAGCCTTGACTCACGCTCATGACGCCGATATTAATAAAACCAATGACCATCGCATTAGTCGCGTCACTAGATTGAATTCCGGCAGTTACAACAGTGCCAATCCCCATTGATAACGCTGGATTATTTTGTGTTTTTTTAAAGAAGGTTTTAACGCCTTTACCAATGCTCTTTTTTAACCCACCAGACATTAATCGCATTCCGACTAACAAAATGGCGATGCCGGTTAATATATAAATAATATCTTTTGCTAAATTCATATATTTATTATTAAAAATTATTTATCATCAACGATTTCGACTTGGAAAATATTGATCGTTTTTGCATCAGGGCAACAAAATGAAATTTTATGTGGATTTGTTTCGCCTTTAAATTCACCACCATAACGCAATATATCAGCGTAGATAAAAGCAACATGTATCGCTAAAGGACATAATTTTCCACGATCTGAATCAAAATCAAAACTATCACCAATTTGGTGGCCATAACGACAAGGAGCTTCCCCTTTACGATCAATTAAAGTTATTTTAATTTTTGGTTTATTCATCAATCACCTCAAGATAATTCTCAACTGGAATACCTTTATATTTATCAGCATTATCAATATTTAAGCTTATCATTTTCTTTACGACATTCATCGCTTTTAAAGTAGCTGTTTGTAAATTGTTATTTTTAATAATTTCTCCTAATAACACTGCGGAGAAAATGTCACCAGTCCCAGGAAAAGAAACCGGAATTTCTTCATAATCTAATTTGAAATACGCGTCATTTTGTGCATCATAACCAATCACCGAACGATGATTTTCATTTTTGAAAAATACACTAGTAATAATGATATTTTTGCTACCATTTTCTCTTAATCTATCGATAATTAATTTGCCTTCTTCTTTATCTAAGCCTTCTTTTTTATATGGAATATTAGTTAAATAACAAGCTTCGGTATAATTCGGCACAATATAATCGGCGTTTTTAATTAATTGTTTCATTAATTTGACGGTTGATTCATTGACCCCGTTATATAGATGACCGTTATCACCCATGATTGGATCTGATAGGATTAATGTATTTTGTTTTTTTGCTTCTTTAGTTAACGTGGTGATTAATTCCACTTGTTTTTCACTGACGATGAAACCGGTGGAAATTGCATCAAAATGAAAGCCTAAATCCTTCCAAACTTCAATCGTTTTTTCCATATATTCTGTCGTGTCTAATATTTCAAATTTACCATAATCTAAAGTATTTGATACCACAGCGGTTGGTAATGAAAACAATTCATATTTTAAATGGGATAAAACCGGAATCATCGCTGATAAAGCCACTTTTCCGTATCCCGCTAAATCGTTGATTAATAAGATTTTTTTGCTCACATTAAACACCTATAACAAAATTATTTTTGCATATAAAAATATTTTTATAAAGAACAATTATTAACGAACAATGTTGCTATAAGGATAAATACTATATAATTTTTCGTTTGTTCTTTAATTTCTAGATAAATAGTAATCTCATTTATTGAATGGTTATTTGATAATTAGTCTTATCGGAATTTAAAGTAATTCCAATAGAAGGAGAATAAAATTCATCAGTGTATAAATGACAATTAAATTTATCTACATGACTCATATATTCGTTGTCGCCAATAATTAATTCGGCTTCAAAATGATATGTTCCAGGAGTGCATTCTTCAAATGGACTAATTAATGGTTTATTAATCTCAGCCTGGAACAAATCTTCCTGACTATATGTAAGACTCGAATCTTGGCCAAACTTACCAGTTACAGCTTTTACTAACACACGTTTAGCATCACTAACTAAATAAATATTTAAAGTTGCTTCTTTTTCACTTTCAATATAAGAAGAATTTAAGCTTACTCTCAGATTATCAGCAGAAATTGGCATATATTCGAAAGTTATTCCTTCAACTATCATTTGTTTCTTTTCCACTGTGATATCAAGATTTGCGTCTTTAAAGAAATCAACTTGATAAGAAATTTTAGTGCCTTTATCATTGACGATATTAAGGATTCCATCTTTGATAGGCTTAATATATTCATTTCCTTTATATTCAGGATAATAGAAACTTGAGATGCGATGGTTTTGACTATCAGATAAATAACAAACAAGATGATAAACACCTAATTCTATTTCCGGTAATGGAATGTTGTTATGTAATGTTAAAGTGACTTCTTCATTGTTATATGTCGTTTTAGCGCTATCGAGGATTTTATAAATATTACCGTTTTCTTTCTTTAACGCTAAGAATAAAGAAATCTCTTCATTTGGTGTTAATAATGGATTAGGCAATAATGTTAAAGAAATATTACTAAAATCAAATATGTTGTTAACGTTATCAAATGATACTTCTCCAACTGGTGAAGTAGAGAAGATAGAATAACTACCATTATCATCGGTTTGTGTTTCTTCTTCAATCGCGTTAGAAATATCAATCGCCATAAATTCTTGTACGCTAATCATGTCTGGATCAACATATTTATTAAAAATGTTATATGCTTCATCATAAGTGATGAATTCTGTTGCGTCACCATTGAAGAAAGAATATGCTTTCTCTGAACTAAGCCCATTTACATTTGAAATTTGATTCCAATAATAATCTTCTTTAAAAGATAACCCTAAATAGCTATTAACATTTTGATAATTGGTAAGAAAACCTTTTTCGTCTTTGACTTTTAAATCAACTTCAATCGTTTTATCAAATCCTAATGTGATATCAGCACTATAATCTTCGTTTTCAACATTTAATGTCGTGACTTTATATCCGTAAGAAACATCTCCCCCGCTATTTTCTTCCTCAATATCGTATATTTGGATAGATTGTCCATTTTGGAAAGTTAATGTTCTTGTTGTGTTTGTTTCAACATAAGAGGTAATTCCATTAAACACATCACTAGAGATAGAAAAATGATATTTCTGGTCTTCCCCTCTTGGTAATGTCAAAGTTCCAAAACGATAAAAGTTATTATCATAAAAACTAAATCTTGATTTCATACCCATTCCGTATGACATCTTGCCACTATCAGTTCGGTTACCATTCATGGAATTGGTGAGATATATTTCTCCTTTTTGATAAATATTAGTGGATAGTTCCTCAACTTGGACCTGTTCTTCGTTGTTAATCATTTCACCGGTTTGAACATAGGCAAGAGAATGATAAAGAGGATTATCATAATGTAGATCAGCAATCGATAAAT
>JAXERM010000042.1:0-21597 GCA_034116505.1 Bacilli bacterium
ATTGAAGCTCCTTCGCTAGATCCAGATAGAGATTGGCTAAAACGAATCACATCACCGATGTTAACTTTACGTTGACGATTTGGGCGATCGAAAAAATCTGGATTAATTGTTGTATAATTTTCGTGCCAATAAACCCAATAATCACTATTTGTTAAAACATCTTGATTAGATGTACCTGCGGCAACATATTGATTAACTTCGTATTCATTTGTTAAGTTATGTATTTTTAAACCTAATTTGTATGCCCATAACATGGATTGTTCAACATTGTTAGGCATAATGAATATTGTATTTGTATTGTTATTAACTTCCCCTTTGAAAAATTGATAAGTTGATTTAGTATAGTAGAACGCATTAGTACCTGTTTGTTCACAGAAATGTGTTTTTGGTTCATGATCTGCGATCGAACCACCGTTAGTGTGATATGTGATAGTAAAGTTTTCATACACGGATGCGCATGAATAATATAAGGTAATATAATTGACATTTACTTCCACTTCATTATTATTTTCTAAGCGTAAATATAATGGGGAGTTATTTGTAAAAGTATATTCACCTTCAGCAGATAATGTCACTTCATCAGCGTATTCTTCATCATTAATTTGATTAAAAGCATGTTTTAAAGTAAGGGGAGAAGAAGAAAGAATAAGCAATCTTAACAAGACCGTTAATTTGGTCTTTAGTTTGAAAATAACCGCCTTGTCCTAATGTTAATAAACCAGATTCATAATTTTTAGCGTTAACATATGACATGTTAATTTGCGTTTTATTTTGATCGGTTAAGACGACGTTGCTACCATTAGAAAAGTCTTGGCTAGTCGCAAGTTTATGTTCTTGATTTAATGACATAGTGTAAGTAATTGTTTCAGCGTTATCTTGAATAATTGTTGTATTTGCGGCAATAGAAATAGAGATAGCAGGTAAACAAATGCTACTTAAACTAAACATTGATAGGCGTATCATTTTATTCATATTCATAATTTGCCCCCCTATAATTTGATGAAAGGTATATCACAAATGTAATTTGTGTATATAGGAATTTTTCGGATTTTTGAAAAAAAGCATAAAAAAACTCTCAAAATAAATTGAGAGTGTTGATTATTAGTCTACTGTAAGACTATTTTGCTTTCTTAGATAATTCGACTAAATCTTGGAAAGCTTTAGGATCGTTGATTGCTAATTCAGATAACATTTTACGGTTAACATTAACATTAGCAACTTTTAATCCGTGCATGAATTGGCTGTAAGAAATGTCATGCATACGGCATGCAGCATTAATACGTCTAATCCATAATTTACGATAGTCTCTTTTTAATTTACGACGATCGATATATGCATAGCGTAAGCTGTGCATAACTTGTTCTTTAGCGGTTTTAAAGAGCAAGTGTTTACTTCCGAAGTAACCGGAAGCTCTTTTTAAAATCTTTTTACGACGGGCATGTGTTACTGTGCCACCTTTTACTCTTGCCATTAACGGTTACCTCCTTACTTTACAATGAGGAACTTAATTCTCTTGTAATCTGTTTTATGGACAGATGTTTGTTTCATTAAGTGTCTCTTTTGTTTTGTGGTTTTGTGTGGGGCTAAATGTGATACATAAGCGTGATGTCTAACGACTTTACCGCTGCCAGTAATTTTGATTCTCTTCATGAGAGCTCTTTTGCTTTTCATTTTTGGCATAATCTTTTCCTCCTACTTTCTTTTTGGTGCGATAATCGCTGTTAACCATTTGCCGTCCAAATTAGCGGCTTTTTCGATCACAGCAACTTCGCTAACTAATTGAATGAATTTATCCATTGTCTCTTGACCGACTTCAACGTGAGAGAGTTGTCTTCCTCTAAATCTCACACCAACTTTGACTTTGTTTCCTTCTTGAAGGAATTTCATTGCGGCACGGGCTTTTGTTTCCATGTCGTGTGTTCCAATTTGTGGTGTTAATTGAATTTCTTTCGTCTCGATGACGTGTTGGTTTTTCTTGGCTTCCTTAGCTTTCTTTTGTTGTTCGAAACGGTATTTCCCATAATTAATAATTTTGCACACTGGTGGATTTGCGTTAGGAGCAACACATAATAAATCTAAATTAAATTCATTTGCTTTGCGTTGTGCTTCTTTACTCGACATTACACCGAGTTGTTCTCCAGTTGGTCCGATTAATAATACGGATGGGAAGCGTACTAGTTCATTGACTAGATCTTTGTTTTGATTGTTAGGCTTTTGGAATTTGTTGCCTTGAATGTAACCTGCGATAAATATCATCTCCTTTAACAAAAAACGGATGCAAAGCTTGCACCCGTACTATTCTTAGCCCTATAAGATTGTAGTATTGGCCAACCAACATTTGTCGATCTGGCGAGAAGCGGGTGCCTCTGCTTTCTACTGTTATTTGCGTTATTGATATTATCATTATTAATGATATGTGTCAAATATTTTATTTTTCGCTCTTTTAACAATCCCAATTTTATCAATTTCTTAAGGTATTTAAATAATAAAAGTAGTGTAATTTCTCATCAATAAAAAAGTTGAGAGTTTTTAACGCTCCCAACTAGTATTTATCGTGCTTTAGTTTTGATTTGTTCTTGCACTAAATTAATGAATTCTTCGACACTGACTGTGATCTGTTCTTTTTGACCAAATTTACGGTATGTCACAGTGCCGTTATCTCTTTCATTATCGCCGATAACAATCGTATATGGAATCTTTCTAATTTGTGAATTTCTTAAGCGATATCCTAATTTATCATTTGAGGTATCTAATTCCACTCTTAGGCCTAAATTTCTGAAATTTTCATATAATTTTGTTGCATATTCAAGGTGGAATTCATTATTCACAGGTAAAATATTGATTTGGACTGGAGCTAACCAAACAGGGAAAGCACCACCGAAATGTTCGATGATAATACCCATGAATCTTTCAATCGAACCTAAGCATGCGCGGTGAAGCATGATTGGGCGAACTTTTTCACCGTTAGAATCAATATAGAAACAATCAAATCTTTCTGGTAAATTCATGTCTAATTGAATCGTGCCACATTGCCAAATTCTTCCCATGCTATCTTTCAATTTGAAGTCTAATTTCGGACCATAGAAAGCACCGTCACCTGGGTTAATTTTAAATTCGTGGCCACTCTTTTGACATGCTTCTTTTAATATTGCTTCAGATTTATTCCAAATCTCGATATCACCGATATATCCTTCTTCTGGACGAGTGGATAAAACAATATAATAATCTAAGCCAAAAACACTATACATTTCTTCATAGAATTTCAATAATTCTTTGATTTCATCCACTAATTGGTCTTCACGACAGAAGATATGTGCATCGTCTTGAGTAAACGCTCTTACACGGAATAAACCATTTAAAGCACCACTTGCTTCATGACGGTGGACATGCCCTAATTCAGCCATACGGATTGGTAAATCTTTATAAGAATGTAGACTGTTTTTATAAACAAGAATTCCTCCAGGGCAATTCATCGGTTTAATCGCGAATTCTTTTTCATCGATTACAGTGGTGTACATATTGTCTTTATAATGATCCCAGTGACCGGATATTTCCCATAATTCTTTAGACAACATTGTTGGTGTTTTAACAATCACATAATGATATTTAAAATGTTGTTGTTTCCAATATTGTTCAATTTGTTCACGAAGAATCATGCCGTTAGGAAGCCAGAAAGGAAAACCAGGACCATATTCACTAATCATGAATAAGTCTAATTGTTTACCTAATAAACGATGGTCTCTTTTCTTTCTTTCTTCGATTAAATTTAAATAATTATTTAAATCTTCAGCTGTAAACCAACTAGTGCCATAAATACGGCATAATTGTTTGTTTTTGCTATCGCCTCTCCAATAGGCACCAGCGATTGAAGTTAATTTGAAGTGTTTGATTAAACCAGTGGACATAATATGTGGACCACGGCATAAATCAACAAAATCACCTTGTGTAAAGGTAGTGATGTCTTCTTCGATACCTTCGATTAATTCTAATTTATAAGGATTATCTTTGAAGACTTCTTTTGCTTCTTCTTTTGTTAATTGTTGACGAATAATTTTAAAATCTTTATTCGCTAATTCGTGCATTTTCTTTTCGATTAATGCTAAATCATTTTCGGAAATTGGTTCTTTAAAATCGATATCGTAATAAAAACCATTTTCGATTGCTGGACCAAATCCGAACAATGCATCTTTGTATAATTGTTTAATTGCTTGTGCTAATAAGTGAGCAGTGGAATGGTTTAATACTTCTAGTGCTTCTTTACTAGCTTTATCCATTTCAATAATGGATCCATCATGTTGTTGAACTTTCATTTTTTTCTCCTCCACAATACAATAGTGGGCTTCTTTTGTATTTTTTAATATTTTATTACAAAGTAATAATTATTGTAACATATCTATTAACGCTCTTAAGCCATGAGTGTGTTCGTGTTTCATCGCTAATGCTTCATCGATATCATAATCGACAATTTCATTATTGCGAACACCGACGATACGACTTGATAATTGTTCATCACAAGCAATATCGACTGCTCTTGCCGCCATTCTTGCTGCTAAGATTCGATCGTGCGCAGATGGTGAACCACCTCTTTGTAAACGACCTAATACTTCCGTCTTTGTATCAAAGCCAGTCGCATCTTGAATCTTTTTCGCTAATGCGTTGATGTCTAATAAGTTTTCTGAAACAAGGATAATTGCGTGACTCTTATTTTGCGCTTTCATCTTTCTTAATTTCTTAAATAAGACATCTTCATGAAGTGGGTGTTCTGGACAGATAACCCCTTCTGCACCTTCTGCTAATGCGGCATACATCGCTAAATCACCGCAGTGTCTACCCATAACTTCAATTAATGAACATCTTTGATGTGATCCAGAAGTATCTTTTAATTTGTCGACGCATTCACAAATTGTGTTTAAAGCAGTAGTGAAGCCGATTGTTTCATCAGTTGAACCGACATCATTATCAATTGTGCCTGGTAAACCAATACATTTAATGCCGTATTTTGACAAACCACCTAAACCTTTATAAGTACCGTCACCACCGATACCGATTAAACAATCGATATCGAAATCTTTTAAGACGTTAGCGCCTTTTTCACACACTTCTGGTTGTGCGAATTCTGGAAGTCTAGCACTGCGAATAATTGTACCGCCACGGTTAATAATATCTTGAGTGAAATCTTTATCAACTTGTTCGATATCACCTGCTACCAAACCGCGATAGCCTCCATATATAACATACATTTCTTTGCCGTAGTATAAGCCCGCTCTAATGCAAGCGCGTAATGCAGCGTTCATGCCTGGAGCGTCGCCACCACTTGTAAGGATTGCAATTTTTTTGACCATAAATCAAAACCTCGATTCGTCATATATATTACAATATATAGTTTATTTTTTTAATACAAAAATTATGTTTTCTTCTTCTTTTTTATAAATACTTAATATTTATCCACAATTTTTTATGTGGAAAACTATGGTAGTTAAAGAAAGATTTGGACATTTATATTTATATAAATATGGAAAAAACATTGTGGACAACTTTTTCCACTTTTTTTGATCATTATTTTCATATTGAAAATGTTTTCCGTTTAATGACATAATTTAGCCACTTAGGGGAAATAAGATGGTTGTATTATTGACAAGTGATTATATGGAAGTTAAATTAGCGGGTTTAATCGCTGATTACGATAAGGATACTTTAGTTAACTTATATCAACCGATTATCGGTTATGAAGCCTTAGCGGTTTATTTTTCTTTATGGAGTGAAGCAAATAATCAAAAAATTACCGCTCCATGCACACATGGACAGTTATTTTCACGAATGAATATCGCTCCAGGAAAATATTTAGAAGCGAGAAAGCGTCTAGAAGGAGTGGGTTTATTACAAACTTTTTTAGATAATTCGAATAACACCAATTATTATCACTACGAGTTAAAAGCACCAAAAACGCCACATGCATTTTTTGATGATACTTTGTTATTTGGGATGTTAATAAAAGCCATTGGTGAAAGCGATGCAAATCGTTTTAAAAATATTTATCATTTTGATAAGAAGATGGATTATGGACAAGATATTTCCTCTTCTTTTAAGGAAATATATCACCCTAACCTTGATGACCAAGCATTTTTTAATGCTTTAAGTGTTCCTACAAGCGTCGATCGAGTTAATGCAAAAATCCTCAACCAATTTTCTTGGGAAGCATTTTTATCGGCTTTAAGTGAAAATAGTCAAATTGATAAATCGGCATTTACTAAAAAAGATTTAAAAGAAATCGAAAGATTATCTTTATTGAATGGGGCGAGTGAAAAAGAAGCGGCAATAATTGTCAGTGATATATTTGACCCAAATAAGAAAAAAGGTGAACATATCGATTACAGTTTATTAGCTACTCGTCTACAAGAAATCGTTTTATTCTCACCTAGAACCGCAACTAGTGCTGTTAAGAACGTTAATTCTGGTTCAACTGAATTAGCCAAAAAGATTAATTTAATGGAAAATCTTTCACCAAAACAATATTTATATTGTTTACAAAACGGCACTCAACCAGCAAAAAGCGATTTATTATTAGTGGATGATTTAAATAAGAAATTTAAATTAAGCACAAGCGTTATTAATGCTTTATTAGATTATGTTTTGACAGTTAATAACAATATAATATCGCGCACGTATATAGAGAAAATTGCCGCCTCTTTAGCCCGTGAAGGGGTAACTACTGCATATGACACAATGCAATATCTTAAAGGAGTGTATCGTCATAGTGGTGGAAAAGACAAAAAAGTTAAAACAGTTTATAATAATAAAAAAGTTACTAAAGAAGTAAATAACGAGAGCGTCGAACAAACCGAAGAAGAAAACGAACAATCTTGGGAAGAGATGATGAAACAATTATCAGGAGGGTCAAATGATGGAAAAAATTAAAATTAATTACCACGTTCAAGAAGATGTTGACCGTCTTAACAAGATGAAAGAAACTTGCTTCAATTGTGCGGAAGCGATGAAATATTTAAAATCTTTAGGTATAAGTGACGAAACAATTGAAGAAGAAATTGCGATTATCTATCCTTTTGTCACTGATTTAATGTATTGCAAAAACTGTCCCGGATTAGCGTCTTGCAATAAAGAAAATCCGCATTTATGTACAAAAATCATCTATGAAAATGAGATGGTTGATTATCAATTAGTTCCTTGTAAAAAAATGATTGATAACATTACTTTTAAAAGACAGTTCCATGTTTACGATTTTCCTGAAGAATGGCTAGATACAAACTTAAATACAATCGATAAGACGCAAGGTAGAAAGCAAGCCTTAGCGAAATATCTCTCTTTTATTAATAATGAACCATGTCCTTGGATTTATTTAACTGGCAACAAACATACTGGTAGATCGTTTTTTGCGGCGAGTTTATGTGTCGACGCAGTGAGAAAAAATAAAGGACCAGTCGCATTTTTAAATTCCGCTCAAAGAATACGCGAATTAGCGGACTTATCTTTCGATAAAAATAGTAAAGAAACATTCCAAAAGAAAATGGATTTATATGCGAATGTTCCTATTTTAGTTTTAGATGATTTTGGTAATGAATATATCACCGATTATGTTCGTGATAATATCGTTTCAACTATTATCACCACTCGGGCTAGCAAACGTTTATTGACAATTTTTACTAGTGATTTTTCTCTTGAAGAAATCGCCATATTGTATGGAAAAAATGACCCAGTGGGTCAAATTAAAGCTGGTCAAATGGTGAAAATCATTAAATCTTTAGCGAAAAAAGAAATTAATTTAGGCGACCTTGCAATTTATTAATAATATCTATTATTTGTTTTTCTAAATACGCTTTATCTTTGTTGTTGTTAACGACGAAGTCGGCGTATTTTTCTTTTTGGTCGATTTTATCATTAAAAACTTTTGTTTGTTTTTCTTGATTGCTGTTACGAATATCTAAGTGTTTATTCTGGGTGTTTTTGTCAGTATCAATATATATTAAAACATCGAATAAATGATCCATTTTACCTTCAAATAATAAAGGAACTTCCGATACTACTAAGCCTTGCTTATGTTCTAATAAAAATCTTTCTGTTTCTTTTTTTACTAATGGATGTATATAACGATTCAATTTTTTAATATCTTGTGGATGAGATAATAAATATTGTCTTAAGACATCTTTATTAACTTTATCAACAAAATTTAAAGAAAACATTGCGTTGATTTTTTGTATTACTTCTATTTTTTGATATAAAGAGATTACGATATCATCCGCACTGATGGTGGGGATATTATTTGTCTTAAAAACATTCAAAGCAGTTGATTTCCCTGCACCCATTTTGCCATAGATTGCAACTTTGATATTTTTACCGATATATGGTTGGCATGTAGAGCAATATGTTGTACCTCTTCCTCCCACTTTTTTAAAGCGGAATAAATGACCACAATTTGGACAAGGAGAATCTTTTTTACCGTACGCTAAAAGTTGGACTTGGAAATTACCATCAATTCCTTTTCCGGGATGATAACTACGAATTGTCGAACCGCCCGCATCAATTGCTTTTAATAATACTTTTTTCGCATTTTTAATTATTTCATCCCATTGTTTTAAAGTAATATCTTTTGTTAGAGTACAAGGATTTATCTTAGATAAAAATAATACTTCATCGACGTAAATATTGCCTAAACCAGTCAATACTGTTTGATCTAATAATGTGACTTTAATCGGATTGTTTTTATTCTTTACTAATTGATAAATTTTTTTATAATCAGCGTTAAAAGGTTCAGGTCCTAACTTAGATAATTCTTTGATATTTCGATAATTATTGATGTCGCTGATAATCATTTTTCCAAAGGTTCTTGAATCATCATAAATTAGTTTATGCCCATTAGATAAATGGAATATTACACGAGCGTATTTAGAATTTTTTTCTTCTTCTAAATAATCAAAATACTTTCCTTCCATCCTTAAATGGGAAACGAGGACTTTATCATTTGTTAATTTAATAATTAAATATTTACCGATTCTATCGACATCTAAAAAAGTTTCATTAGTGAGGTAATTAATAAAAGTTTCTGGATTTCCACTAATGATGGAGGCACGCAAAACATCAATTTTGATAATCTTTTGTCCTTTAATAATCGGGATTAAGACATTTTTTACAGTTTCAACTTCTGGTAATTCTGGCATATCAATTTATTTAGCGTCATACCAAGATGCGCCAAAACCTCCTCCAACCACTAATGGTACTTTTAATCTCATTGCGTTTTCCATTTCATTTTTTGCTAGTGCATAAACAGCGTCTTTTTCATGTTTATGAACTTTAAGCACTAATTCGTCATGAATTTGTAAAATGATTTTTGATTTATATTGACCTTTTAATAATTTTTCATGTACTTTGACCATTGCAATTTTGATCAAATCAGCGGCGCTGCCTTGAATTGGAGCGTTCATCGCTGCTCTTTTTGCGAATTCTCTCACTTGATATGAAGAATCGTGGAGTTCTCTTAGATATCTTCTTCTTCCTAATAAGGTTGATACATATCCATCTTTAGTAGCTTGACTAATGACGTTTTGGAAGAAATTATTAACTTCTGGATATGTTTGATAAAAATTAGTGATAAATGCTTTTGCTTCTTTTGGTGAAATATCTAATTGTTCTGCTAAACCCCAGTCACTAATGCCGTAAACCACACCGAAATTGACGGTTTTGGCTTTTCTTCTTTCTAATTCTGTTGGTGGTTCTTGCAGGTTAAAAATCTTTTTTGCTGTCTCAGCGTGAATATCTTCGTTGTTTAAGAATATTTTAATCAGTCCTTCACAAGACGATAGACTTGCTAAAACTCTTAATTCGATTTGACTATAATCTAATGAGAGAATGCTATATTCGTCATTATCATAATGGAAAGCTTTACGGATTTGTTTTCCTTCAATATCTTTCATCGAGATATTTTGTAAATTTGGATCGCTAGAAGATAATCTTCCGGTGGTCGTTAATGCTTGATTAAATTTTGCGTGTATCTTCCCGTCAGAGTGTTGATGGGCTAATAAAGGTTCAATATAAGTAGAGACTAACTTAAAATATTTCCGGTAATCTAATATCGCTTGGATGATTGGATGAGTCTTAATAATCTTGCTAAGATATTCAATTGAAGTGGAACCTTTTCCTAAATTTGGTAAGCCTAATTTATCATAGAGGATTTCCGCTAATTGTTTCGGACTTGAGATATTGAATTCTTGGCCTGCTAAAGAATAGATTTCTTTCGTTAAGTTATCAATTTGTTCTTGATATATTTTACCTAACTCAGAAATATATTTTTGATCTAGTGGAATGCCTTCAATCTCCATATCCGCTAAAGCGTCAACTAATGGTAGTTCTAATTCATAAAATAATTGAACGGAATTAATTTTCTCCAATTCATTTTTGATCTTATTTTCTAAAACTAGACTATATAATGCTACTTTTGCGGTCTTTTCTACTTGTTTTGATGAGAATAAAGATATTTCTTCTTCCATATTTGCAATATTAATGCCGTGAAGCGAGAAGACGGTTTCTTCATTATTTTTTAATGATGAATCCAATAAATAGGAAGCGATTAAAATATCAAAACCTAAACCATCGATATCGATATTATGATTTTTTAAAGCCACTTTTATCGCTTTATAATCGTAGGCTGATTTTAAAATGTTTTTGTCTTTTAATAATGCTAACAACAATTGATCTTTTTTAATTTCATCATAATCAAAATAGATCGTATCTTCTTCTATAGCGAGGCTTAAGCCAATAATTTTTGCCGTTGAATAATCATCATTTTCTAAATCGAGTGCTATACCGACACTCTTGATATTTTCATATGGAATATCTTTTTCTTTTAGGAAGGAAGAAAGCGCCATACTTTCTTTCGGAGAGATTTTTATATCGGAAATATCTTTCTTCCGCCACTTAGGTTGTACTTTATTAATGAATTGTTTAAAACCATATTTTTGACAGAAATTAGCTAAAGTTTGAAAATCATAGCCTTGATAAATCACATCTTCAATCGCAAAAGGTAAATCGATATCGGTTTTAATAATCGCTAATTGATATGAGGTTCTTCCTAAAGATTCGTTCTCAATTAGCATCTGAGAAACCTTCCCCTTAATCTTCTCTTTATGGGCCATGATATTTTCAAAAGAACCGTATTCATTAATTAATTTAACTGCGGTTTTATCTCCGATACCTGGAATACCTGGTAGGTTATCACTTGCGTCCCCTCTTAATCCTTTATAGTCGATGATTTGACTTGGTAAGATCCCGTATTCTTCTTTCACTTTCTCTTCGTTCATTTGATGAACATCAGATAAACCTTTCTTGATGATATTAATTTGAATATGATCTTCGATTAATTGCAAGAAGTCCCGGTCACTTGTATAAATTTCAACCTCATAACCAGCTTCTTTTGCTTTTTTTGCGATTGTGCCAGCAATATCATCTCCCTCAAATCCTACTTGTTCAAATTGATAGACATTTAAGGCTTTTAAAAATTCTCTAGCAATCGGAAATTGTTTGACTAAATCTTCTGGTGCGGGTTTTCTATTTGCTTTATAAGATTCCAATTCATCATGACGGAAATTATGTTTTCCAGCGTCAAAAGCAACAAAAACTCCTTCTCCTTTTTTGACATTAGAAAGAATTTTATTCATCATATTGGAAAAAGCGAAGATGGCGTTTGTGGGAGTTCCATCATCACTATGCATGATTTCTGCGCCTGGAAATGCCGTCGCATAATAAGCGCGGAATAGTAACGAATTTCCATCGATAACAATGATTCTATTCATATTTAAATCCTTTCTAATTTTTCAACATTCAACACTTTGGTGTTATTACGGTTTTCAACCTTGCCTTCGACAATAATGATGTCGTTTTTATTTAATAATTGGTCATATGCTTTATATTTTTCTGGGAAAACAGTGATTTCTAAATCACCAGTTTCATCAAAAATAGTGACAAACGCCATCTGTTCATTTTTCTTAGTGGTGATCACTTTTTTATTTTTAATGATGCCGCACACTTTAATATTGTTATTAATTGAAGCATCAATAATTTTAATCACACCTTGCTCTACTAAATATGGACGATGAATATTAATTGGGTTATTAGAAATCATCACTCCTAAAACATCATATTCACGGTTAATATTGTCCATTAAATCATCTTCTTGCGTATTAATTAATGGTGTTTCATAAGAATCGATGCCGATTGATAATTGCCCATCATCGCTTGTCGATATTTTGGCGAATTGTTTCGCGGATAAAATAGTGGCCCTTAAAGAAGCGCGAGATGGATGTAAAGTATCAAAACAACCAGCGTCAATTAAAGAATTGATTTGTTGATCAGTAATCTTATATTTTGTTAAACGAACGACAAAATCAAAGAAATTTTTATATCGACCATTTTCTTCTCTTTCTTTAATAATTGCTTCCGCTAATAAGGTATTAATATAATTAATCGAATTTAAAGGCATCAATAAATCGTTATTTGTAATTTTAAAATAAGTTAATGATTCATTGATATTGGGTAATAAAATGGCAATATTTCGCCTTTGCATTTCTAAAATATATTCGTTCATTTTATTATCGCTAGAAGAATAACCGGTTTGTAACAACGCACTATAAAATTCTAAAGGATAATATGCTTTTAAATACGCCATACGGCAAGTGATAACGCTATAGACGATGGAGTGCGATTTATTAAAACCATATTCCGCGAAAGATAAAATATTATTAAATACTTTTTCACTATCGATTTTGGAAAAACCGTTTTTTATTGAGCCATTAATAAAATCATTTTTGAGATTTACCAATTCCTTGACGTTTTTCTTACTGATCGCTCGACGGAATAAATCTGCTTCTGATAAAGAAAATCCCGCCATTACAGTGGCGATTTGGTTAATTTGTTCTTGATAGATAATAATCCCATATGTTTCTTTTAAGATTGGCTCTAATTGTTTAACGACATAATTAATTTTTTCTTTTCCTTCTTTTCTTCTTGCGTAATTAGGGATATATTTCATCGGACCAGGACGTCCTAAAGATAATAAAGCGGCAACATCTAAAAAATTAGATGGTTTTAATATCTCAATTGAATTACGCATCGCTCGTGTTTCAATTTGGAAAATGCCAATCGTTTGATTAAGACTAATTAATTCAAATATTTTCGGATCATCATAAGGGATGGAATTAAATGTTAGAGTTTCTTCTGGATGACGAGCGTTTATTAATTTTAAACATTGATCGATCGTGGATAAGTTGGATAACGATAATATATCCATCTTTAAGAACCCTTGTTCTTCGATATAATCTTTTTCGTAATTACAAATGTAATTACCATTAATATCAACACTGACTGGAATAATATCATCTAAAGGTTCTTCACTTAATAAAATACCAGAGGCTGCGATACCGTTTTGTCGAGGCAAGAATTCAATCTTGCTCGCTAAAGAGACAATTTCTAATAAATATTTATCGTTATCTAATAATGCTTTAAAATCGGGAAGCTGTTTATAAGATTCGCGCAAAGAGAGGTTTTTCTTAGGATCTAATTTTTTAATAATTAAATCGATATGACGAGAATCAAAATTAAATACTCGTGCGATATCTCTTAATGATTGCTTAGCTAATATTGTTTGGAAAGTCACGATATTTGCGACCCTATTTTTGCCGTATTTATTTTTTAAATAATTAACAACTTCTTCTCTTTTTGTATCGATAAAGTCCACATCAATATCAGGCATTGTGCGACGATAAGGATTTAAAAATCTTTCAAACTGCAAATTATAATCAAGTGGATCAATTTCAATGATGTTTAATAAATAACTAACTAATGATCCAGCCGCACTTCCTCTACCAGGACCGACTAAGATATCATGATTTTTAGCGTAATTAACATAATCAGACACGACTAAAAAATAATCATCATAGCCTAAATCATGGATAATTTTTAATTCGTAATTAAGACGATTGATATGATTCTCATCCGCTTTATTTAATCGATTTAATTGTGCAAAAGTGGTGGTCCTTAGATTCTCTTCTGCGTTAACATCGTGCATTTTGACCATCTTGCCTCTTTTTTTGCTTAAATCAAAATGCGATTTATTTAAGATGATTTCCGTATTATCGATCTCGTTTTGTCGATAAATTTTTTGATAATCACTAAGAGAGAAAAAGTGTTCTGACCCTTCTGATTTTTTATTTTGATCTAATTTCGTGTCATTTTTAATCGCTTCGACTATGTCGATAACAATCGCGTCCTCTTTCTTTTCGTATCTGATACGAGGGAACGCCACTAGAGGATAAGTATATTCATAAGCGAACGTTCTCACTTTATTGGCATATTCAATATCTTCACGGCTTTGGATATCTAAACCTAAATAAAAACGATCCTTAAATATCTTTGCGTACTTTAACAAATAACGCGTGAATTCGATATTAATAGGACTAGTAAATCCGCTTTTAAATTTCCCTTTATTAGTGGCTAAAATTAAGAGCAAGCCTTCTTGATATTGTTCTAATTTATCTAAAGATAATTCATCATTTTCATTTAATAAATTTAATCTTAATAAATTTTTATATCCGGTTTCATCTAAGACAAATAAAGACAATTCGTCTTCATCGAAAATAAATGTTTCACCAATTAAATATTTTTTATCGATTGATTTTATCCCTTTGACGAATTCAGGCACACCGTAAAGAACGTTATAATCAGCGATTGCCGCACCTGGATAAAGGTATTTTTTGACATTTTTAACAATGCGATCCACTGTGAGCCCGCTAGATAAAAAGGTATAACCACTTACAATATGTAAAGGGACAAATCTCATATGGATTTATTATACAAAAGGCAAAAGAAAAAAGGTATCAATATAATACCTTTATTCTTAAAATTATATTAGACAAATTGTATTAGAACAAATCATCAAGTGCTTGAATAAACGCTGGTAATTCTTCTATTGTTTTAATCTTTGCGCCACTAGCTTGTGCGTGTCCGCCACCAGAGAACATCGCCGCCACGCCATTAATTGCTTTTTCTTTTGAGCGAATCGAGATACGCCAGCAAGGATCTTTTGGATTTGGATCTTCAGTAATAGAACACCAAGCATTAATACCATTGATGTTGGAGAAGAGATTGACATTCTCTTTTCCTCTTTCCGTTGTGATATGTAATTCTTGTTGAATTTTTGCATCTAATACATAATAAGCCACACCTTTAGGAGAAACTTGGAAGTGGTTTAAAATATAAGCGGTAACTTTTAAATCTTCAATTTGTTTTAAATACATGTTTTGATAGATTTTGGATAATTCAATTCCCGCTTTAATTAAGACGCTTGCGATCGCGAAAGTATTCGCGCTAGTGGAGGAATATTGGAAACGACCACTGTCACCAGTAAGTGCGATATAAAAATATGTCGCCGCTTCTTTAGAAAGGACATAATTACCTTTCATGTTTAAGATTAAACTTAATAATAATTCACTTGCCGCTGCTGCTTTTGTGTTTACGACAGAAACTGTACCGAATTGTTCGACTTCCGGGTGATGGTCAACTTTAATTTTAAATTTGGCTTTTTTCCATCTTGGATCAGCTATGCGTGATTCGTTGCTAACATCTAGGATAATAGCTAAGAATGGTTCTTTGAACCAATCATTAGATAATTCATCCATTACTGGGAAAATTCTCGGTGTAAAAATGACGTGATTATCACCGACAACACGTACTTCTTTATTTGGGAAATTATCCTTAATCCAAGTCGCTAAACCCATTTGTGTACCTAAAGCATCATAATCAGGCATTAAATGACGGAAAATACAAATGCGGTCATAACGTTTAATCGCATTTAAAATTTTGCTCACACTCTTTTTATAAGGAGCGATAAATTCTACAATTGTTGGATCGACTTTCATATCTATTGTTCCTTTTTATTTTTTAATGCACATATTATAGCAATCACGTGCGATCATCACTTCTTCATCAGTTGGAATAACTGCTACTTTGATTTTGCTATTTGGCGTGCTAATTAAAGCTTCTTTACCATGAATGGTGTAGTTTAAATCGCGATCGACTTCAACACCGAAAGATTCTTTTAAGGCATCGCATACTTCTTGTCTAGTTCTTGGTTCATTTTCACCAATACCAGCGGAGAAGATAATTAAATCACATCCACCAAGACGGACATAATATTGACCGATGAAATCTAAGATGCGGCGGATGAATAATTTGTTGGCCAAGATACATCTTTCGTCACCTTTATCAGCGTTTGCTAAAATATCACGGGAATCAGAATAACCTCCGACTCCTAAGAAACCGGATTTCTTATTGAACATTTGATAAACTTCTTCGGCTGATTTTCCTGTCACACTGACGACATAATTAAAGACGCTTGGATCCATATCGCCAGTTCTTGTTCCCATCATAATTCCACCTAATGGTGTTAAGCCCATAGATGTTGCGACGCATTTGCCATCTTTAATTGCAGTAATTGAAGAACCGCTACCGATGTGGCAAGTGATGATA
Source organism: Bacilli bacterium (assembly GCA_034116505.1). Taxonomy (GTDB): domain Bacteria; phylum Bacillota_I; class Bacilli_A; order RFN20; family CAG-826; genus RUG13091. The sequence continues at coordinate 16,528 of JAXERM010000042.1, forward strand.
CGAGGATGTTCCACTCCGTCTAAATATTTTAATCCTTCTTCAGAAAGATATTTATGGCTCGTACCATGTGCCCCGTAACGTCTAATATCATATTTTTCACTTAGTTCATAAGGAATTGGGAAAAGATAATCTTCTTCTTTCATTGTTTGATGGAATGCAGTGTCGAATACCGCAACAGCAGGACAAGAAGATAAAACTTGTTTAAATGCCTTATAACATGTTAAGTGTGCGGCGTTATGAAGTGGAGCAAGAGGAATTAATGAACGAATTTTTTCCTCTGTTTCTTCATCAAATAAAGCGGATTTTGAGAAATATTTACCACCTTGAACAATGCGGTGACCGATTGCTTTGATTTCATCAAAACTTTTAATAATTCCTTTTTCAATAAAAGCATCAACCACTGTTTTTGCTGCGACAGCGTGATCTTTAAATACTGGGAATGTTTGTTCTTTTTTACCATCATATTTAATAGTAAAAATACCATCTGCTAAACCGATTCTTTCACAGTTACCGGAGCATAATACTTTTTCTTCTGGCATTTCATATAATTTGAATTTTAATGATGAAGAGCCAGAATTGATTGTCATAACTTTTGCCATGATAAAAAACCTCTTTTCAATCAAAACTATTATACAAATTATTATGATTTAGTTTCAATGTATTGAAATGTTTTTTTCTCTATATTTTTATACATGCACGTTATGTACGTTTGCGCTTGACATAATAGAGGCGCGATTTTATTGTTATTTTATAAATGAGGTTATGTTTATGAAAAAACAATTTTTTGCTCTTTCAATATTGCCTTTTTTGATGCTTGGTGCAGCTTGTAGTCCAAAAACAAGTTCTTCTAGCCCATCCGGAGGAAGCCATAGTACATCTAGTTCAACATCGAGTGATGATGATACTGGACGTACCGATTATTCTTCTTACGATGAACCAGATGATCCTACCAAGTATGATCAATGGCTTAATTCGTGGAGTAAGCCAGGACATGTCTATTTCCACTATAATCGTGGATCTAAAGGCGGATATGAAAACTACTGCCTTTGGTTATGGCAACATGCTCCTCAAGATTTAGAAGGTACCTTGTGGGCTTATAGCGGTCAAACACAAGTCAGCCCAACTTTAAAATTAATTCCAATGTCTACTGGTTATATGAGCGCTAAAGAAGTTGGAAAAGAAGGTGATGGGGAATATTTAGATAGTCACGGCATGATTATCGATATCGATATGACCAGAACCGATCTAAAAAGTGGTAAAAGTGGTGAAAATGTATCCTTTGATGGTGCTACATCGTTAGGTTTCTTAATGGTGAGACAAAATTCGATGGATGGCTCAAGCAACTGGGTTAGCGATGGTGGTAGAGAAACATATATTGATGACTTCGCTGATCCTGCAAATTGGAGAAGTATCAGTGGTGGGAAAACTATGCACATCTTCCTATCTACTGGCTCATTTAGTGAATATTCATATTTTGCTGGTGACTCATCAGAAGTCAAAATTAATCCAATCGACAGCGACGAAACTGGTAATTACCGTTCTGGCACTGACACGATTCTAGATAAATATGGTGTCTCCTCAACTAGTGACGCCTTCTCTTCGTTAGGTGTTGGTTATCAAATCTTTGTCGCTTCATTTAAAGATAGCGATGGTGATGGTTTAGGCGATATTAAAGGTGTCATTGATTCATTGGATTATCTATCTGATTTAGGCGTTCAAGCACTTTGGTTAACACCGATTCAACAATCTGATTCATATCATGGATATGATATCTCTGATTATTATGCGGTAGATCCAAAATTTGGCACGATTGATGATTATCGTGAATTATTATATAAAGCCCACCAAAAAGGGATGAAAGTGGTCATGGATTTAGTCCTCAACCACACAAGTAAAAACAACCCATGGTTTATTAAATCACAATGGGGTGAAGAAACACGTTTGGATGATGGTAACGTCATCAAGTGGCGTGATGTTTATACTTGGAAATATAAAACCGATACAATTCGTAAAGCTAATATTGTCGCAACTTCAAACGGTGGTTATAAAATTAGTGGTTATACAAACATCACTGTGGAAGAAGACGCAAAGAGTAATAATCCATCTTGGTATCGTGATGGTGAATCCAATTATTACTATTACGGTAAATTCGGCAGTGGTATGCCAGAAATCAATTACGAGAACAAAGCGACAAGACAGCTCATCATCGATATGGCAAAATATTGGATGAGTTTTGGCTTAGATGGTTTCCGTCTAGACGCGGTTAAACATATTTATATGGCTGACGAAGCTTATTCTTCTAGCGACATCATTATCGAAGATGTCGGTAAAAAGACCGCTTATGATGAAGAAAGAGGCCAAGAAATTACTAAAGAATTTAACTATTCTAGTAACTTAACAAAAAACTTAACATGGTGGAAAGAATTTGCTGGCCAATTAAAAGCGATTTATCCTAACTGCTTCTTAGTTGGTGAAAACTTTGATGGATGGGGAACAAGAACCGCTCCATATTATCAAGCTTTAGATAGCCAATTCTCTTTCTCAACTTATTATCATATTCCGGCATATATTTACAATAATGATGGTGGTGCATCTGCTTATGCTAATGTCCAACCTCAAGAAACATTCGTTCCATTTGCTGGTAGTGGTAATTTTGTATTAGATAATGGCGTATCACAAGTTACAATTCCTGGTGGTAGTCGTCCAGATTTCATCGATGGTGCATTTACATCTAACCACGATGTTAATCGTGCAATTAACCAGGTTAATGGTACAGGTACTTCTGCTGGAACAACCGCTAAAAATAAGATTACCGGAGCCACTAACGAAGTTAATAAAGCCAAAATCCATGGTGCAATTACAATGCTCAATCCTGGTGTATCTTGGATTTATTACGGTGATGAATTAGGTATGTCTGGTAATACTGATCAACACGTCAGTAAGTACGGCAACGAAAACTCAATCGATGTTTGGTATCGTCAACCATTCTTATGGAAAGACGTAACTAAACGTGCGAACTACAAAGCCGGTAAATACGTTTTTGAATTAGATGCATATAACAAAACTTTACCAAGTGCTGAAGATCAACAAAAAGACGCTAATTCGATGTATAACTGGTATAAAGGTATTAACGCAATCAAGAGAATGTATCCAAAGAATGCAAAAGTCGCATTTGATAGCTCTAGTAGTAAAAACGTATTAGTGATCAATGTCACTGGTAATGGCAAGGCTATGAAAATTTTTATGAACGTTGGTACTTCTACTAATTCTTGGAGCATCAATGTCTCTGGTTATAAAGCGGTCGCTAGTGTTGGTACAAGTTTATCAACCGTAAATATTGGTGCAGCAGCATATTCTGTTGTTGCATATCAACAAGCATAGTGAGGTAAGAGTTATGATGAACAAAAATAAATTATTTATTACAATTTCTTCCTTTGTTGCTTTAGCGTTAAGCGGTTGTCAAAAAGGCTTGTCTTTATCACCTAAAACCCTTAAAGCAGGGACAGAGAACACTGTCTATCTCGTCTTATCTTCAATCGGTTTATATGAAGGTAAAGCAGGAGAAAATGTTCCAGAATTATATTTAGAAAATACCGTCACTTATGTCGGTGCAGTTGATAGCGATCTTCCAGGTGCGGATAAAGTTACTTCTATTGCCTCTTCTAAATCAACCTTTGCTGGTTGGGTTAGTTATGAAGGTGAGGGAGCACCAACAACATACACGAAAGTGCCTGATGTCGCGAATAAGATTTTATATGCACAATTTACCACGGATGGAAGTGGTGGTAGCAGTGGAGGAAACACTGATCCAGAACCAGACCCAACATATAAGCGCTTATACTGCAAAGTATCTCAATCTTGGTGGACAACAGACAATGCATCTGTTGGAGCTTATGTCTGGAATGGCGATACTAAATTAAAAGCTTGGCCAGGCACAAAGATGAATAAAGATAATAGCCATGAAGATACATGGTATATCGATATCGATACAACCACATATACAAATATTATCTTTGTGCGTTTATCTCCTGATGGCACAACAGATTGGGGTGCAAAAACAAGGAATTTAACTATCCCAACAGATGGTAAAAATTTATTCACCATTACTTCATCCACTGCGGTATGGGGTGAACCAGGCGCTGATGGTGAATGGTCAACATTGTCCTAATAATATATATTAATATAGATATATAACAACTGAGGTCGTTCTGACCTCTTTTGTTATGGCAAAAAGTCTCTTTTTCAATCATTTTTGCGTGTTTTGAAATATTTGATATACATTTTTCTTTTTGTTTGCGTTATTATAAAAAAGACAATTTATTCACAAGCGTTTTTAATAAGCGCGTAAAGGAGTCACATATGAAGAAAAAAGGTGTCTTTTTTGCACTTGGAATATCAGCTTCTTTGATAGCTGGTTTTGCTATTAGCGCAAATAATTCTATTTTACCTGCAAAAGCCACAAAAGGAGCAGGCGATGAAACATGGTACTTATTAGGTACAAGAAACAATTGGGCTCAAAATGAATACCCATTAGTCTATACCGAAGCTAATGGCCAGGCTTATTATTTATTAGAAATAGAATTAGAAGCCAACGAAGAATTTAAAATTTGTAACGGTACTGACTGGGTCGGATATGGCGGTAACACAGGCGGCGGTATTGGTACATATTTATCGCAAGCTGATGGTGGCAATTTTAAAGTTAATGAAGCTGGAAAATACATCATTACAATTAAAGATGATAATGTCGCCGCATATGGCGATAAGAGCTATGGTTTTAGCATTTCTGAAGCAGAATGGTATTTATCCTATTATAATGGCGTAGATGAAGTTCTAGATAAACGCATCACAATGGCGAAAAATGAACATAATCCTTATGAATTTTCCGCTAATATGGCTGCATTTGCTCAAAGCGATGAATGGAAAATTCATTCTAAATTAGGAAAAGTTCGGATTAATTCTTATTCTTTCTCACATGAAGGAAAAATGACTTTCATTAGTGATAAAAATGTTGTTGTTAACGAAGCTGGAAATTACACAGTCACAATGAATTATCTTAACAATACATCGTAC
>JAXERM010000043.1:0-4714 GCA_034116505.1 Bacilli bacterium
ATGATTTTAATTATAGCTACCATAATTTATTAGAAATATTAGATGACATCAGTGTTAATCAAGACAATGAAAAATTAGGTATTAAAATTACTACTGATTTTATTATCAATCCTCGTAGTGATGTTTATGTTACTAATTTCGAACATGGTGTGTTTTATAAGACCGCGAAAGATGATAAATATATCAACGATAAAATCTATGAATCTTTTAAACATGATGGTGATAAATATTTCTGGGTTAATCCTAGTTATATCAACTCTTTAGTGGACCAACAAAAGAAGCGAAATTATTTAAAATATGGCACTTTTAGTGTGATTTCACGCGTATTAAGGCATCTATCTGATAAAATTTATGATGCGGATATCCTTGATGAAATATGCGTTAATGGGTTAAAGAAAAAAGATATAGTTAGATACATTGATTTTAATAATGATGGTGTTTATACCTCTATCGCTTCTTCTATTATTCATTCCATTCAATACGATTTAGTATTTGATCATGGGCAACACAACGAAATCAATTCTTATGATCATTCATATCATCATATTTCTAATACAGAAGATCTATTTAATAATAATACTTATCATGTCACTAATCTTGAAACATATATTAGCTGTCCATTTAAGTATTATTTAAATAAATTAATTCCTAATAAATTAGATGATTATTCATATATGTCACGCGGTATATTTATCCATAAAATGATGGAAGATATATTTTCTCCTACATTTGATTTTGAAGAAAGCTTTAAAAAAGCAAAAGAAGCATATATTCGTTATTATGAAAAACAAGGTATTGACGTACCGAAAAAAGATCTAGCGAATTTAGAAATTTATCATCATTATTTACAAACATTAATTCCAATATTAAGAAATAATATTCGAACTAATATCACCGATATTGAAAAGACATTACACGAACAAAATGTTTCTTTCTCTTTAATTGATGAAAAAACAAATCAAACATATTATTTTAAAGGTCAAATCGACTGCGTGATCTTTAGTAAAAATAGTAGCGGTAATAAATATTATTCGATTGTGGATTTTAAGACTGGGAACGAATCTTTTAATCTTAAAGAAATCATCTTGGGTAAATCGGTCCAATTACCTATTTATTATTATGCTTTGAACACCGATAATAACAAATCACTCATAGATGAATATGAATTCGGGGGATTTTATATCAACCATGTCTATTGTAATGGTTACGCGGATATTACAAATATTAAAGGTACGATTACAGAGCAATCAATAAAATCAGCGATGAGATTTGTTGGTTTAGCTTTAAAAGAAGATAATTATTTAAATTCTGTTGATAAAAATATATTCACCAAGGCAGGAACGATAAAAAGTACTGGCGGTGATTTAATTAAATATGATTATTATATTGAAAATGACGAAATAATAATTGATAAAGAACAAATAGGCTACACGCTTTTAGATTTAACAAAAGACACAAAAGAGGCACTTATTAATATCATCAATTTAATTAAAGATAATCAATTTCCAATTGCCCCTGCAAAAAGACATGATTTAGATAAACAAATCGCTAAAGATCATAAGGATTTAAACTGCCAATATTGTCCTTATTCTAATGTTTGTTATGTGAATAAAAAAGCCGATAGTGTTGATTATTCTAATAAAATAAAACAACATTTTGAACAAAAGAAAAAAGAATATAAAGAAAAACAATCAAAGGAGAATAATGATGGATCTATCAACATTTAATGAACAGCAACGTAAAGCCATTCTTTCTCCTTATGATAAAGATGTGATCATCTCTGCGGTTGCGGGTAGTGGTAAGACTCGAACTTTATCTTATAAAGTAGCCTACATGATTCCCTCTAGTATCAAACCGAGTGAATTATTAGTGTTAACATTTACTGATAATGCCGCTTATGAGATGAAGAACCGCATCATTAAAGTATTTAAGAGTGAAGGTAAATTAGATTTGCTTGATCAAATGAATGCTTGTCATATTCAAACATTTGATTCTTTTTGCCAACAATTAGTGAAGAAATACGCTAGTGAATTAAACATCTCTAGCAAGATTAATGTTAGTGATGAAAAAGTGATTGCAGCCATCGCCAATAAAATCCTAGTGGATATCTTAGAAGAATATTTTCTTGAAGAAGAAAAACAAAGTCGCTTTATTGCAACAATAAAAAAATATAATTTAAAAGGATACGATAATACTAAAAAAGTCATTTATGACATCTATACAAGAATTAATAAATATTTAAAGAAAGATAAAGATGATTTCTTAAATCATTATGAAGAAAAATTCCTTAATGAAAATAATTTTAACCGCGCGATAAAAGGGTTAATGGATGAATGTAAACAATTAGTGATTAAGGAATTGATCAATATTTATTTTTTTGATCAACATTATGACGATATAACTAATAACAACATCGATGCGATTAAAGCGGATATCGATAATCTTAATAATCGTGATTTTGATTATTCATGTTTTAATTTTACTAATAATGAATTTTGCCAAGAATATTATCAAAAGATTAAATCTTTCTTAGAAATTGATGATTTTTCTATTTTCATCAAAACCTTTTATCAACTACATGAAGAGAAAGACCCACGAGCAAAAAAAGACGATCAAACTAAAGAAGTATTAGATAGATTACATAAAATCTTCCGTACAGATAACTGTGTCCTTAATAAATTATTAGATGTAGATCCTAATTTGAACGGACAATATTATCAACAATTTTTGAGTTTTAAAGATGATATTGCGTTAATCATTGAAATCGTCAAAGAATTAGACAAAAGAGTGGAAGAATATAAGAATCGTTCTTCGTTATTCTCTTTTAATGATATTGCGAATAAGGCGCTAGAGTTATTGACTGACCCTAAATATTCTATCGTTCAAGAAGAATTAAGAAAAACCTATAAATTCATCATGATCGATGAATATCAAGACACAAATGATTTACAAGAAATGGTTTTAGATTCTTTAACCACTCCTTATATTGACGAAAATGGAAAATCTACTAGAGCCCATCTATTCGCAGTGGGAGATCCTAAACAATCAATTTATCTATTTAGAAATTCAAAAGTGGAATTATTCAATAATAGATTAAAAAAATACGAAAACGATATTGACGCTGAAGTGATTGGGATGAATAAAGGATATCGTAGCGGTCCTAAATTAATTAACGATATCAATTATATCTTCCTAAATTATATGAAAGTGAATAATGGTGGGATTGATTACACAAAAAATATCGAACAACTTCAATACGATAAATCAACCGATCAATATGGTTTATATTACGATAATTTTGGAGTAAAAAGAATTATCCCTACCGATATTAATAAAAACACTAATGAGGTCAGAATTAGTGAAATAAAAGCAATAATTGCGGATATTTTAACCAAAATTAATACCGGTTATTTAGTTTATGACAAAGAATATAAAGTCGCTATTAAAGACCAAATTGTCCAGATTGAAGAAAAGATAAACCGTTCTAATAATGAAAAAGAAATAGAGATTTTAAACAACCAAAAAAGACAATTATTAGATTATGTTACAAAAAATAATGAATATATCGATGATAAGATTAAAGACTTGGATCATTTAATTTTTTTAACTAATAACCAAGAAGAAAAATTAGCATTAGAAAAAAAGAAAGAATATTTCCTTAAAAATAAAGATCAAAATGTCAAACAGATAAGACCTTGCCGTTATAACGATTTCTGTATCTTAGTCAGAGTGGCCACAAAAGGGCATATCTATGAAGAAGCTTTTCATCGTTATCATATTCCTTTTAATATTCGTAACAAAACCGATCTATTAGAACTAGATCCTTATATCTTAATTGAATCGATTATCACCTTAATCGCAGGGAAGATGGGTTTAAAAGAAGATTATGATGAAAAACATTTATTCATGTCTATTGCTAGAAGCTATGCTTATCGATATGATGACGAGAAATTATTCTCATTAATCTACCATGATACATATAAAAATGATCCTTTATATCTAGATATTGAACAATTTATTATTCGTAATAAAGAAGCAACATTCCCATCTTTATTTTTAGATTTGCTTAACACATTTAATGTGACCAAAGAACTATATCGAATTGGTGACATTAATGGGAATATGGAAAAGATTGATTCCATTTATCAAATGGTCAATAATGTCCATCACGCATTTGAAGGATTAGAACACTTTGTCTTAATTTATGAATCGGTCAAAACTAATTCCTTAAAAATCGATATGGAAAATAAAACTCAACTTGATGATGCGGTAGATTTTATGACCATTCACGCTTCAAAAGGTTTAGAAAGAAAAATCGTTTATCTCCCTAATAGTGATAATCATTATAGTGCGGGAAGTAATATGGATAAGCCCGATTATGTATTTTCTGATGATTTTGGCATTATTTTAAGAAATTATCAATTCTCTCTTGATCAAAAAATAGTAGATAAAGACGGCGAAGAAGTCATGCAACCTGTTTATAAGAAAACTTTGTTAGAAACTTTATTAAATATTTCTAATCAAGATGAAATTGATGAACATGTTCGTTTATTCTATGTTGCTTTAACTAGAGCCCAAAACACTATTTATATCGTTGGTAGTCCTTCTAAAATTGATAAAGAAAGAAACAACGGTACTTTATACGGCATGTTATCTTATTGCCCACATTATCAATCATTCAATGATAAATTAATGCAAAAATTAATTAACGATC
>JAXERM010000044.1:0-9399 GCA_034116505.1 Bacilli bacterium
CTAAGGACGGACCTATCCCTGGCACTACATACAATCGAGAGGATAGACATTATTGGGTGCCTCTTTTCGTTCCGGGTTCTGCCGAATATACCAACATGAACACCAAACTCATGGACAAACATCCTGAACTTGCGATGTTCTTTGAACGTATGACATTTTTGCCACTAGAGCACGTTACTGCAATGGTTCCACCAGGTGGTTCCGGAGTAGGCATGCACGTCATTCCTGTCGAAAAGGCGATTTCCATGGAAAACACCACTATGGATATAGAACATATATCCTATTGGCTAAAAAAATATGAAGGACATCTCGGCGCATCGATTTGTTCCTGCCGTTACGGTAGAAAAAAACTTGATGAAGGTTGCGCAGATGATTATCAAGATTGGTGTATCGGCGTTGGAGATATGGCTGACTACTGTCGTGAAACGGGCAGAGGTCACGATATCACTTACGATGAAGCAATGGAGATTTTGAAAAGGGCCGAAGATAACGGTTTCGTGCACCAAGTTACCAACATTGACGGTGAAAACAAGATTTTTGCAATATGTAATTGCAACGTCAAGATTTGTAATGCGCTACGTACATCACAACTTTTCAACACGCCAAACATGTCTGCATCAGCATATCGTGCGCACGTTGATAAACAAAAGTGTGTAGCATGCGGTCAGTGCGTAGAATATTGCCCTGCTGGAGCATTAAAACTCGGACAAAAACTTTGTAAGTCTAATGGCAGTGAAGTAACTTATCCAAAACAACCTCTACCTGACAAATTCAAGTGGGGTAAACATATGTGGGATGAGGACTATCGTGACAAAAATAGAATCAACTGTCACGATACAGGAACTTCCCCTTGTAAGACAGCTTGCCCTGCACATATTGCAGTACAAGGCTATCTCAAAAAAGCTTCACAAGGCCAGTACAAAGAGGCATTAGCTCTTATCAAAAAGGAAAATCCATTCCCAGCAGTGTGCGGAAGAATATGCAATCGCCGCTGTGAGGACGCTTGTACTCGTGGCACGATTGATAGATCAGTGTCGATTGACGCAGTTAAGAAATTTATTGCTGAGCAAGATTTACACGCCGAACATAGATATGTGCCTGATATCGTAGTGGCATCCAATTTAGGACGATGGAAAGAAAAGATTGCTATCATCGGCGGTGGACCTGCTGGACTTTCGTGCGCATATTACTTAGCACAAATGGGATATTATCCAACTGTATTTGAAAAGAACGAAAAACCTGGTGGTATGCTTACCTATGGTATCCCTTCTTATAAACTTGAAAAGGACGTAATCGACGCCGAAATAGATATAATGAGAGAGATGGGCGTAGAGATAAAATGCGGTGTAGAAGTAGGCAAGGATATCACTATTGACCAACTACGAGCCGAAGGGTACAAGGCTTTCTACGTGGCTATCGGTTGTCAAGGCGGCAAAAAACCTGACGTTGTCGGTAGTGACGCCGAAGGCGTAACAACTGCCGTTGACTTCCTCAAAGTCGCCAATTGCGGTGGCTATGCTGTAGAGGGCAAGACAATAGTCATTGGTGGCGGTAACGTTGCTATCGACGCAGCTAGAGTATCTGTCCGTTCAGGAGCAAAAGAAGTGGCTATGTATTGTTTGGAAACTCGTGACATTATGCCTGCTTCTAACGAAGAGATCATAGAGGCCCAAGAGGATGGTGTTACCATTAACTGCGGTTGGGGACCAAAAGAAGTCGTCGTTGAAAACGGTAAGGCAGTAGCAGTGGTGTTCAAAAAATGCCTATCTGTATTTGATGAAAATCATAGATTTAATCCTGTATATGACGAGAACGAAACTCAAACAGTTGCTTGTGACAACGTAATCTTTGCTGTAGGTCAAACTATCGTATGGGGCGATTTGCTCAAAGGCAGTAAGGTTGAATTTGGTAGAGGTAACGGACCTATTGCGGACACCTTGACCTATCAAACGGCTGAGGAAGATATCTTCGTCGGCGGTGACGTATTTACGGGACCTAAGTTTGCCATTGACGCGATTGCACAAGGGCATGAGGCTGCTGAGTCTTTGCACCGTTACGTGCAACATGGTCATATGACGATTGGTAGAAATAGAAGACAATTTATTCAAATCGATACCGACGATATCAAGGTAGAGAGCTATGATAATTCTTCACGTCAAGAAGCGGGTATGGACGAAAGTATCGACTCTAAGTCCTTCAAAGATGCGCACAAGACACTCACCGAAGAGCAAGTCAAGATAGAAACATCGAGATGCTTGGGCTGTGGCGTAACCATTGTAGATGTAAATAGATGTATCGGTTGCGGTCTCTGCACTACTAAGTGTAAGTTTGACGCAATTACGCTTCACCGCGATCACCCTGAGGCTTCGAAGATGGTGGTTGCCGAAGACAAGTTTAAGAAGATTTTACCGAATATGGCTAAGCGTGCAGTTAAGATTCTCTTCTCTAAGAAGGATGAAGCTGATAGAGAATTCATTAAAAAGAGAAAAGAAGAATTTGAGAAGAAAACGGAGAATAAGAACTAATGCACGAGTTGGGCGTGGTGTTTCATTGCATCAAACAGGTCAATGAAATAGCTAAAGAAAACAACGTGAAAAGGGTGAACTCCGTCACAATCGAAATAGGCGAAGTATCTACCGTAATACCTTATTATTTCGAAGATTGTTGGAATTGGGCTGTCAAAAAGGAAGTAGTGCTCAAAGACGCTAAACTATATATCGAAAAGATTAAAGCCGTCACGCATTGTGAGAATTGTAACAAGGATTATCCAACCGTGGCTCACGGTAAAATATGCCCTTTTTGTGGCAGTGAAAAAACCTTTCTTTTGACAGGCAATGAAATAGCAATCAAACAAATAGAAGTAGTGGACAATTGAAGTCTTAAATTAATAATATCAATACCCGCAAGGCTAATGCTTTGCGGGTTAATTTTTTAAGATAGAAAAACCCAAATCATCGAACAATTAAATCATTAGAAAGAAATAAATATTTTTAAAAAATAATAGTTTTTTAACATTCTATTTGTAATCAATTTTTCACTCATATAATATTTAAGCATGAAATACGTGGATAAAGGCGAATTTTATCGACCTAAAGATGAAAATAAGGCCATTAGTGAACAGGCTATATTTAAAGCTGAACAATTTTTAGTGTCGGAAAATAAAAATCCCCCGTTAGAAATCGTTCCTATTCAAGAAACTAGTACCTCTTCTTCTATTCAAAAAAATGAAAGAAGCGAAGGTGATAATAAAGATTTATTGGATAAAGTAAAAACCACTTCTTCTAATTCCGCTCACGCGGTGAGTGAAAGCGTTGCGGCCGCTAGTGGAGCAACTTCTTCTGTCGTTGTCACTGGTGCGGTTATCATTATTTCAGTTGGTGTCGGAGGAGCGGTCTTTACTAATATTGGTAAATACATCAATCGTGAAATCGGCAACAATTATTCAGTGATTGAAGTCGATATTGATAAGATTATCGAAAGTGAAGAAAAAGTATCTTCTTTAACTAGTAAAGATTTTTCTTTACTTGTTTATAACGATAAAAATAACGAAGAAAAATATGAATATGAGGTAAGGTCAGGTTCACAAAGATATCTTTTCCCTAATCTCAATATCAATACCTCTTATTCTTATGAATTAATAAGTAATAGCAATACGGTGGATGAAACCACTTCATATTATAAAGATTCTTTTAAAACGACATCTGAGAAGAATCCGAAAATGATTCTTGATGAACAAAATACATATCTTGTATATAGCGATGATGAATTATCTTATTCCTTATCATATTCTTTTTATTTATCAGATTATTATCAACAAGTTGAAACACCTGTTTTATATGTTTGTTCTAGCGAACAACAAGATTATTCTTCTATGAATGATGTTTTGTTTATGAATGAAATGTTAGATGATCAACATTTCTTCAAAGACCAAATGATGGATTTAAGATCTAAACATTTATATTTTTATGTTCTTGGTGAAATGAATGGAGAATATTCATGTCTATATTCTTATTATATGGAAACTAATTGTTATGAAGAAGAACCACCGATTATCGAAGAACATGAACCATTAGAAATCGATGGAAGTAGCATCAGTCCTTCCTTTACTCCTTTCTCTGTCTCCATCAGTGGTATAACCACTAATTACGATGATCAATATGAATTTTTCGCTTTCTTCTCTACTTATTCTAGTGATGGCGCATATCTAAGTGAAATGATAGACGCTCCAATCACTTTTATACCTCACGATGATGATTCTAATTACACATTTATTATTAATACTGAGGTTGAATATGGTATTGCCTCATTTACTTTCAATATGGGTTATATCAATGAAGAAAATGTCAATATCACTACTTATTCCAGTGAACATATCGCTTATAACGAGAACCAAGACGTTTATCTCGCATCTTTTGATAAAAAAGGTATCGATGAAACAAATATTACTTATAAAGACGATAGTGTATTAATTGAATTAAAGACGAATTTTACTTCTGATTACGATAATTATTCATATCATGTCGATTTAGTTGACGACAATAATCAAATTCTTTCTAATTATCAAGGAAAGGGCGATGCGTATTTTGAGATTATCGGTGATCAGAATTTAGGAAATTTAAGGCTGATTTATCAAGAAGTAGCTTCTTTCCGCGATGGAGAGCATATTTTAGCCACTTATGAAACAGACAGGAAACTCATCACTAATCCAATCGTGACGATTGGTGAAGTGCAATTTAATGGTCAATATTTCTTTGTCGATTATCGTTGTTTGATGAATTATGACTATGGACAAGCTTCGATGAATATCAATTTAGAAAACAATAATGAAGTAATTGGTGAATATGTCGTTACTGAAATGAAAGAAAGTGGCACGATCATTTTTGATCCAAATCCAAATGAATATGGTTTAACCAATATGACGATTAGATTAGATTTTGTCGATTTCGTCGAGATTAAACATAAGACATTTACTTTTAGTAACATCGATTTATCATATTCATATTCTTTTGAAGGCGCGAGTATTGATATTTCACCAATTTTCGGAGAAATTCCACCCTATGTTAGTGGCTATATTAAATCTTCTTACACCTTACCAAATGATTACACAATCAATATCAGAAATGATGATGGATCGATTAATATCAGTAATCCTATTAGTGAAAATGTATTTGTCAACACCATTCCTTATAGAGAAAGCACAACATTAAGTATTTCTATTTTGAACGAGAATGGTGAAGTTTATTTAGATAATATATCCGTCACTATTAATCCAGTTGATGCTTATATGAATTATGCTTCTCCATTTAGTAACTGCGTATCTCCATATGACGCGGTGGTCACATATAATGATGATGGCACAATAAATATTTATCGCGATTGTAGTTTTGTGAAAATAGATAATCCAAACATTAGTTTTAATGCAATGATATATTCAAGCGTTTCCGACGATAGCGCGACAGAAGAAAAAACATACACTAATCGTTATGATTGTTATGTTGAAGACAAATATGCGATCATAGAAAACATTCCATTTACTGATTATATTTTCGAATATCGCTATGAATTAATGTATAACAATGTCACTTATATTTGTGAAAAAACCACTCCTTCTGGCACGATTAAAAATTATACCGATCGAGTGAAGGTTGAAACTTCGGTGACAACAGAAAAAACTTTATTCAGTATTTATAACGACAGTAATAGCTTAATCTATTTCATTGATTATATTAAAGTTGATGGAGTGGAATATAACTTTGAATCCTTTGAAAGCAATTATTCATCAGAATATCATTTAACAATTATGAATGAAGTGCATGTTAATGAGGTGACATTAATGGTTAGTGATTATCAATCTAATTACGATAATTTAGCGTCGTTAATTACATTGAAAGGCAATAGAAATTATGAGTTAGTTGTCTCGGTTATTGAGATATAGGAGGAAGACATTATGAATAACTCAAAACAAAATAGCAAAGTCAGAAAGGTACTATCAATTATCGGTTTGGTGTTAGGTGGATTAGTAATTACTTTATTCATCGCCGGTATCATCATTGAAGCTGCGGCACCGACAAGTCCGATCGGTAATTGGGTTAAGGAAAATGTATGGGACATTTCTTTGATTCCACAAGCTTTTTCTTCACACATTAAGACAATTATTCAATCAATAATATTGATTGTTGTTATCTTGGCTCTATCAAAATTATTAAGATTAGCCTTCCATAAGATTATGCAAAAATCTAATAGAGCGAAAACGATTATTACTTTATTAGATGGCATTATTAAATATGGTGCTGCAATTGCATTAATCTTCTTAATTTTACAAGCATTTGGTGTTAATACTGCCGCGATATGGGAATCCGTTGGTGTTCTCACATTAATCGTTGGTTTAGGTGCTCAATCATTAATCGCTGATATTATTGCTGGTGTATTCATTATTTTTGAAAATGAATATTCAGTCGGAGAAATTGTTTCAATCGATGACTTTAGAGGAACAGTAAGCGAAATTGGTATTAGAGCGACAAAGATTTTAGACTGTGCCGGTAATATCAAAATCATCAATAACTCAGATATTAAAAATGTTGTCAACTTATCTAGAGAACTCTCTTTAGCGGTTGTCGATTGTGAATTCGGCTATGATATTCCATTAGAATTTGTCGAAAAATTAATCAAAGATCATTTAGAAACATTTAAAGAAACAATCCCAGCGATTGTTGAAGGTCCATATTATAAAGGTGTTTCTGGTTATGGACCATCTAATGTGGCGATTAAATTAGTGGCGAAGTGCCAAGAAGAAGATCGTTATCAAGTACAAAGAGATTTATTAAGAGAATACCGTCAATTATTCGTGAAAAATGGCTTCGATTTAAGCTATGATCAAGTCGTAATTAATCAACCTTCTAAATCCGATATCAAAGTGACAAAACATATGGAAAAAGAAGCAAGAAACTTTGTCGAAGAACAAAGAGAAGCTTCACGCGAATTAGAAGAACAAGAAAAAGAATAATATTTTTAAAAACTATGCCGTGGGCTTTGTCTATAAGGCATAGTTTTTATTTTGGCTAAAACAAAAACTTTGTTAACATTAAAGTAATGAAAAAGATTATTTATCGTTTATTATGTGCCTACTCAATACTACTTTGTTCATGTTCGACGAAGGTGCCTAGCTCTTCTTCTACTTCATATGATGAACCAATATCGGCAGAATTAGTGAGAAATCATGAGGATAGACCATATTCTAAACAATATTTCTTCACTAATGATTATTACCGTGGGCATTATGATTTTATTTTGCATTATCAAAGTGGAAATCAAACAATTATTAACCCTACTAGTGTTTCTTGGAAAAGCTCTAATAGTGATATTTTTACTGTCGATAGTGTGGGAACAATTATTCCTAAAAATGATGGTCAAGCCACACTTAAAGCCCGATATCGCGATTTTATTCTTGAAGAAGAAATTAATGTTAGAACAATTGCTAGACAAGTAGAAAAAAATAGTAATGCGGATGAATATCGTGTTGGAAATAAATATTATTTCCCGATTAAAACTGTGCCAACAAACGCTTCTTTAGAAATAAATATTTCTAATCCTGATGTGATTAAAATGACTGATATATATAATCTATTCGAAGTTGTTAGTACGGGAACGACGCATGTATCTATATCTCTTTTTATTGATGAATCCGGTAATAAAACAACATTAGAATATGATTTTAATACGATGAGTAAATATAGTCCGACATTTCTATTTAATAATTCAATCGCGACAAGAGGAGAAATCGAAATTCCGCGTTATAAATATAAAAATTTAGATTTTACTTCTTGGGGTATAAAAGCAAAATCATATGACGGAAACGACATAACTTCTTTAATTGAATATGATTCGGGAGATTATTCTTTGAATGAAGTTGGGGAATATGATTGTCGATTAAAAGTCATTGATCCAAATTATCCAAAAAGTTGTGCTTATTTTTATTTAAATATGGTGGTGACAGAAGTAGAAGAAAGAAAAGATTTTTCCCCAATTGATGGTCTTGATTTTGAGAATACAAAAGCAACCTTCCATGCGAATAACCCGGGAAGTAATGTATTAGATTATATCGATTTTAGCGTCGAAGTTACTTTAAATGAAAGATACACAAAATGCGAAGGCACTGTGACCTGGTTTTTATATTTCTATATCGCTGGTTATAGTGGTGTAGATAACACGCATGACCATCGTGAAAACCCCATAACTATAAAACAAGAAATAGATTTTTCTACACCTCGAACTTTGACGATGTTTTACCGTTATGACCCGATTGACAGTATTAACGGCAGTACTTTTTCTGATTGTTATTCCGT
This sequence comes from Bacilli bacterium, assembly GCA_034116505.1. Lineage (GTDB taxonomy): Bacteria > Bacillota_I > Bacilli_A > RFN20 > CAG-826 > RUG13091. The sequence goes on from JAXERM010000044.1 coordinate 8,343, forward strand.
AGGTGCATTTAATGGTTATTGTTATTATTATTTAGATTATTCACCGTCGTAATTTGACAAACTTTAAAAAGTTTGTATGATATTTATATGTTTGAAAAGAAATATCTTTTAGGTCCTAGTGATGTCGATAGCAATTTAGATCTCAAAATGTCGGTATTCTTTTTAATGATGCAAGATGCCGCGACTGAGCATGCCGAACAATTAGGAATTGGAAAAAATAAGACAATGGATATTGGCCGAAATTGGGTTATTACTAGAACACAAGTCGAAGTGATTAAATTGCCCAAATATTTAGACCATGTAACGATTAAAACTTATCCTGGTGATAATTTAAGAATCTTTTTCCCGCGTTATTTCGTTTTAGTGGACGAAAATGATAATCCATTAATTAAAGCTTCTACTTGTTGGGCGGTAATAGATTCTAATACTCGAAAAATAGTGATGGATCCATTTCCAAATGTTATGTTACCTACCGAACATTATGATTGGGAATTAGAAATGCCAAAAAAATGTGCATTAGATGATAATCTATCTTTTGTAGAAAACCGCAATGTCCGTTATAGCGATATTGATTTAAATGGACATTTAAATAATACGAGATATGTCGAATATTTTGTCGACACTCATCCTGTTACTTTTTATAAAGAAAACACAATTAAAAATCTTTTAATTAATTATGAAAAAGAAATACGTGCTGGAGATGAAGTATCTTTTTATTCTAATAGAGAAAATCCAGAATGTATTGTTGGAAAAGTAAATGGAAATAATTCCTTTATTGTGAATATTAAATATGAAAAAAGATAAAGATATTTACATTATTGGTGGTGGTTTTTCTGGCTGCTTTTTAGCTATTTTATTAAAGGAAAACGACCCTTCTTTAAACGTGCATATTATTGAAAAAAGTCATCAAATTCTTAAAAAAGTGATGATAACTGGAAATGGAAGATGCAATTTTGCCAATAATTCCGCGATTGATTCTCAATATAATCATGAGGAATTCGTAAATCCAATATTAGAAAAATTTAATCACGTTGATATTGTCAAATTCTTTTCCGAT
>JAXERM010000045.1:0-13323 GCA_034116505.1 Bacilli bacterium
TAGCAGCATCAATGTCATTGCTGTTTAAGTCTGGTAATTTGTACTCCGCGATTCGGCGAAGTTGTTCACGAGTAATGCTACCAACGATTTGTTTTCTACCTTGGGCACCACCTTTTTGAACACCAGCTGCTTTTAAGATAAGACCTGCAACTGGAGAAGTCTTGATGACAAATTCGAATGATTTGTCTTCGAAAGCTGTGATAACGACAGGAACGATTTCGCCTTTTCTATCAGCGGTCTTGGCGTTGAAGTCTGTACAGAATTTCGCCATGTTAACGCTTGCAGATGCGAGTTTTGGACCTGGTTTTGCTTCACCACCAGGGAGTTCCATCTTCACGACTTTTGCGATTTTTTTACTCACGTGACAATTCCTCCTATTTTCTAGATTTGTTCAGTGTCGTGGTTTTGTTGAGTGAAATCGCCACTCTTCCACGATATGCACGTGTAATGCACTCTCGTATGCAAGGCAACGTGCTTAATTAATCTATCATACGTATAAACGTAAGCGCAAGAACTATTTTAAAAAAATGCTATTAATGCGCAAATAAAGGGAATATTTGAATAAAAAATATAAGCAAATTATTAATAATTTGGATTTATTAGACTTTTTCTTTCGTTAGATTTATAATACTTGCATCGTTTACAATGGTGGAAAGATGAAAACAAAAAAACATTCTATCAACCCTTATGTGTTAGTTATTTTATCCTTTGTTGCTGTGATATTGTTAGGAACAGGTCTTTTATGTTTACCTTTCTCTCACACAAATGGACAATGGGGTAATTTTATTGATGAGATTTTTACCGCGACTAGTGCGACTTGTGTGACAGGATTATGCACATACTCTACTGGTATAGGTAATGAGTTAACATTCTTTGGCCAATTAGTTGTCTTAATGATGATTCAAATTGGTGGTCTTGGTTTCGTTACAGTTTTAACCTTTATTGTTACTTTATTCAAATCGAAATTGCAGTTCAAAAATCGTTATTTATTATCACAAATGGTCGGATCAACAAACTTTGCTGATGTCGTGAAATTTGTACGTAAATTAATACTTATTTCTTTTAGCTGTGAAGCGATTGGTTTTATAATTGGTTTACCGGTTTTCTTCCATGTTTATCCTCATGAACCTTTAAAAGCATTATGGAGTTCTTTATTTATTTCTGTATCCGCATTTAATAATGCTGGATTTGATATTTTTGGAGCGACATCATTAGTCACTGGTGTTGGTAATCCATTTATGGATGCTTTAGGAAATGGTTGGGCATATTATTATTTATGTACCTTAATTATGGTCTTGATCGTGATGGGCGGAATTTCCTTCTTGGTTATCTTAGAATTATTCACTTTTAAAAAGCCAAATCAGTGGCGTGTATTTACCAAAATTGTGCTGTCCACTACCGGGGTATTATTATTAGGTGGAACATTAGTCCTGTTTGTTAGTGAAGGATTAATAAATCACAATATGAATTTCTTTGAATGCTTGTTCCAAAGCGTCACTTGTCGTACTGCTGGCTTTGCAACCTACAACCAAGATAATTTATCCGTAGGTGGAAAGGTGTTTAGCTGCTTATTAATGTTCATTGGTGGTTCTCCATTATCAACTGCTGGTGGTATTAAAACTACGACGATTTTTATGATTGTTTTAGCGATGTTTAGTTATTTCAAGGGTCGTCATGTTGTGGCCTTTAAAAGAGAATATGGTACGAATATGATTGTTAAGGCAATGTCTCTTGTCTTTACATCTTTATTTTTCTTAATAATATCGTTTGTCGCTATTTCGTCTTTTGAAAGAAATACAGTATTCGCAATTAATACAGATAAAGCAACAGCGACTACTTTTGAATTATTCTCAGCGATGGGGACAGTTGGTTTATCAACTGGCATAACACCATCACTATCGCTGGGAAGTAAAATTGTGATATGCTTACTTATGTTATTAGGCCGTTTAGGTCCAATGACATTCTTACAATTATTCCAAATCAACATGAATAAAAATGATGAGAATATCCACTATCAATATGTGGAAGAAGATTTCCTCATCGGATAGGAGTTGAATTTATGGCAAAAAAATCATTTGCGGTTATCGGTTTAGGTCAATTCGGTCGCGCAGTGGTCGATGAATTAATTGAAAATGGGATGGATGTCATCGCGATTGACAGTGATGAAGAAGCTATTAGAAAAGTATCTAATCACCTTCCAACATCCTTTGTGGCTGATTCTACAGATGAAGCGGCTTTAAAAGAATTAGGAATAAAAGATATTGATGCAGCAATTGTTGCTTATGGTTCTAATAAAGAGGCTTCAGTATTAACAACGGTTATTCTCCGCGAATTAGGCGTGGAACAAATTATCGTTCGTGTCGATGATGATTATTATGTCCCAATTATGAAAAAACTTGGGGCGACAGAAGTAATTACTCCGCAAAAAGCCGCTGGTGCTGCATTAGCGAACCGCCTCGGTAATGAAGATTATAAGGATTTCTATAAGCTCGATGGTAAATATTCTGTTGTATCAATTGTCATTCATCCTGGATTTGTACCAACGATGTTAAAGGACTTAGATACCAAAAATAAATATGGTGTTTCCATCGTGTTAATCATTAGAAATGGTAAGAGTTTTGTCCCGGGTGGATTTGATTCTTTATTACCAGATGACACAGTGTTTGTGGTCGGTACAACTAAAGATATCAAAAATTTCCGTGAAGGAATTAATGTGAAAAAAAGAATTAAATAATTTGTTGATTGATGCGCATGAACAATATAAAACTTCATGCGCATTTTTATAAAAAGAAAGGAGAGAAAAAATGTTTTCTAAACAATTATTATCAAGAAAGAAATATTGCCAATTATTATTAGAAAAATTATTGGAAAAATATCCTTACGCTTCTATTCTTGGTAAACAAATCAAAGGAAAGACTATCATATGTATAAAAGATAGCAATCGTATCGGCGATACTAGAGAAAAAGAATATGGTTTTGTCGCTCGTGTTTTTAATGGCAAAAACTATGTGGAATATTCATTTGTGGAAATCAATGAAAATAACATTCCTGATTTAATCAATAAAATAGATAAAGAAGCTAATCTAGCATCTAACATCGAAGCAAAATTAATGCCAGAAACAGTCCTTAAAGACGAACCACTAGTTCAAAATTTTGTCCGAAATAAGGAAGGAAGAGATTTTACCGATCAAGAAATTCAAAATTTCTTAGAAGAATATCGTCAAGAATTATTAAATTACGATCCAAGAATCGTCTTTGCTCAACTATTGCATGAATGTTTTGAAGTCTCATCATTCTTCATGTCAAGAAATCGTAATCTCACCCAAAATTATTCGTGGTCAAACATTATGGTTTACATTGCATCAAAGGATGAAAATAACATGCAGTCTGTTTATCAGACTTATGCTTATAACAATTTAGAAACCTGCATGCAAAAGGCGAAAGAACAATTAAAAGATAACGCTCAATTAGCCATCGATTTATTATCTTCAACCAACATTAAACCAGGAGTCTATGATATTATTACCGCTCCTAGCATTACTGGACTTATCGCTCATGAAGCGTTTGGTCATGGTGTTGAAATGGATATGTTTGTTAAACATCGTGCAGAGGCGCGTAAATACATTAATAAACGCGTAGCATCAAAATTAGTCAATATGCACGATGGAGCGGCTTCCACTTTATCACAAGCCTCTTATTTTTTCGATGATGAAGGCGTATTAGCCCATGACACATTAATCATCAAAGAAGGCATCTTATTAACAGGGATTTGTGACAGTGTATCCGCGAATGAATTAAAATCTAACGCGACCGGAAATGGTCGAAGAGAATCAACTCAAAGAAAAGCATATACACGTATGACTAACACCTTTTTCGAACCAGGGGATGATAATTTAGAAGATATGATTAAATCAATCAAACATGGCTATATGTTATTCCAAACAAATAATGGTATGGAAGATCCGAAAAACTGGAACATTCAATGCACCGCTTGTTATGGTCGAGAAATAAAAGATGGGGTTTTTACGGGTAAAATCGTTGCTCCAGTCGTGATGAGTGGCTTTGTTTTAGATTTACTTAATTCTATTTCCATGGTTTCCAAAGACTTCGAAGTTATCGGTGCTGGGCATTGTGGAAAAGGCTATAAAGAATGGGTGCCAGTGTCTGACGGTGGTCCATATTTAAAAGCGAGGTGTAAATTAGGATGATTGAATTAATTAAAAAATGTCTAGCTCTTAGACCTAATATTTTCGCTTATAAAATCAACGAAAGAAAATCTGTTTCCAAACAACTATTTTATATCTTTGATAAATTGGAGATGAACCGAGTGAGTGAAAATCATGAAGTGAGTCTCACCATTTATATGAAGAAAGATGATAGTTTAGGAGAAAATGAATTTAATGTCTATCCTTATGATGATGAAGAATCTTTATTAGAAAATATTGATAAAGCGATTGCTAATGCTTTAAATTCACTTAATCCTTATTATGATTTGCCAAAAAGGGAAGTAGTTGAAATTAAAGAAAACGACGATATCTTTGAAGGTGATATCGAAAAAATCATCAAAGAAGTAATCGACACAACAATATCGGTTAAAGATGAACATTGTTATTCCACTGCCACCGAATTTTTCTTCAATGATTCCACCCAAAGAATTATTAATTCCTTCGGTGTAGATTTGGAGGAACATCATCAAAGTATTGGTATTGAATTAATCCCAACTTATGAAAAAGATAATAAAGAAGTGGAAGTATATGAATATATCAATATTTCAAATGTAGATTTATTGGATTTAAAAAATAAAATCGTTGAGGCTTTAAAACAAGCTAAAGATCGTTATTTAGCCACTCCTTTATCAATTAAAGGAAAAGTTGATGTCATCATCCAAGAAGCGGAAGTTAGTGAAGTATTATCATATTTTTCTAGCGACGCAAACTATATAAAAAAACATCAACACACTAATCGCCACGAAATCGGTGATAATATGCAAGGCGATGATATTGATGGTGATTTATTAACAATCAATATGATTCCTTATTATAAAGGAGCGTTCTATTCTTCGCATTTCGATAACGATGGGGTGGTTTTAACTCCTATTAATATATTAAAGGATGGTGTTTTGACACATCGTTATGGTTCAAATCGCTTTGGCCAATATATTAAAGAAGAACATCCAACTGGTAATTTATATATTAAAGAGGTATCCAATGGAAATTTAGATATTTCTAAGATTAATCAGCCTTATATTAGATGTGTCAAATTCTCAGGCATTCAATTAGAAGAGAATTCTGGTTTTGTCGGAGGAGAAGTTCGCTTAGGATATTATTTTGACGGCGAAAAAGAAATTCCAGTCACTGGTTTTTCTATTTCGGGAAACATGAATGAGCTGAAAAAACATCTAAAATTGTCAAAAGAAGAAACTACTTTAAAAGATTATCACGGTCCTAAATATTTATTATTAAAGGATATGGAAATAGCTTAATAAGCTTAAGAACACATATTAAAAGGCAAGCATTGATAATGTGCTTGCCTATTTTAATTTGGATAATTAATAATCGACTTTTTCAATATCTGAGAAGTCAACTTCCATCACACTCTTATTACCGAACATGATGATTTCTAATTGAACAGCACCTGTTTCACGATTGATATCGAGAATGACGCCTTCACTATTTTCAAATGCACCGGCGATTAATTTGACCACGTCACCAACTTTATAACGGTCATACATGGAAAGATCAACCATGCCCATTCTCTTAAGAACAGGTTCAATTTCTTCTCTTCTCACTGGGAATGGTTTTGTACCTTTACCAGAACTACCAACGAAGCCAGTGACACCAGGAGTGTTTCTAACAACATACCAAGCGTAGTCAGTCATAATCATTTCGACGAAGACATAACCTGGATATAAATTTTTCATTCTTGTTTTGCCAGTAGGAAGACCATCAGTTTTCGAAATGACTGGCACTTCTTGTTCTGCCACGACAATACGGAAAATTAAATCCGATAATCCCATTGTTTCAACACGTTTAGCTAAATTATCAGCTGCACGACGTTCATGTGTGGAATATGTGGCGATCACATACCATTGTTTTTCGCCTAATTTTCCTTCGCTTTTGTTATCAGATACGTCGGTATTTGTATCTGTAAAACTTTTCTTTGTATCTTCAATCATAATTATGCACCCCAGTTCTCAAATGCTTCTTTTAAAATACTGATTAAACGGTTACCAGCAGCGTCTTCAGCAAAAAGAATTAATCCCGCGACTGCAGCGATGACAATCACTACGACGATTGATGGAATTAATGTATCTCTTTTTGGCCAACGAACACGTTTACCTTCTTTAACAACACCTTTTGCGTATGATTTGAGTCCCATATTGGTTCCCTCCTATTTACTAATTTTGTGGATTGTGTGCTTTCCACATTTTGGGCAATATTTCTTGAGCTGTTTTGGAGTCTTGTTTGTCTCTTTATTAATCGTTGTCGAATAATTTCTTGAGAGGCAATCTTCACAAATTAAAAGAACTTTTTCTCTCATCTATTTTGGACCCCCTATCTTCAAGTTTGCTTTAATAATTTAACAAAGAAATTATTAGTTGTAAAGCACTATTTTTTATGGAGTTTTTATTTTTGGATTTTACCTTTGTTTTTGCCTTTAGAAGCATGGACACAAGCGGTACGTCCAGTATTTGATGATAATTGTTCAGCGTATGCTTCAACTTCTGCTTTGGTTTTAAAGGTTTTAATGACTTTACCAGCAGCGTTACCTGTTTTCGCTAATTTGATTTCCCAAAGACCTTTTTCTTCGTTTTTGGAAATGTGATAAACTTTGCCGTCACCTTTTTTATCTGATTTAATGGCCATAAACATAACTCCTTTATAGAATTCTTAATTTATTATAAATTAGAAAAACGATCCAATAAAGACATAATTAAGAAAAACGCGTAAAGTATTAACTTGCTTAATGTAATTGGTGGTTTAGAATATTTAATATATGAATAAATTAGTAAAATTAATGCTCATCAGTGCTTGTGTGGCTATTTTAAGTGGCTGTAATAAGGGGATGGGAGGTCCATCAAATTCATCCTCTAGCAGTCAAACTTCCACTGAAACTAGTTCTTCAAGCTCTTCAAGTTCTAGTTCAAGTACCACAACATCAATCAATAGTGAATCAGCGAACGCAAAAGAAGTCACTATTTCTCAGTTAATAGCGGAAAACAAAGGTGCGTCTAATACAAAAACTTTATACCGTGTGACCGGAATCGCTCAATGGCCAAAGAATACTAAATATGGCAATTTCGATTTATTAGACGATACTGGATATATTTATGTTTATGGTTGTTCAAAAAACCAATCATCAGTTACTGGATCAAGTGGTAATTATAAATTTACAAATGATAGCACTTTTGGTCAAACCGGAATTAAACCTGGCGATGAAGTGACAATTGAAGGATTATTTGTTTGGTATTCTTATAGTAGCAACTACGGGGTTCCTGAATTTCAAGGATATGTGACCAAAGTAATTAAAAATAACACTTCCAATATCACCGCTTCAACATATACCACCGCTGAACCAACTGTGAATACAGGAAGTTATTATTCTTCTATTAGTGATACCGATTCTGGTGCAACTTTATTAACTAATCTCCACAATTTAATGGATACAACTCATACAAATTATGTGTCTTATAATTCTTTAGCCAATCATTATAAGTCAAGCGATCAACATTCAAGCGGAGGCGTAAAATGTTTCTATTCGGGAGAAAAGACTTCATCGTTTAATAAAGAACATGTTTGGCCACAATCATCTTCCGGTTCTTCAAGTACACAACTATATGGCGAATCTTATGGGGGATCTGATTTACTTCATATTCGTCCAACAATTAACACTTATAATAGTAAAAGAGGAAATTCATATTTCGGACCAATATTTGGAAATAAGAATGGATTAGGTAAAATCTCCTATCAAGGTGGAGGAACTACATATTACACTTCTAATGTTTTCGAACCCGCAGATAGCATTAAGGGAGATGTGGCAAGAATCATCATGTATATGTATGTGCATTATTCTTCTCAAATTGGTGGAAACCAACAATCCTATTATGGCGAAATGAATATTAATTGGGTAATGGGTCCAGATAAAAATAACAGTTTCAAATTATTAAGAAATTGGAACGCCTTAGATCCGGTGGATGAAAGTGAAATCATACGAAATAATTACGCTCAAACAATCCAAGGCAATCGAAATCCATTCGTAGACCATCCAACCTACGCAGATAAGATTTGGGGATAATAAAGAGGACGAAAGTTCTCTTTTATTTTAATCAATAATATTTTTTTCTTTTAACAAGAAGAATATACAAATACTAGTCATTCCGATAATTGAAACGACAATAATAAAAATTAAAGCACTAGTTTGCGAGATTTCTTCACTTTGATTTGCGTTATTTCCATTTGAGAAATGATTAATTAAAGTTTTCATGCTGTCTTTAATTTTTGCATTTCCCTTATCAACATATGCATCCACGACCGCTAAATCGTCTTCTGACAATTTAACATACATCGAATACACTTTTGCAAATACACTTTTATCGATTAAACAAATATTATCGTAATCTGATAAACGGATATTTTCGTTCCAATAATTTATAAAGCCTTCATCGAAAGCATAATAATTAATTTTGTCGAAATGATATGTTAATCCTAAAGCGTTATATTGTTGTTCACTACCAGTGTAATTTAGGATTTTAATCTGACTATTATTAAAAACATCATCGTTAATATATGTAACTTCTCTAGATAACATCAAATTGGTGCAACAACTATTAATAAATGTGTTATTTAAGACTTCATCGATTTGATGGTCGGAATAAGAATATAATCTTAATGAAGTTTCGTTTAAATAAGCGTCATTAACACTATTGACACTATAATTATTTCTAGAGTTAAGAACATCGTTAAATTGTTGGCGATAATTAACTGTGTTATTAATTAACATCAAAGGAACTAATGAAGCTAAAAGGCTGTTTACCATTGATAAAAGCCTCCGTTAAGCATAATGACAATAACACATATAATCATTAAAACAATGATTACACCAATAAAGATTAAGCCTTTCCATGGAATGTTATAGATTGGCTTACTTTCTTTTTCACCAACATCAATTTCTTCTAATTGTTCTTTTTCTTTTTTGTTTTCTTCCATATGAATAAATTAATTATAGATAAATTTTTATTGATAATAAAATCGTTGCGTTAATTTTAAGAATAAAATGATAAACACACTATTAAGTGGGATATTAAAGAACAGTACCACAATTTGGGTAATTAAAATGGCTGGATATGTTTGAAAACCAAAAGCAAATCCTTTCATGATTGATCCAAATATCACCATGACTAATAATTCTAAAATAAAACAACTAAATGTAATGTTATTAATAGAAACAGGAAAATGTTGATTATGATATTTCTTATTTAATATCGAAATAAAGACAATTAGGAAAGCGAATAAGAAAAATAAAATGAGTGGGATTAATATTTTTTGGGTTGTGTCAAAAGTATAGGTTTTAGAATACAAAGTAATTGATGGAACAAAGATAATAAATAATGAAACAAATAAAAATAAAGCGGACATAAAAATTATTTGTAAAACAAATAACAACTTATCATTTTTAATTTTCTTAAATAAATAAAAGACAAAATATGGTAATAGGCCTAGTAACCCATAGATCGCGGTAATTTGAGGAAAGAAAGCAAAGCTAGACATATCAAGAAGAAAATATCCTAATATATCAGACGCTAAGCCGGTCAATAAACCATAGATTGGTCCTAAAAAAATGGAAGAGAAAATAATTAATGCAGGACCGCCTAACGATAAACGCAAAAATGGAATAATGGCAACATAATTAATCGCCACCACTTTTTGTAAGATAGTAGTCAAAGCAATAAAGAATCCGCATAAGCAGATCTTTTGAATATTATTTAATCTTGTCTTGATTAATGGAGTCATAGTGAATAATTCCTTTCTTAATATTTTCTAATACTAAACTAGCAAAGGCTAAAGATCCGGTTACTAAGATAATATCGTTAGGATATTGGTTAATAAGGCGATTGATTAATTCAACATAATTTTCTTCAAAAGAATAATCATTTAAGAAAAGAAAATAATCGTCTATTCCTCTAGCCCGTTCATGATCAAAAGTTGTAAAAATTATCTCGTCACTCACAACACCAATTTCATTTAAAATGCCAATGATGTTTTTGTCTTTAAAATTAGCTAAAACTGTGTGGACCGGTCTATGATTTTGTTCATAAGTAATCACAGCTTCTTTTAATGCTTTTAAAGCTTCAACATTATGCCCTCCATCGACAATTAAATTAGGAATATTTGAAAATGTCTGAAAACGACATTCAATGAAGGTGTCACCTAATCCTTGTTTGACTTTATCGATAGTAATTGGAAATTGTTCTTTTAAAATATTAGTTGCTTCTAAAGCAAAAGCGGCATTGATCACTTCATATTTTGCATAAGATTGTAAAACTATTTCGCCATACGGATGATAAACAAAATGCATGCCGTCTTTTGCTAAATATTGGTCGATAAATCGGGCAATATAATGGACTTTTGCGTTATTATCTTTGCTTATTTTAATGATTGTATTTAAAGCATCTTCTTCAAATTCATTAATTAAAACGGGCACATTAGGTTTAATGATTCCGCCTTTATGTTCTGCTACTTCACTTAAAGAATACCCTAAAGAATCGACATGTTCTAAAGAAATAGAAGTAATGATAGATAAGTTAGGAATAATGATATTAGTCGCGTCGATTAAACCCCCTAATCCACATTCAATCACTGCGATATCACAACCTTGATCAGTAAAATAATTTAAGGCGATAAAGGTTTCTATTTCAAAAGATGAAAGTTGAAATTTTTTGAATTGTTTTTCGTATTTTTTTAAATAATGGATAATTTCTTGATCATTGATAGGATTGTTATTCACAAAAATCATATGGTTAACATCGCTTAAAGAAGGCGAAATAAATAAACCAACTTTATAGCCGTTATGGAAATAAATGTTATTTAAATAATGACAAGTAGAACCTTTGCCATTAGTCCCGGCAACATGAATAGCAGGAATATTAAAAACAAATTTTTCTTTTTCAATAAAACGGTCAAAATTTTCTCTTTGATAATCTGATGGACGATAAGAAGGAATGTCACTACTTAGCATTAATACTCACTTCCTTTTCTTAATTTTCTTTCAATATCACGATTTTTAATTGTTTCGCGTTTATCGTAATTCTTTTTACCTTTACCTAAAGCAATTTCCACTTTCGCTTTTCCTTTAGATAAATAAACTTTAGTAGGGATAATTGTATAGCCATCTCTTTTAGTTTTATCTAACAACCATTTAATTTCTTTTTTATGCAATAAAAGTTTGCGTGTTCTTAAAGGATCGTGATTAAAAATATTCCCTTGTTCATATGGATTAATATGCATATTTAAAATGTATGCTTCTTCATTTCTAACAATGATATAAGAATCATTTAAAGAACAAGAATGCACACGCAAGGATTTTATTTCTGTCCCTTTTAATTCGATGCCACATTCTAAAAAATCACTTAAGAAATAATTAAAATGGGCTTTTCGATTTGAGGCAATAATTTTGATATTTTCTTTAGTTTTCATTAAAAGCCTCCCCTTATAACATTTCGTCTCATTCTGAATTCATGATAATTTGATAAATAATAGAAAACTTCTTTACCGCGTTTAAATGAAAACAAATAAATAGAGCATAAATAAATCGAAACGTTAAAGATTATTAATATTGTATAAACCATCAAATCAACAAAACATAAATAATCAACAATAATAATTGTTAAAGCTCCGAAAAACGCGGTAATAATAATCGCAAATTTGCTTGTCGCAAAAACACCATCAAAATTAAATAAGAAATATTCCTTAATCGAACCTTTGTGTATGATGGAATAAAAAATTGTTTCTAATAATAATAAACCCGCTAAAACGATTGGGGTGATATATTTTATTAATTCTCTATTTTGTGGATTTATATATAAGAAATAAGTGACAAGGAATGTGATGAACAAGATAAATAAAGCATTAAGTGATGCGCGGCAAATGACATCTATCTTACTACCTTTTCGATACCATAAAGAAACTAGATAAGGTAAAAATAACATCAAGATTAATGTTCCACCTACCACATTCATCAAACTATAAGATAAGTATTTATTGATATATGAATAATTAGATATCAACATCACAGCGGAACACACTAAGATTCCCGCTAAAATCATACCGACATAGCGAGATAATAAGCGCGGACTTATTGGTGTATGATCAATCTTCGCTGTTTTTAATTCCGTAACATATTTATCATTCACATTCATTGCTTTATGTCGAACAATCACTGGCATTAAGAACAAAATTGTTAAGAACATTTCTTCATATCCACTTCTAAATAAGACAGTGCTTTCAAACATTCCTTGAGCCCATAAACAAGCCACGCAAAGAAAATGAATCGTCACAAAATATATTTTTTTGTTCATCAATAAGCGGATACAGCAGAAGATGAAATATAAATTAATGAATAAATATAAACCAAAATTAATCATGCCACCGGAAAACATGATCTCAACATAAGTGTTGTGGCATGTGTATACCGAATTAGAAGTAATCGCATATATGTATTGCTTGCTAATTAAATAACCATGTCCGAATAAAGCGTGAATTGCACTATCAAAGATATGTGGAATTACTTTATTCCAAATAGTTGTTCGGCCAGTAAATGTCGAATAGTTTTTATTGAATACACGATTAATAAATTTATTAATATGAACAAAAATTGGCACCCCTTTATTTGTTAAAACAAAGAAAACAACTAAGCATGTAAAAAGAAATATCAAAGATAAAGTTGGATATAAAACTTTAAAATATTGCTTTCTTTTCATCTTGGCGATGATATCGATGAAATAATAAATTACTGTAGCGGAGCATCCGATAAAAATACATGAAGCACATGCAGACGATAATAACGCAAAAAATAATACGATGAGTAAAATATAATTGATGAGTCTAGGCTTGTAATAATTAATGACAAAGATGCAGAGAATGCCGATCATTAACGCCATTCCATACATATTTCTATTCACAAAGAAAGAATCGATATTGGTTTGAGGTAAGGAAGAATCAAAAATCGCTTTATAAGCATCAATATCAACAATGAAGGAATATAAAAGTGACGCAATTGCGACAAGCATTCCGATATAAGCTAAATATAAGATGCTTCTCGTTGATG
>JAXERM010000046.1:0-15264 GCA_034116505.1 Bacilli bacterium
AAGAAGCGTTTATAGTCTTTTAAGACGATGAAATCGCCTTCTTTCACTAATTGTTCAGTTGAGATAACATAAACGTCAGCCCCTCTTGCTTTAACTTCTTGAACGTTTCCACGCATGGACGCTGCAGTGACATCATCAGTAATAAAGACGATGACAGGCGTGCCATTTTCAATTAAAGCAATTGGACCATGTTTAAGTTCACCTCCGGCGATGGCTTCGGAATGAATATAACTAATTTCTTTTAATTTTAACGATGCTTCTAAAGAGAAGTCATAGTCATATCCTCTACCTAAATAGAAAATATCTTTCTTATCTTTTAATTTAATCGCTAAATCATGAATTTTATCTTTATATGTCGTTTTAATATCGTTAATAACATGACAGCATTCTTCTAAATCTCTCACGATTTTATGACGATTTTCTAATGCGTTTGTGAGCATCGCTAAAGCGGTGACTTGAGCGACATATGCTTTTGTGGACGCTACAGCAACTTCTAGACCAGCGTTTAATAACATCGAATAAGTACATCCTCTTTCTAAAGTTGAACCTTTCGTGTTTGTGATGATTAAAGAATGGAGCGTGTGTTGTCCTAAGATTTTTAAACAGTGGATTAAATCGGCAGTTTCTCCTGATTGACTGATTAAAATGAAGAATGGATGCTTGCCAGGGATTTTTGGATAAAAGGCCCATTCACTGGCGATATAACTTGAAGCTGATTTCCCGATATGTTCAAAATAACGCATACCGACTAAGGAAGCATGATAAGAAGTTCCACATCCAATAAAGACGATATGATCCGCTTCATTAATTTCACGTAAGAGGTTTTTATCGATGTTAAATGCACCTTGATCATAATAGTTCACCATTAACCTTCTTACCACTGTTTCACATTCTTCAATTTCCTTAAGCATGAAGTGTGGATAACCATTTAAATTTTTAGTGAGATTTTCTGGTTCTTTTGTGACATATTCATAATCAATTTCATCTAATTCAATGTTATATAATGTCACTTTCTCTTGTCCGATTTTAGCGATTTCTTGATCATCTAATTCAATGAATTTATTCGTATAAGTTATCATCGGTGTAGCATCACTGGCTAAAAGATGATAATTTTCACCAACACCCACTAAAAGGGGAGAAGAATTTTTCATTGCGTAGATGTTCTTTTCATCATAATCAGTAATAATTGCGACGGCATAAGAACCTTCTAATTGCTTCATTGTTAAACGAATTGCCGGCAAAATCTTCTTAATTTTGCGGTAATTATCTTCTAACAAGTTCGCGATCACTTCTGTATCGGTGTCGCTTTTAAAATGATAACCCTTGCTCAAAAGATGTTCTTTTAATTCCAAAAAGTTTTCAATTACTCCATTATGAACAATAGTAAAATGGGAATTAAATGATGTGTGAGGATGGGAATTAATATCACTTGGACGACCATGTGTGGCCCAACGAGTATGACCGATTCCCACATGAGCACAAATCTCAGGAATTAATGAATCTAAATGTTCAACTGTTCCCGCTGCTTTAAATATGTTTAATTTTTCATTTTCATCATATAGAGCAATACCAGCGGAATCATATCCTCTATAATCTAATGTTTTTAACCCATCTATTAAATATTTACGGGTATCTTTTAATCCAATAGCGCCTACAATTCCACACATACTATAAACCTAAATATTTTTCTAATTCGAATTCAGAGACAGTGGTATGATATTCCTTCCATTCTCTTTCTTTTGCGTCGATATATTTGTTATAAGCGTGATCGCCTAAAACTTCTTTCATCAATTTGCTCTTTTTAAATTCAACCACTGCCTCGTGTAATGTTTCTGGTAAATGGATAATTCCTCTATTAGAGATTTCTTCTTCACTTAAAGCGAATAAATTATCGCTGACAGGAGGAACGATATCTTCATCTTTGACATTCTTAATGCCTTCTAAACCAGCAGCGAGAATTCCCGCAAGAGCTAAATATGGGTTTGCGGCTGGATCGACGTTTCTTAATTCTGTTCTTGTCGCTAATTTTCTAATCGCAGGAATACGAACTAATGAAGAACGGTTCGCATCACTCCAACATGCATATATTGGTGCTTCATAACCACTGACTAAGCGTTTATAAGAATTAACGATTGGATTAGTTAAAGCCGCTAAATCACGGCAGTGGGCAATAATACCGCTAATCCATTTTTTACATAATAATGATAATTGCATTGGAGCGTTTTCATCATAGAATAAATTGTTTCCATTTTTATCAAATAATGAACAATTTGTGTGCATGCCATTCCCCGCTTGTTTATTTAACGGTTTTGGCATGAATGTGGCAAAATATCCATGTTTACGAGCGATCACTTTAACGACTTGTTTATAAGTTTGCACTTTGTCACATGCATCTAAAACATCATCGTATTTAAAAGTGATTTCATTTTGACCAGGACCGACTTCGTGGTGACAAGCTTGGACGATAAAGCCCATTTGTTCTAATGTTAAAGAGATTTCTCTTCTAATATCTTCTCCGCCATCGAATGGTGATAAATCAAAATAAGAAGCGCTATCAGAAATTAATGGTTTGATATCTTGACCAGCTTTGAATAAATAAAATTCTGGTTCAAAACCAACATTAAGATCTTGAATATCCATTTCGCGCATTTTTGCAATTTGCTTTTTTAAGATATAACGAGGATCGCCCTTAAAAGGTTCACCTTCTGGCGTATAAACATCGCAGATAAAACGGGCAACCCCGCCATTTTCAAACGGTAAAATCAATAAAGTTTCTAAATCTGGATATAAATACATATCCGCTTCTTTGATTCTAACAAATCCTTCAATAGATGAACCATCAAACATAATTTGATTGTTTAAAGCATCATCGATTTTACTAAAAGGAATTTCAACTGCTTTAACATTACCTAATAAATCGGTAAATTGCATACGAATATAAGCAACGTTATTATCCTTTAAGTATTTTTTAATTTCTTCGTGATTAAGTATTTTATTCTTCATAAATATAACCCCTCTTTTTAATCACTTTATATATTTCATCAATATAATGGTCACATTCTTCTAATGTTGGGCATTCAACCATAATTCTCACTAATGGTTCTGTCCCTGATTGGCGTAATATTGCTCTACCATTTTCGCCAATTTCTTTATTAACAATTGCAAATTTAGCTTTGACATCATTATCTTCCATCACCGTGTTTTTATCTATAACACGGACATTCTTCATCTTTTGTGGTAAGACCATCACTGGAGCCACTAAACGGGATAATGTGGTTTTTTGTTCTAATATTTCTTCTGTCACCATGATAGCGGTTAATATTCCATCACCTGTTGTAGCGTATTTTTTAATAATGACGTGGCCTGATTGTTCTCCGCCTAAGCTAAAGCCTTCTTTTTGCATCATTTCATAGACGAAACGGTCGCCCACTTTAGTTTGTACATTCTTAATTCCTTGTTCTTTTAACGCTTTTGTTAAGCCGGAATTAGACATAATGGTTGTGACTAATGTGTCTTTATCTAAAGCACCTTCATTTTTCATCTTGACTGCTAATAAGTACATGATTTTATCGCCGTCAACAATTTCGCCATTTTCATCAACCGCTAAACATCTATCCGCGTCGCCATCAAAAGCAAAGCCTAAATCGAGATGGTTTTCTTTGACATATTTAGATAAGACATCAATATGCGTGCTTCCCGCATTCATATTAATATTTAATCCATTTGGTTTATCGTTGATGACATGAATCTTTGCTCCTAATGCTTCAAAGACTGATTTTGCAATCATCCATGACGCTCCGTTAGAAGTGTCTAAAGCGATATTTAATGATTTCATGCTGTGTTTTGCTAATGAAATTAAATAAGCGATATAACGATTACGACCACTGGAATAATCATTAATACAACCAATTTTATCTTTATGGGCTAAAGGTAAATCATCATCATCAATTCCTAAAGCCGCTAAATCGCCATCGATATATTTTTCAATTAAATAAGCAATGCGATCATCGAGTTTTTCACCATTTCCGTTAATGATTTTAATACCGTTATCGTAATAAGGATTGTGACTTGCAGTGATCATGACCCCACAGTCAAAATAATCTTTTCTCACGATATAAGAGACGCTAGGAGTGGTGGTGACGTGCATGAGTTCAACATCCGCTCCAGAAGCACTGATACCAGCAGCGACTGCGTATTCTAGCATATAAGATGAACGTCTTGTGTCTTTGCCGATTACAACTTTTGCACGGTAATTATCGGCTTGTTGATTGTATTTAGGATTGGAGTAAAACCAACCTAAGAACCTACCGATTTTATATGCGTGATT
The DNA here is from genome assembly GCA_034116505.1 of Bacilli bacterium. Lineage (GTDB taxonomy): Bacteria > Bacillota_I > Bacilli_A > RFN20 > CAG-826 > RUG13091. Next base: position 4,328 of record JAXERM010000046.1, read on the forward strand.
AGCGGTTAAGTCACGATTTGCTTCACCTCTAAATCCATCTGTACCAAAATATTTCGTTTTGATTTCTTCATCAGTGTTAATAGGAATGGCTTTAATGCGATGAATGATTACTTCATCATTGATCAATTCATCTGCGGTAACCGAGAATAAATCGCATAATTCTTTTAATTTGTCTAATTGAGGAATTGATACCCCTAATTCCCATTTACTAACCGATTGTCTTGATACTTTTAAGATCTTTGCTAATTTCTCTTGTGAGATATTGTTGACTAATCTTAAATGGGTGATTTTTTCGCCTAATGTCATTTAATTCTCCTCCCGCAACTAATAATTGCGTTATTAACAATATATGCTTCTCATAAAAGTAAATCAATCACTTTATTATATAATTTCCCCTTTTATCATTTGACAAGTTTTATTTACACCATTTTTGATAGAACTCTCTACTGATGATGGAAAGCGCTCGCCTTATATAAAGCACGACAATACTCTTTAATTTTGATTATCTTATTACGATATATAATAATGATTTAAAGTTAATATTTATATTAAAAATTCTTAATAAATAGATAATTCTACAAATAAGAGAATAGATTTTGTCCTAGATACTTTTTAGAAATTAAGCTTTTAACTTTTCTTTTTTGACTAAATCAATAATAATTTTGGCATTATGAAACGAATTCCAATATTTTACGCTGTGGACGACAACTATATTAACGTCATTACTGTCTCGATTCATTCATTAATCAAAAATGCAAGCAAGGAGAGAAAATATTCAATTTATATTTTGCATACTGGTTTATCAAATGAATCAAAAAACAAATTATTAAAATTAAAGAACAAAAGATTTAATATCTATTTCTTTAATGTCACTGCTCAGATTGAAATCTTAGCCAAGAAACTCAATGTTCGTGATTACTACACTTTGACTACATATTATCGTTTGATTGTCCCTAATGCTTTCCCATATATCGATAAGGCTCTGTATTTAGATAGTGACACCTTAATTAGAGGTGATATTGCCACTTTGTATGACACAGAAATCGGAGATAATATCCTCGGTGCGATTAAAGATGGCTCTGTACAAATCTTTGATGAATTTATCACATATGTTGAAAAAGCATTAAAAATTAAAAAAGAACGTTATTTTAACGCTGGTGTGTTGATCATGAATTTAGCCAAAATGCGTAAGATGCGTTTTGAAAATATCATCTCTGAATTAGTGAAAAAAGTCTCCTTTAAAGTGGCGCAAGACCAAGATTTATTAAATGTGGTTTGTAAAGATCAAGTTTATTATTTAGATGATGACTGGAATCAAATGCCATTAGGAACAAAAAACCAATTCCCAAGATTAATCCATTACAATTTAATTTTTAAACCATGGAAATTAGATGATGTGATGTATGAAGACTTCTTCTGGAATGAAGCGGTGGAAGCGGGAGTTAAAGATGACATGCTCGCTTTTAAAAATACGATCACAAAAGAACAAATTGAAGCGGAAAAACAAGGTGTCGAAAAAGTGAAAGAATTATGCTTATATGAAGTGAGCAGAAAAACTTATTATAAAGAATCTTTAAATTACTTAAAGGAACTAACTACTCCAGAAAGAGAACAAGTTCTTAAACGCATTCATCAATATGAAGTGGAAGGAAAATTTGATGTTGACGCTGAAAATGATCCACCATATCGTTTATTAAAACCAGGCGATGTTGATTATTTAAAAAAGCGTACATTCTCAAAATTTAAAACCTTTTCTGCGCTTAATTTCGCTCATCGATTCTTTAATAAATTAATTAAGCAAAAGAAAATCATTATCGATGGAGTGGAAGGAATTGAATATTTAAAAGCATGTAAATCTGGTGCGATTATTACCGCAAATCATTTTAATCCTTTCGATTCCATCCCATTAAACAAAGTAATGAAGAAATATGTGAGAAAAAAGAAATTATTCACTGTCATTAGAGAAGGCAATTATACTTTCCCTGGTATATATGGATATATTATGCGTAACTGCAACACATTACCAATCGCGAGTGATTTAGATTTAAAACGTCAATTCTTAAACGCAGTTGATACAATATTAAAACGTGGTGATTTTATCTTAATTTATCCAGAACAATCTCTATGGTGGAATTATCGTAAGCCAAAACCGACCAAAAATACCGCCTTTAAATTCGCTGTTAAAAACCATGTTCCAGTCATCCCAACATTTATTACGATGAGGGATAGTGAATATAAAGATGAAAATGGTTATCCAGTTCAGGCTTATACCTTACATATTCTTCCACCGATTTATCCTGATAAGGATTTATCGGAAGCTGAAAATGTTATGAATATTAAAAATATTCATGACCAAGGATGGAAAGATATATACGAAGGTGTTTACCAAACTGATTTAGTGTACGAGACAAAATAATTATGATTTTATACCTAATAATCATTCTGGCGTGCGATATAATAATAGTAGGGATTAACATACTCTTTAATCCTAACGGGCAACCGTTTTATTACTACCTAGAAGCAAATGTGATATTTCTATTTAGCTTGATCTTAATTGATGCTTTAGTGGCGTTAATTATTCGTAAGATGCCAGAGAAATATTTCACTTTACATAATCCTTTATGTCGAGTGAGTAAAAAGAGTCAGAAACTCTATCGGATGCTCAAGGTAGATAAGTGGAAAGATTATGTGCCAGAACTTGGGGGGTTCACAAATTTTCATAAGGACAAATTAAAAAATCCTTATGACAATGAATATATTTCTAAATTTATTTTAGAAGTATGTTATGGCACTGTAATCCACGTCATCAGCGCACCCTGTAGTTTTTTGATTTTATTAATTGACTATCAAGCGTTTCTAGGGCAGAGTCGTTTGTTATTTACGATGGCTCTCCCGATGGCGGTGATAAACGCGATATTAATTTATCTCCCCGCCATGGTTCTCCGTTACAACATTCCGCGTTTAAAAATTATATATGATTTTAATTTATCGCGTGAAAAGCTAAAGCAAAAACAAGCCGAGAACAATAATTAATCTAGGATTAAAAAAGAACAATCCTCGCGATTGTTCTTTTACATTTTCTTCATTTTTTCTTTGATACAGGCGAATGTTTTTTCACTTAATAGGTGCTCAATTTTACAAGCATCATTTTCCGCGGTTAGTTTATCCACTCCAAGAGCAATAAAAGCTTTTGTTAATGTAATGTGTCTGTCTAATGTTTCTTGGGCAATTTTTAGTCCTTTAGGAGTTAAAGAAATTTCTCCATCATTTTCATTAACGATCACTAATCCTTGATCTTTTAATTTCTTTAAAGCAATCGAAACGCTCGCTTTAGAATAATGGATATAATGAGCTAAATCAATCGCACGTAAAGAAGGATATGCTTCTTTTGCTAATAAGATTTTTTCTAAATAATCTTCGGTAGATTCTTTTTTGTTATACATAAAAATATTTTGTAATTTATTTGACAAAAAAGCAATAAAGCATTAAATTAAACTTGGTTAGCAAATACTAACTCCGTTTATTCGGCTTTATTTTTTATTATTAAGTTAGCAAAAACTAACTGGGAGTACATTATGATTAAAAAATTAGACCATTTTAAAATCGGAGAGAAAGGGATAATCGTCAAAGTTGATGGTGAAGGCCGCGTTAGACGTAGATTATTCGATATGGGAGTTACACCTAATGCAGATGTCATGATGATTAAAAAAGCGCCTTTAGGTGATCCGATTGAGATAAAAATTAGAGGTTATTTATTAACACTAAGAAAAGAAGAAGCTGCTTTAGTTTCTTTGGAGGTCGAATAAATGCGAACATTTGCTTTAATCGGCAATCCTAATAGTGGTAAAACAACTCTATATAATTCATTAACAGGCAGCAACGCTCATGTGGGTAACTGGCCAGGAGTCACAGTCGAAAAAAGGGTCGGTGTTTATAAAAAATTAAAAGAAAACGTCGAAATTATTGACCTTCCGGGGATTTATTCTTTATCTCCATATACTTCTGAAGAAGTAATTTCTCGTAATTATATTCTTGATGAGCATCCAAGTTGTGTGATTAATATTGTCGACGCGACTAATTTACAACGTAATTTATATTTAACCACACAATTGTTAGAAATTGATGTTCCAGTCATTGTCGCCTTGAATATGATTGACGAAGTTAATGAAGAAGGAAAGATCATCGATGTGAAAAAAATAGAGGAACGTTTTGGCGTTCCGGTCGTGGCTATTTCCGCTTTAAAAGAACAAAATATCGATATTTTAATGCAAAGAGCGTTAGAAATATCCGCTAAACCTCGTAAAGGTACTTTATTACCAATTAAGAATAAAGATTTAATTCATTTGATTAACGATATTAAACTCGCTTTTAAAGGACAAGGAGTAGATAATCCTTTATTCCACGCGGTGAAGTTAATCGAAAAAGATGAAATCGAAGTCAAGAATCATCCTTCATTATTAGAGACAGTCTCTGATTTTGAAGCGACATGCATCGATGATAAATTCGGTAATGACTATGAAGCATTAATTGCTGATGCAAGATATAGTTTTATTACCGAAAAATACGATGAGATCGTTATAACGAAATCGGATACCAATGAAGCTTTAAAAGCATCTAAAGCTGATAAAATAGATAAAATATTGACGCACAAATGGTTTGGAATACCAATTTTCTTAGTAATTATGTTCTTGGTTTTCCATATCACATTCTCCGAGAATTTCTTATTCTTAAAACCAATATTTAGTAATCTTGTGCCTTCTTTTAATCAATCTCCTTGGTTTAGTGGAGCAATCTATAACGAGAATGGTTTAGCTTCTCCTGGATTATTGATCGCTAATTTATTAAACGGATGCGGAGACTTTATTTCTAGCACTGTCTCTTCATGGTTAAGCGGGGCACCCACTTGGTTAAATGGTTTAATCGTTGATGGTGTCTTAGGTGGATTATTTGCTATCTTAGGCTTCTTACCACAAATCTTAGTTTTATTCTTATTTTTTGCCATCTTAGAAGACAGTGGTTATATGGCGCGTGTAGCATTTATCCTAGATCGTATATTCCGTAAATTTGGTTTATCCGGTCGCGCATTCTTACCAATGATTATGGGCTTTGGCTGTTCCGTACCTGCAATGATTAACACTAGAACGTTATCTAGTGATAAAGAAAAAGAAGCCACAATTAGAGTTATTCCTTTCTTTTCCTGTAGTGCAAAAGTACCAATCTTAACCGCTTGTAGTGGAGCGATAGCAGTAGCGTTAGGTTTACCTAATCCTGATCTTATTACATACGGATTGTATTTATTAGGTATTACCATGGCCATTATCACGATCATCTTTATGCGCAATACAACAATGCGCGGTAAAGTGCCTCCATTTATTATGGAATTACCATCTTATCGCCGTCCGCAATTAAAGAGCTTAATGCTTAATTTATGGGACAAAGCTAAACACTTCATCTCAAAAGCTTTCACCATTATCTTAGCGTCAACAATTGTCATTTGGTTCTTATCGAGCTTTAAAACTAACTGGGCGATGTGCGATGCTTTACTAGATTCAGAAGGTAACTTTATCGGTTATGATATGAGTCAATCAATCTTACATTCAATCGGTAGCTTGATTTCTCCTTTATTTACTCCACTTGGATTTGGGGCACAATTAAGTCAATTTGGCTGGGTGTTCGCGGTTGCCGCGATTACAGGTTTAATCGCTAAAGAAAATGTTGTGGCTACATTAGGTGTTTTAGCAGCATCTATCGGTGCTACGCTAGGCGGTAGCGAAGGAGCTGAATCAATCTCCGCAATTATGAATGTAACACAAATTACTGTACCAGGCCTATTAGCGTTTATCGCTTTCAATATGTTAACTATACCTTGCTTTGCCGCTGTTGCGACCGCTAAAGGAGAAATTGCTAAAGGACATTTCCGTTATACAATTCTCTTCTGGTTAGCGGTGAGCTTTGTTACCTCTAGTTTAATTTATGGTATTGGTAGTGCTTATGAATATAAAACTTGGCTAGGTATATTAATGACTTTATTATTAATCTTTTTATTAGTAGCAACATTCTTAATCTTTCATTTCAATAACAAAAGGAATCCGGCCATAAATGATTTACGCTAATGAAGGGCAAATGCCATTACCTTTACAAATAATCATTATTGCTTGCGTTGCCGCTTTTGTGATTATCGTCTTCATAAGAAGAATTTATAAGATTAAAAAAGGTAAACCGGTCGATGAATGTTGTTGTTGTCAAAACAAAATAAAAAGATTGTATAAACAATATCATAAAAAGTATAAATAGTGACGATGTCACTATTTTTCTTATGTTTATAATGTGATAAAATTATCTAGAGGTTATATTAATGGCTAATTATGCAATTAAAACAGATAATTTAGTAAAAATATATAGTCATAAAACCGTTGTTGATCATGTTTGTATGCATGTGAAAGAAGGTAGTATTTATGGCTTTGTGGGTGAAAATGGTAGTGGTAAAACCACAATCATGCGCTTATTGATGGGATTAGCTTCGCCACAATCAGGTTCATATTCTTTATTTAATGTAGATAATAAAGATAAAAAAATTTATGAACAAAGAAAACATATCTCAGCGATTGTAGAAGCCCCTTCTTTAGTGCCGTCAATGAACGCATATGACAATTTACATTTTGCCTGTATGTATTATGGTGTAAAAGATTTATCGATTATTAATGAAGTTCTCCATTTAGTGGGTTTAGAAAATACCGGTAAAAAGAAAGTGAAGAACTTTTCTTTAGGGATGAGACAAAGATTAGGAATTGCTGTCTTATTATTAAATAAACCTAAATTAATGTTATTAGATGAACCGATGAATGGTTTAGATCCTGCCGGGATTGCTCAATTAAGAGATTTAATTATCTCTTTAAATCAAAAAGGAATTACATTTTTAATCTCTTCACATATTCTTTCCGAATTAGAAAAAGTCGCGACTGATTATGGTTTTATTTCTCATGGTAGATTAATTAAAGAAATATCCGCTGAAGAGTTACAAAACGCTTCTATCAGTGGTGTGGAATTATCTTATGATAATCATCAAGCACTTATTAATGCCTTAGATAAATTAAATATTGTCGATTACACAGTGATTAAACAAGGAATGGTTAAAGTGACTAAATACGATAATTTAATCGACTTATTAATTTTATTAAGAAAAGAAGGCATTGAAATCACTAATGTCAATACAAGGAATGAAAAAGTGGAAGATTATTATTTAGATTTAATAAAGGGGGGACATAAAAATGCTTAATATTGTTCGCGCTTCTTTATTTAAATTATTCCGTGATTGGACTTTCCGCATCACTTTGATTATTGGCGCCTCTCTGGCAGTCTTTATGTCGTTAATTTATTATTTGATTGACGCTAATTTGAGCGATCTCAGTGATAGTGCAGTTCACGTTTTTGCCACTGGACAAAATATGTTATTTACATCTTTGCAACCAACGCAGAATTATGGAATTGCCGTCCCGGTTAATTTGGTAATCTTCACTATAGGTGAATATACTTGTGGCACAATTAGAAATAAAATTATTGCTGGTAATAAGAAATCTAATATATATTTCGGTCTAATCTTTACTGGTCTAATCTTTACTATTTCTTTAATGCTCGTATATTGCTTAGTGAGCTTTGGCTTTGGTTCTATCTTTGGAGGATTTAATCCTCAAGGATCATTTGCTTATGGGACAATGGGCAAAGATTTCTTAATTAAAATGATTCTTATCAGTGTTGTTATTTATATTTTTATTACTGTTTTCTCCATCTTTATCGCAACATTAATTCGCAATATCGGTGGAGCGATATCCATTGTCATTGTCTCTATTATGTTTTTATATGTTGCAAGCGTAATTTCTTATTCTGCCGCAGTGGCAAAGGCTGTAGCTTCCTCTAGCAGCGTAATTAAAGATTATTCGATGTATTTTAATCCTTTCTTTATTTTTGGTTCTTTGTCGGTGGGGAATGAAACGACTAAGGTCATTAGTGACGATGTTTTTATTGCTTCTTTACTATGTCCTAGTGTTTATAGTGCTATCTTCTTATTATTAGGAGTAAAAATCTTCGCAATTAGAGATATCAAATAATTGAAATTATTTATTTAGTTGTATAAATAAAAAAGAGAGATAACTTGAACTGTCTACTTTTGTTTAACTAGTTCATTTATTTTTCTCTTTTTAATGATATCGCCCAAATATGACCGACTTTTCTTTTCCTTTTTGGGAATGGGTCTTCATAATGGTCGTTTACTAATTTCTTTAATGATTTATCTCCGTATCTTAAACGACAAAATTCTTCTAAATCATTAAATGAATATAATTTATGACCCATAAAATCATATTCTTTAAATGGATATATAACTTCACGTGGGAACGCAAGTTGATTAACCACTGTACTCCAATTTTGGAATGGAATAATAACGGTTTGTGAGACTGTTGGAGAATCTTTATATTGTTCATATATTTTAGCTTCATATTCTTTGATATGTTTTTTCATCTTGTAAGGTTGAATATGAAAAATAGAATCTAAGATAAAATATGGAACAAGGCGATTTTTTGCGTATCTTAATAATTTTCGATGGGCTTTTTTTGTACTTGGTACACCCATAAAGGCGACGATATCGATAAATATACCGTTTCCTTTTTTGCAGCGGTTAGGAATCGTATAATAATTCTTTTCTTTTAAGAATGTACCGTGCATTTTTAATTTAAAAGTTGGGATTAAAACGTTATATCTTTTATCGTCTTCATAGCAATCAAAATAATATTTAGAATCTAAATCACGATTAAAAGCATCGATTAGACGATTGATATCTTCATAATCTATTACGATATCCATGTCATCATCCCAAGGGATGAATCCATGGTAATTAAATAATCCTAAAGCGGAACCAAATCCTAAAGCATATGGAATATTGTTTTTTCGACAGACACGGTCTAATTCTAAAACCATATCTAATAATAATGCTTGTAATTCTTTATTATTGACAATATTGCCATCAATATCTTTTTTAATCGGATAGATATTGTCATCTACGATATAATCAATCTGTTTTTTTAGCTTAAAATTATCCATAGCCTTATTTATAATAGCACAAGAAAACAAAGATAAAACTTTAAGTTTTCATCTTATTTAAATAAGATAATAATATGGTAGAGACAGTTTTGTGTTATTTAATTAAAGATAATAAAGTTCTTTTCTTATTAAGAAATAAAAAGAAGAACGATATTAATCAAAATAAATATATTGGTGTCGGTGGTCATATTGAGATTAATGAAAATAAAGAACAAGCTTTATTACGAGAAGTTAAAGAAGAGACTGGCCTAACATTATTAGATTATATTTATCATGGTGAAATTATTTTTTCCTATGATGATAATAAAGAAAAGATGCATCTATTTTCTTCTTCTTGTTTTGTGGGAGAAGAAATAATCTGCGATGAAGGGGAATTACATTGGGTTAATAAAGAAGATATTATGTCATTACCTTTATGGGAAGGAGATAAATATTTCTTACCATTATTGCTAAATAATGAGACAAATATCAAACTTACATTAGTATATAAAAACGTTCAATTGATCGATGTGATAAAAAATCGTGACAATTAGGATAAAAAATGTATAATTATTAGGCGGTAAATATTATGTTATTAGATGAATTAAAAAAAGCAAATATTCAAGCGATGAAAGATAAAAACACTATTGCGCGCAGCGTATATTCTGTTGTTATTACTCGTTGCCAACTCGCTTTAGTTGAACTAAGAGCTAAAAACCAAGACTTAACTGATAATAATGTCTTAGAAATCATTCAAAAAGTGATGAAAGAATTATCTGATGAAAAAGCGGGTTATGAAAAAGTTGGTAATGTTGAAAAAGCAAATATCATCACTGAACAAACACAAATTATCGCTTCATATTTACCAAAACAACTTACAAGAGATGAGATCATCGCAGAAATTAACACTTTATCCGATAAAAGTGTCCCTTCTGTTATGAAACACTTTAAAGCAAATTTTGCTGGAAAAGTTGATATGTCACTTGTCAGTCAAATCGCTCGTGGTTTATAATCATTAGCAATAGGGGTATAGTACAATGGTAGTACAGCGGTCTCCAAAACCGTTGATGTGAGTTCGATTCTTACTACCCCTGCCAACATTGTTCAATTGAGGATGACCCCTCTTTGATTAAGTGTGACTCCTGGATTCTAGAACGTTCACACACAAGGCAATTCGTAGAGCGGACATGCAGGTCAATGACCAAGCCCATCAGGATGAGCAGCGAATTGCGATAGCATGACTCCCAAATTATAGACGTGTAATTGAACATGCAAATTGTAAGAAGTTCCGTGCTTGGCTAACCTTTGGGAAGGCTGTCTTCTTACGAAGTTGACAAAAAACCTCTTGCGAGTGAATGTGCAAGAGGTTTTTAATTACCGTCTTTTTAAATAATGTTGTTCTAAACGGTCAATTAATTTTTCATCTTCTTCAGACAAATGCCATGAAGGATGTGGTTTTGTAAAACAGTTAGCAGGCATATCATTGATACGATATTTATTCACAAAACTTATTTTTTCATCGTTTGGATTAGGGTTTTGTTTTAGTCTTTTGTAAGTTCCAGGCTTATCAATTGCTCTTGTAAGAGAAGTTGTCATCATATATCCACTGATAAATATTTTTCCGTTTTCATCTTTTTCTTCAGTTACTGCAACTACAATAAATGGATGATATATCGATGTTCTATAAAATCTAAAGTGATATTTATCTTGACCCTTATATTTTTTAAACCTCATTTTATTTGCCTCCTTTCTATAAACATTAGTGGTGCCTTCAAAAGGAGATAAAAAAGCCATCACCATAATGAAAACACCTTTTGTAGTTATCGACTAAGTCCCGTAACTACTGGTGTTACATCATCCTCGTG
>JAXERM010000047.1:0-40982 GCA_034116505.1 Bacilli bacterium
CCTTTAGATATACAAATATCGCCGCCCAACACATGATATACACCGCGATATTCATTGCTATTTTCAAAAGGAAGAACATCTTTTGGCGCACTCACGACTAAAATAGTGGAATGGTCACGGCTTTCATCTTTGCATATTTCGCATTCATCCATATCGGTATATGCACCGCATATTGGACAATGATGTATTGTTTGTTTTATTTCTTGAATGCTAGAAGCAAATTCTAATAAATCTTCTTCATCCATTTCTAACATTTTATAAGCCATCCGCTCAGCGGATTTACGACCAACTCCTGGTAATTTAGCTAATGAATCTTCTAATCTTTGTAAAGCCTTAAGCTTTTCCATTAGAAGCCCCCCATTCCGCCTCTAGAACCAGTGATTCTTTCATTAATATCGCCTTTTGCTTGTTCAATTTGTTTTCTTAATTCATTGACACCCATGACGATGAGATCTTGTAACATTTCTTTGTTATCTTTATCTAATGCATCTTCATCGATATTAATTTCTTTTAAGTCGCCGTTACCATAGATGGTAATAGTAACAGCCCCGCTTTTGTTAACACTAAATTCTTTTTTAGCAAGTTCTTCAAATGCTTTTCTTAATTCTCTTTGCATTTTTTGTGCTTGCATCATCATTTGTTGCATGTTCATAACAATTATTCTCCTACTATATCTAATTCAATTGTGTTTGGTTTTGGTAATTTATTTAGTTGTAATAAATTCATGTATAGTTGTTGTAATCTAATGGATTCGTTACGGTATACCGCGTATACGAATAATTTTTGATTAAATGTATTCATGACGACATTTTGTAAATCAATTTGATTCGCGATTAGATTTGTTTTTTCCACTAATGATTTGGTTGGATATTCAACTAAGAGTACTTTATTAGAAACCACTAATGGGTGACCGTCGACTAACATGTTCGCGGCCTTTGCTAATTTTGGATGAGATTTTAACAATTTTAATTTATCCCAAGAACTGATGAACTGTCTTTTCACATCTTTTTTACTTAGGACCATAATCTTAAGCATTGTGTCATCATCAATGACAAAGTTCTCATCTTTTTGTGTCCCATTAATATAGATAATATCTTCATCGAGAGAAATGGTTGGATGATCAATTATTGTTTCTTCTTGTAATAGATCAACTTGTTCTATTTTCTTTTCATCGTTATTAATCTTTTTTTCTTCAACTGGCGTTGGAATAACATTTTGAGGGACTTCTACGGGTTTTTCGACAACAATTTCCGGTTTTTTCGCTCTTTCTCTTACGATATTACCTTTATTTAATGAACACAATTTTAACAATGTGACTTCGAATAAAGGATTAATCGCAGTGACGTTTTTATAATCTTTTAAGGTGTCCATTAAAATATCAATCATTTTGATTAAGTTTTCATTTTCGATATTGTCAGCAAGGTATTCTGCTTGTTCTTGAGACAGAACTTCTAAATAATTTGGCAATGAAGAAGATTGATAAATTAATGCATCCTTAAAAATCATCAAAAGATCATTTGTTAAGCGTTTGATATCTGTTCCTTTTAAGATATAGCTGTTTAATCTTTTTAAAACATCATTTAGATTGTTAGAGATGATGGAAGTGATTAAATTAATTTTCTCTTCCAAAGACTCTAACGAGAAAATGTCTAGGACATCTTGTTCATTTAAATGATCGTTAGAATAAGCAAGAACTTGGTCAAGAATGCTCAGCGCATCACGCATCCCGCCATCCGCCAAAGAGATGATGAGGTTTACCGCTTGGTCGTTATAAGGAATGTTCTCTTGTTCTAAGATTGTTTTAATTCTTTCTTTGATATCTCTATCAGATACTTTATTAAAATCGTATCTTTGACATCTAGATAAGATAGTAGGAAGAATTTTGTGTGGTTCCGTTGTTGCTAATATGAAGATCACGTGTTCTGGTGGTTCTTCTAATGTCTTTAATAAGGCATTAAATGCACCTTGTGTCATCATATGGACTTCGTCAATAATATAAACCTTATATTTACCTAAAATCGTACCGTATTTAACTTTATCGATTAAATCTCTAATTTCATCTACGCCATTATTACTGGCTGCGTCGATTTCTAAAACATCTGGATGTGTGCCATCCTTAATAGCGATACAGTTTTTACATTCATTGCATTGACAGCCGATACCGTGTTCGCAGTTAAGAGCTTTGGCTAATAATTTTGCCATTGTAGTCTTACCTGTTCCGCGAGGACCAGCAAAAAGATATGCATGAGCAATTTTTCCGGTTGCTAAAGCATTTTTTAACGTTTTAACGATATGTTGTTGCCCTGCAACCTCGTCAAATGTTGAAGGACGATATGTTCTATAAAGAGCTTTATATGCCATATATTTCACCTTTTTAGATTATACACAAATCATCCTTATTCATAAAGCAATTTAATATTAATATTAAGGAAAAATATTATGCCCCTTTTTTCCATTGTTCATTTTTGATAAAATCTATAAGGCATAAGTAGTTTAACTATTTTTGAACGTTTAAATTTTCCAAGAAAGGAAATAGTTATTATATGGAAGAAAGCATGAGAAATCGCTTAGAAGTAGCGATAAAAAGACTTGAAGAAATTGACCGTGAATTAATGGATGAAAACATTATGAAGGATATTAAGCACTTTCGTGAGATTTCAAAAGAAAGAGCAAATATCGAACCACAAGTTACTTCTTATTTAAGTTATAAAAAATTAGAAGAAAATCTTAAAGACGCAATAGAGATGTCACATGATAGTGATCCAGATATCTCAGAAATGGCAAAAGAAGAAGTTAAAACAATTCAAGAACAACTTCCTATTTTAGAACAACAAATTAAAGAACTATTATTACCTAAAGATCCAAATGATGATAAAAACATCATCGTAGAAATTAGAGGGGCTGTCGGTGGAGACGAAGCCAATATTTTTGCTGGCGATTTATTTAGAATGTATACAAGATACGCAGAAGCACAAGGATGGAAAATCCAAATGCTTGATGAATATCCTTCTGAAGCTGGTGGTTTCTCGATGGTTTCTTTTAAAATCAGCGGAAAGATGGTCTACTCAAAATTAAAATTTGAAAGTGGAGCCCATCGTGTGCAACGCGTTCCTAGAACAGAAGCTAGTGGTAGAATTCACACAAGCACTGCCACTGTATTGGTCATGCCAGAAGCAGAAGAAATCGATATTGAAATTAATCCAAATGATTTACAAGTTGATACATACCATTCTCAAGGTGCGGGTGGTCAAAACGTTAATAAAACAGAATCTGCAGTTCGCATTACTCACATTCCTACAGGAACTGTTGTAGCGTGTCAAACTGAAAAATCGCAAATTCAAAACCGTGAAATTGCCATGCAGATGTTAAGAACCAAAATGTATGCGATTGAATTAGCGAAACAGCAAGAGGAAATTGGAAATGAAAGAAGGTTAAAAGTAGGAACGGGTGAACGCTCTGAAAAAATCCGTACTTATAACTATCCACAGAATCGTGTGACCGACCATAGAATTTCCTTTACAATTCAAAAATTAGACCGCGTGATGGAGGGCGATATCGATGAGATTATAAACGCTCTTATCCATTACGATCAATCGATGAAAATGATCGAGGAAAAATAATGTTGACTAACCGTGAAGCCTATTTTTCCTTGCTAAAAGAAAATAATCGTTATTTGCACAAGTCAATTATTGTAGAATTACTGTGTGATATTAACACTTTTGAATCGCATAGTGATCTTTATCGTCATTTCGATGATCCATGCAAAAACTATGAAAAATTGATGGAATACGCCGCAAAAGTTAAAGAAGGCATCCCTTATCAACATGTTCTAGGATATAGTTTTTTTCTCGGCCATAAGGTGAAGGTAAATAACGAAGTTTTGATTCCTCGACAGGAGACAGAACAGCTTGTCGTGGACACAATTTTATATATTAAAAAGAATTTTAAAGATACTGATTCGTTAATTATTGGCGATATTTGCACCGGTAGTGGAGCAATCGCTTTATCATTAAAAAAAGAATTCCCGAACGCTAAAGTATACGCTAGTGATATTTCTCCTGAAGCACTTAATATTGCTAAACAAAATTTCCAAGATTTAGATATCACAGTTTATCAAGGCGATATGGCGGAACCTTTTGTTAATAATAAGGTTAAATTGGATGTATTATTATGCAACCCTCCTTATATTGAAAATATTTCTAATATTGATGAACAAGTTTATAAATATGAACCGCACCTCGCATTAATCGCACAACCAAATTATAAATATTACAAAGCGTTATTTGAAAAAGTGCCGGAAATTATGAATAAAGACCATTTCTATATCGCTTTAGAGATTGAAGAAGATATGCAGCAAGAATTATTGGGGTTAATTGGAGATTATTTCCCAGAATGTGCATATTGCTTCCATCATGATATTTATAATAAATTAAGATTTTTATATATAATAAAGTAGAGGAACACGACTATGTTAAAGATTGCAATTGGATCAGATCATGGTGGATATGATCAAAAAGAAGTAATTATTAATCATTTAAAAGAAAAAGGATATGAAGTGGTTGATGTTGGGACAAATTCAACCGCCTCTTGTAATTATCCTGTTTACGGTGAAAAAGTCGCAGATTTAGTGGCTAATCATGATGTCGATTATGGCATTGTTGTTTGTACAAGTGGTGAAGGCATTTGCATGTCTGCAAATAAGGTCAAGGGTGTAAGATGCGGCATTGCTTATAATGACGAAGTCGCAAGATTAATGCGTCAACATAATGATGCGAATGTTGTGGCCTTTGGGGCTAAATTTATGAATGATGAAGATGTTCTTCGCCGCGTCGATATCTTTTTAAGCACAGAATTTGAAGGTGGCCGTCATCAAAAACGTGTTGATTTAATAAATCTTATTGAAAATAAATAATTTTTTTCTCATTATTTTTTCAAATCCTTCTATTTATATATAGGAGGGTTTTATTTTGTTCCGTTGTCCAATATGTGGTAATCAAGATGATAAATATATCGGTTATCGTAAAGGTAAACCATATTGTCGTCGTTGTATCTCTTTTCGAGGTAATGAACTAATCACACCAATCTATTTTTCTACAAAAGCCGACTATAAACTCAATTATGAATTAACCAAAGACCAGCTTATTCTCTCTAAGAAATTGGTGCATAATTTTCAATCTGGAATTAATTCTTTAGTGAACGCTGTTTGTGGTGCAGGAAAAACAGAAATCGTATTAGAAGTAATTAAGTATGCGATTGAAAAAAGGTTAAAAGTTGGATTTGCAGTTCCGCGTGTAGATGTGGTGAAAGAACTATATATTAGATTCAAAGAAATATTTAAGAAAAACAAATTAACACTTGTTTATGGTGGACATCATGAAAGTTTACAAGGAGATTTAGTTTGTTTGACGACGCATCAATTATTTCGTTATGAAAAATACTTTGATTTATTAATTCTCGATGAGATTGACGCTTTCCCATATCAAGGTAATGAAGTATTAAAAGCATTCTTTTATCGCGCAGTTAAAGGTCAGTTCATCTTAATGTCAGCAACCCCATCAAATGACACTATTCATGAATTAAAAGCGCAAAAAGTTGATATTTTATACTTAAATACCCGTTTTCATATGCAACCTTTACCAGTACCTAAAGTCTATTCATCTCCTGGACTAACACAATTTATTGTCTTGATCCGCACTTTAAAAAGATTCATAAAGAAGAACCTTCCTACATTCGTTTTCGCCCCAACTATTCCTTTATGTGAAAAGATTTATCGCTTTGTAAATTATGTGGTCCCTGGCGGTAATTACGTTCATTCTAAATGTTTAGATCGTAGTGAACGAATCGAAAATTTTCGTAAGGGTAAATACTCATTTCTTATCACAACAGCGGTATTAGAACGCGGTGTCACTGTAAAGAATTTGCAGGTTATAATTATGTATGCAAATCACCCCTTTTACAAATCTTCTTCGCTCATTCAGATAAGCGGTAGAGCGGGTAGAAAAATAGATGCACCGACTGGAGAAGTAATATTTATATGCGAGGAGATTAATGATGAAATTAATCGATGCATTAACACAATTAAAACCAAAAACAAGGATTTGCAAAATCTGTTTTAAACCAATTACTCCAAAAAGTGTGCTTGATATATTCTTTTATCCAAATTATTGCTTATCTTGTCTAAGAGAAATTCTTCCAGTATTACAAATATTTACATTTCACCGCATCGAAGTATTTACCCTTTACGAATATGATGAAAAAATGCAGTCTTTGATATACCAGCTAAAAGGTTGTTATGACATTGAAATTAGCGATATTTTCTTATGTCGATATTATCGCGAACTATCATTATATTTTTTTGATTATTATATGGTTCCGATTCCTTCGTATCATGAAGATGACGAGCAAAGAGAATTCAATCATGTGGAAGAAATATTTAAATATCTAAAACTTCCAATGATTAAAGTATTAGAAAAGTGTGCGGCGTTCAAGCAAGCATCACATCATAAAAAAGAAAGAAGCGAGATTGCGAAATTTATTAGATTTATTGGCAAAACAGAACAGATTAAAAACAAAAAAATCTTAATTGTCGATGATGTCTTCACAACAGGAAGCACATTAAAAGCATGTATTGATCTGATTAACCAACATCATCCTAAATGTGTCAAAGCATTGATTATTTCCAAAACTATTAATAAACAAAAATGAGTTTTGTTTGCCGTGAAGTCTAACTTAATGTTAGTATATATAGCGAATGCATGACATTCTTTATATATTAAAGAAAGGCACAGTTATAATGTGTAGGTGAAATTATGGGTTTTTTCGATAGAAGAGCAATCAAAAAATATTCTCGTGAAGCCGATAAAGTCATTGCTTATGAAGATAAAATGAGAGCATTAAGCGATGATGAATTAAGAGGCAAAACCTTATATTTTAGAGAGCGTTTAGCTAAAGGTGAAACTTTAGATGATATTAAATATGAAGCTTTTGCGGTTGCAAGAGAAGCAGCAAAAAGAACAATTAATCAATTCCCTTATAAAGTACAAATTATCGGTTCATTAGTTCTTCATGATGGTGAAGTAGCTGAAATGAAAACCGGTGAAGGTAAAACCTTAACATGTACAATGGCGGTTTATCTTAATGCTTTAGCGGGAAAAGGTGTTCATGTTGTTACTGTGAACGAATATTTAAGTCAACGTGACGCGGATTGGATGGGTCAAATTTATCGTTTCTTAGGTTTAACTGTCGGTGTGAACGCGAGAAGTAAAACCACAAGCGAAAAGAAAGAGGCTTATTTGTGTGACATCACATATACCACCAATTCAGAATTAGGCTTTGATTATCTTAGAGATAATATGGCCACTACGATGGAACGTCGCGTATTAAGAGGTTTAAATTTCTGTATCGTTGACGAAGCAGACTCCATCTTAATTGATGAATCAAGAACCCCATTAATTATTTCTGGTGGTGTTAAAACTTCATCCAGCCAATATACAGTCGCGGACCGCTTTGTTAAAGCGCTAAAGAAAAATACTGATTTCACCGTTGATGTGAAAGAAAAGACTGTTAACTTAACAGATTCTGGTAACCAAAAAGCAGAAAGAATGTTTGGTATCCGTAATTTATATGATCCAGAATATTTCGATCTAGTCCACCGCATTAATAATGCGTTAAGAGCTAACTATATTATGGCTAGAGATGTGGATTATCTTATAGATAAAGAAAATCAAGTTCAAATCATTGACCAATTCACCGGCCGTGTTTTACCTGGTAGAGAATGGAGTGATGGCTTACATCAAGCAGTCCAAGCAAAAGAAAATGTGGAAATCAAACAAGAAACAGTGACTATGGCCACAATTACATATCAAAACTTCTTCCGTATTTATAAGAAGATGTCTGGTATGACTGGTACTGCAAAAACTGAAGAAGAAGAATTCCGTAAAATCTATAATATGCGCGTTATTGTCATTCCAACCAATCGTCCAATTAAACGTATTGATGCGATTGATTATGTATATGCGCACAAAGGTCCAAAATTAAAAGCATTAATCGCCGAAGTAAAAGAAAGACATGAGAAAGGTCAACCAATCCTAATTGGTACTGTCTCAGTTGAATCTTCTGAAGAAATTTCTAATTTATTAACCCAAGCTGGTTTACCTCACGAAATGTTAAACGCAAAAAATCACGCAAGAGAAGCAGAAATTATTGCGCAAGCCGGTCGTAAAGGAGCGATTACACTCGCAACAAATATGGCGGGCCGTGGTACCGATATTAAGATCGATGACGAAGTCAAAGCGCTAGGTGGATTATGTGTCTTTGGTACTGAAAGACATGAATCACGTCGTATTGATAACCAATTACGTGGTCGTTCTGGTCGTCAAGGCGATCCAGGTTTCTCACGTTTCTATGTCTCTTTCGATGATACATTATTAGTGAGATTCGCCGCTGATGCGATGCGTAATTACATCGAAAAGAATTTCGGTGATGAAGCACTTGAAAGCAAAATGATTTCAAACGCTGTTACTAGTGCGCAGAAGAAAATTGAAGGTATGAACTTCGACACTCGTAAGAGCTTATTAGATTATGATGATGTTTTAGCAAAACAAAGACAAAATGTTTACGATAAACGCGACCGCATTATCGAAGGTGCAGATATCAAAGATATTATCGATGATATATTTGCCCAAACAGGTATGTTCTTAGCTAAAAAAGCTGTTCCTAGTGATGGAAGTGGTTTGATTTCTGCTGAATTATTAATTAAAGAAGTTGAACCTAGATTCTTACCTAGTGGAACTATTTCTCCAGCATCTTATGAAGATGATTTAGTGGAAAACTGCGGTCAAGATTTAGGCGAATTAATTTTAAGACGTTATTTACGTAAAAAAGCAAAATTACCAACCGATGTGGTTGAGAAAATTGAAAGAGATTTAATCCTACATTGTATTGACCAAAACTGGACAAAACATATCGACGCAATGGCAAGATTAAGAGAAGCTATTCATTTAAGAAGTTACGCTAACGTCAATCCATTACAAGACTATGTCAATGAAGGCTATGACATGTTTAAAGAATGTCTTGAAATGGCGTCAGTTGATTCCGTATTAAATTTAGTGAATATTGATAACTTTGTCGCTCAAGTCGTGGCACAACAACAAGCTAGAGAAGCCGCTGAAAGAGCGAAAGAATTAGAAGAAAAACAAGCTTTAGAAAATAAAAAGGACGAAGAATAATATGAAGGACATCGTGTTGTTAAAACAACAATTATGTGAGTTAGGTGATAAAATCCGCCTACTCGGGTGCTCACTTTGACCTTGTCAAATTAAGAAAAGAGATCGCCGAATTATCTTCTTTATCGGAAGAAGAAGGTTTTTGGAACGATAACAATAAAGCTTTAGAAGTTATTAATCGTTTGAACAACATTAAAGATTTAGTTAGCTCTTATGATAATTTAGTTCATGGTTTAGATGATTTAAATGAATTAATCGAATTAGCGGATGACTCTTTATTAGAACAAATTGACGAATCGTATTTAGAATTATCAAAGCAAGCCAAAGAACTAGAAATCGATGTTTTATTCAATGGTGAATTTGATCATTTAAATGCGATATTAGAAATCCATCCTGGAGCAGGGGGAACAGAAGCGCAAGATTGGGCTGATATGCTTTATCGTATGTATGTTGCTTATAGTGAATCCCATCGCTTTAAGATGGCGGTTTTATCTTTTGAATCCGCGAATGAAGCAGGCATAAAATCTGTAACTTTGAAAATATCAGGTAAAAATGCTTATGGTTTATTAAAAGGTGAGAAAGGCATTCATCGTTTGGTGAGAATATCACCTTTTGATGCGAATAAAAGGAGACATACTTCGTTTGCAAGCGTTGAAGTAACTCCTGAATTAAAAGATGATAATATTAACATACAAATTAATGACGCTGATTTAAAAATAGATACATATCGTAGCGGCGGAGCAGGTGGTCAAAACGTCAATAAAGTCGAGACTGCAGTACGTATTACCCATCTTCCAACTGGTATCGTTGTAAGTTGTCAAATTGAACGCAGTCAATTATTAAATAAAGAGACAGCAATGAATATGTTAAAAGCACAACTATACTTAAAAGAAAAAGAAGCTAGAGAACAAAAAATGGCGTCTATTCAAGGCGAGAAAGCCGACATTGAATGGGGTCATCAAATACGTTCTTATGTTTTCTGCCCTAATAAGATGGTTAAAGATCACCGCACATTATTTACAGTTGGTGATGTCGATAGTGTAATGAATGGTGAAATTGATGATTTCATCTATGCATATTTACAAATGGAGGCCAAAAAACATGTTTAAAAACAGAAAGAAAAAAGAAATATTTATTGCGGTTTTGCGCGTTTTTATTGTCATTTTCGGTTCATTTTGTGTTTCTTTTGGTGCTGTCGCATTCTTTTCTCCTTTAGATATTAACTCTGGAGGACTAAACGGTATTGCCATTATTATTAGAAGCTTTTTTGATCCTGAACTAGGTGTGATAATTTATAACATTGCTACCGCAGCCTTCTCAGTCTTTTTCTGGGTTCTTGGTTTAATTTTTATCGGCAAAGAATTCGCGATTAAAACTCTTGTAGCCACAATTGCGTACCCTATAGGAAACTTCTTATTTACTCTTTGTCCTGGCATCAGTGATTTAGTAAATAATTTAGCCACAATTGCTTCAGGGGCAAAAGATGCGGGTAGTTATCTATTATGTGGTATTTTTGGTGGTGTATTTGTCGGTTTTGGTGTTGCGATTACATTTGTCGGTGGTGGTTCCACTGGTGGGGTTGATGTTTTAACCTTCATGGCAAATAAATATTTGCATATTAAACAATCGACTGCCTCCTTTATTGTCGATGGTTCGATTGTTGTTATTGGTTTATGTGTCTTATTACCAAAAGACAGTTCTAATTTCTTACCTTGTGCAAGTGGTATTATTTCCGCTTTCGTTTGTGCTTTCTTAATCGATTATATTTACGTTGGTTTCCAAAGTTCATATCAAGCTGATATTATCTCTGATAAGTGGGAAGAAATTTCTAATTTTGCTCAAGTTGAATTAGAAAGAGGCACAACAATCATCCGAGCTGAGGGTGGTTATAAAGGTGAAGAACGTTTAGTGCTTCGCATTGTATTTGATAAAAGACAATATAGTAAATTACGTGATTTTATTGCTAAAACTGATAAAAAAGCATTTGTGACATATACGAGAACTAATGCGGTGTTTGGAGAAGGATTTACTTCTCATGAACAATCAACATTATTTAAAAACGTTAAAAAACATGGAAAGAAATAACGAACATAAATTTGAATTAGTGTCTAAATTTAAACCAACTGGTGACCAGCCAAGTGCAATTAAGCAGTTAGTAACTAATATTAATAACGGAAAAAGATTTCAGGTTTTATTAGGAGCAACTGGTACCGGCAAGACTTTTACGATGGCTAATGTCATTGAAAAAGTACAAAGGCCGGCATTAGTTTTAGTGCACAATAAAACACTCGCGGGGCAATTATATTCTGAATTCAAAGAATTATTTCCTAATAATCGCGTGGAATATTTCGTTTCTAATTTCGATTTTTATCAACCGGAAGCATATATTCCGAAAAGTGATACTTATATCGATAAAAACGCGGTGATGAATGAAGAAATTGAAATGCTTCGCACTAGCGCTATTAACTCAATCTTAGAAAGAAGAGACACTATTATTGTTGCTTCGGTTGCTTCTATTTATGGTTTAACTGATCCAGATGAATATCGTAATTTAGTATTTAATATTCGTGTTGGTGAAGAGATTGATCGTAAAGAATTTTTCAAAAGCTTAATTGACGCTCAATATAAAAGAAATAATCTAGATCCGATTCCGGGAACTTTTCGTGTTAGGGGAGATATTATTGAAATCGTTCCAGCAAACATGATTGAGAATCACTTAATTAGAATCGATACTTTCGGTGATGAAATTGAAAAAATTGTCGAAGTTGATTTTATGAGTGGTGAAATTAAACATACATATCATACTTATCCAATTTTTCCTGCATACGACCATGCCTCTACGCGTTCAAGAATTAAAGAAGCTTGCATCACTATTAAAGAAGAACTAGATGAAAGAATAAAATTCTTTAATGAAAATGGGAAATTATTAGAAGCTGAAAGATTATCGATGAGAACTAATCAAGATATGGAGAGCATGCAAGAATTTGGCATGTGCCCAGGTATTGAAAATTATTCTCGTCATATTGATAAAAGAAAACCGGGAGAGAGACCTTGGTGTTTGATTGATTATTTCCCTGAAGACTTCTTATTATTTATTGATGAATCACACGTTACAATACCGCAAATAAGAGGCATGTATAACGGTGATAGATCGAGAAAAACAACTTTAGTGGAATATGGATTTAGATTACCTAGTGCGTTAGATAACCGTCCTTTAAATTTTGATGAATTTGAAAATTTAATGCCTCAAGTGATTTGTACATCCGCCACTCCTGGTGATTATGAATTAAATAAAATCGATGCCCCAATTAGTGAACAAATCATTCGTCCAACCGGTTTATTGGATCCTCTTGTAGAAATACGACCAACATTAGGACAAGTTGATGACATCATTCATGAAATTAAATTAAGAAATGCAAAAAATGAAAGAACAATGATTGTTACACTTACCGTCCATATGGCGGAAGACCTTACTAGTTATTTAAAAGAAAAAGGCATTAAAGTAGTGTATTTACATCATGAAACAAAAACACTTGAAAGAAGTGAAGTGGTCTATCAATTACGTAAAGGAAAATATGATGTATTGGTTGGAATTAATCTTTTAAGAGAAGGTTTAGATATTCCAGAAGTTTCCTTAATTTGTATCTTAGATGCCGATAAAGAAGGCTTTTTGCGGAGTAATCGTTCATTAATTCAGGTGATTGGACGTGCAGCAAGAAATGAAAATGGTTTAGTGATTATGTACGCAGATCGCATGACTGATTCAATGAAAAACGCGATTCAAGAAACCAATAGAAGAAGAGAAATTCAAGATCAATATAATAAAGAAAATGGGATAATTCCTCATACGGTTATCAAAGAGATTAGGGCCCCAATTCATAACACTGATGACGAAGTAGAAGAAATGATTAAAATTTCTAAAAAAGGTAGTCGTAGTGAGATTATTAATAAAGTTAAAGAATTAGAAAAACAGATGAAACAAGCAGCGAAAGAATTTGATTTTGAAAGAGCGATTGAACTAAGAGATATTATTCTTGAATTAAAAGCGGAATTATAACGAATTCAATTCGTTGTTGAAAATGTCATGGGTTTTGTAATAACATAATTAAGCAAGTTAAAGAAAGGAAAAGTAAAATGCTCAATTGGTACGACTGGTTATTATTAGGTGTTGGTATTATCATCATTGTGCTTACATTGCTTCAAGGTGGTAAATCTGAAGGTGCTTCTGGTGCGATTACCGGTGGTGGCCTTAATGTTTTCGTCAAACAAAAAGAAAGAGGCGCAGAAAAAGTCGTTTCGATTTTGACATTATGCTTTGCCGTTGCTTTCTTCGTTGTTGCGATTATTATTCAAGTTGCGTCTGCAGGAAAAGGTAGTTCTGAAACCGCTTCCACCGCAGCAAGATTATTTTTCTAAACATTAATATTATTATTTATTATATGACCTCACTTAGATGTGGGGTTTTATTTTGCATTAAAAAAGAGTTAATCAAGAAAACTCATCCTTAATTAACTCAAATTTTTATTAAAGTGCAGCAATTTTAATGATGGAAAATATTCCAAGAACAATCAAGACACTACCTAGTGCAATGTATGTTACGATAATCGCAATTTGGAAAAATACTAACGCTAATATTCCAGCGGCAATTAGTAGTGTTCCTAATACAAATAACAAAGCCACTAATGAAGCTTTTGCGTGGAATATTATAAATGTTATTCCTTTAATAATATTAGAAGCACCATATGATATTAAGAATATGGAAAATACATACACTAATAATTGTTGGACAATTTGTACATTTGTGGTTTGTAGAATCAATATCACAATACCTAGCGCCACTGCAAAAGATCCATATAGTAATGAAGTGGTGAACGTTTTGTGCGAATCATTTAGAAAACTCGTGACTAAAATCACTGCTCCAACCATAAATAATATTGCGCTTGTTGATATCGTAATAGTTAAATCGATCACGCCGCTATTGACGATGGATAAAACGATAATTACGATACCTAACGCAATGAGAAATACACTAGATAATATGCTTAACCAACGGTATTTTTTAAAGATAGACATGATTTAATAATCCTCCTATAATTATTATATAATAATTTTGAAAGGAAGTAATTACATATTATGAAAGAAGAATTACTGAGAGAATATGCGCGTTTAATTGCCTCCACTGGCGCGAATGTTGAAAAAGGAGAGGAAGTATGGATTACCGCTTCTTTAGATCAACCAGAATTTGTCAAAATGGTAGTGGAAGAATGTTATAAATTAAAAGCAAAATCCGTCACTGTTCGTTGGACTTATGATGAAATTGCGGTTTTAAATTACAAATATCAAACTCTAGGAGAATTAGGCAAAGTCTCACCAATCGAATTAGCGAGATTTAAATATATGGCGAAGAAACTACCAACCACTATTTTCTTAGACAGTGATGATCCAGATGCTTTTAAATCTGTTTCCCAAGTTAAAATCGCAAAAGCGTCCGCAAAAAGATATCCAAAAATTAAAAAATATCGTCAAGCGGCAGAATCAAAATACAAATGGTGTATCGCGGGTGTTCCTGGTAAAAAGTGGGCGCACAAAGTATTCCCTGAATTATCTTTAGAGGAAGCAGAAGAAAAATTATGGGAAGCAATCTTAAAAACATCACGTGTTGAAGAAGGAAAAGCAGTTGCTAATTGGCAAGCCCATAATGAATTCTTAGATAATCAAAAGAGAAAACTACACGATTTAAGATTAGTTAAATTAATTTATAAAGCTAATAACGGCACAGATTTTTCAGTGGAATTAAATCCTGATATTCATTGGGGCGCAGGCAAAGAAGAAACACCTAGTGGTAGAGTATTTAATCCAAATATCCCTAGTGAGGAAGTATTTACCACTCCAATTGCAGGGAAATGCGAAGGCCTTTTAGTCGCTTCTAAACCTCTATCGTATAACGGTGTATTAATTGAAGATTTTTCAGTCAGATTTGAAAATGGTAGAGTTAAGGAAGTCAAAGCAAAGAAAAATCAAAAAGCACTAGAAGAAATGGTCAAGATGGATGAAGGGGCTAGTATGTTAGGCGAAGTTGCTTTAGTGCCATATTCTTCACCAATTAGAGAAAGTGGTGTTTTATTCTTTAATACCTTATATGATGAAAACGCAGCATGCCATGTGGCTTTAGGCATGGGTTTTAAAGAACTATATGATCCATTAATGGATGTGGAAGAAGCCAAAAAAGTCGGTATCAACGATTCCATGATTCATGTTGATTTTATGATTGGCACAAAAGATTTAAATATCATCGGTGTGACTGAAAAAGGAGACACAGTACAAGTCTTTAAAGACGGTGAATGGGCTATTTAATGTTACAAAGGCATATAAAATGTAACAGCACTACTTTTATAGATACTAAAATAGATTATTAATAATACTACTAATATTAAGCGGGAATGAAATGATTCTTCCTGCTTTATTTTTATAAAAAAACAAGAGCAATTATTAGTCATTAATATTACAAATATTAATATAACAAAAATATTTTTTTATTTACAAAAACCTTTTTATAACATAAACTAGATTTATAAGATTTCATTGGAGGAATAATAATGAACAAGAAAATCTTTTTAGCCGGCGCCGTACTTATGTTAGGCCTCGGTGTTGTTGGATGTGCTGGCAATAATGAATCAAAAGTCTTAGCAAATCCAGAAGCAACATATGTATTCCACGGTAACAATCAATATAAAGCTGAAGATGGCACTTATGTTGATAATGGCTGGAATGCAAAATCTAACGAACTTTATGAAGCAACAACAATGACTGCTGCATCATTAAAAGACGTTAAAGCACTTGATGAAGACTTATATGCTTCATTAAAGAAAAAATCAGTAAAATACCTTTACACCTTTGATAAGGCTGTATTTGGTGCAAAAACATCAGGTTGGACCACAAAATGTACTGTCGGTGACAAAGTTTATAAAGCTGACGGTTCATTCGCATTCAAAGTTCCTGAAGTTACAGTTACTGAAGAAGACGGCGTTAAAGTCTATGTTGAATCACAATGGATTCCACACGATCACGATATGAACGTTGAAAACTTAACACCTTCATCTTTATGGCTTTCTCCAAACTTTGCAGAACAACCAGATGAAAACGGTTTCTCTTGGGACTACAACCCAGTTTGTACTGCTGGTGCTGGTGAATACACAGTTGTCTTAGCAGTTTATACTACTGGTTCAAGCGCAGAAACATATGGTGCTGGTTTAGCATTAGTAAAAACAAAAGAAGTTACTGCTGGTGAAGGTGTTGTATTTGAAGAATATGTCGCTCCTGCAGAAATTACTTGGGGTCTCGTTGGCACAATCACTAACTGGGGAAATCCATTAACTGAAGGTGGAGATCCTGTCGCAGATATTCCATTAGTCAAACAAGAAGATGGTTCTTTCAAAGCTGAATACACATTTGTTGCTAACGATGAATGGAAAGTCAGACAAAATGGTGCTTGGGATGTTGCTAAAGGTTCTGAAATCTTAACTGTCACACCTGCAGGCGCAATGGTTGATGCTGGTGAACCAACTGATGGCAACAACAATATCGTTGTCGTTACTGCTGGTACATACGTCATTGTCTTAAACGCAGACGCAACTGCATTAACAGTTACAGCTAAATAAGCTAAACACTAATTAAAAATAAGGCGTAATAGATTTATCTATTGCGTCTTTTTTTATTTTTCTTTACAATAATGTCATACGGGTATTTTTTTATGAAAACAAAGTTTCTTCCTATTTTGTTTTTGGCGCCTTTTTTGATTACTGCTTGTAATGGTAATAATGAAGTGCCAGAAACTTTTGACGAATATGTCGATATTTTGCCTCAAGAAGCAAAAGATGGTAATATCCTCCATGCTTTTTGTTGGTCATTTAATCAAATCAAAAATAATCTCCCTGCTATTAAAGAAGCTGGATTCAAATGTGTACAAACTTCTCCAGTTTCAAAATCTAAAAGTAACGGTAGCAAATGGGAGTTTTTTTATCAGCCGGTTTCTTTCTCGATTGCAGAGAGTTCACCTTTAGGCACAAAACAAGAATTAAAAGAATTATGTGACGCTGCTGAAGAATTAGGAATCTCTATTCTCGTTGACGTGGTATTTAATCATATGGCGACAACTGGAAATAAAAATATCAACAACCTTCCAGAAGTTGATCCTGAAGTTAATGAATATGAACCATATATTTATACGCACCAAGATGAATGCTTCCACCAATACACTAACCCTGTCGGTAGTGGTGCAGTCACGATGATTTATAGTGGATTACCAGATTTAAATACTGGATCTACATACATTCAAGAAAGAGCGTTATCTTTCTTAAAAGAATGCATTGATGTCGGTGTTGATGGCTTTAGATTTGACGCTGCAAAACATATTGAAACACCTAATGATCCTGATTATCCAAGTTCTTTCTGGGATAACACTTTGCAATTAGCTAAACAATATTACACCAACAAAACCGGTAAAAATTTATATTGTTATGGTGAAATCCTCAACACTCTTGAAGAAGGAAGAGAAGACAATTTTGATTTATACGCACCATATTTTGATATGACAGATAACTCATATATCAATGAAGTGCGTTCTGCAGCGTTAGCTGGTGATGTTAATAAATTAGTGAACGTTAATTACAATAAATTAGACACAAATGTCACTGCTGATAATTTAGTGACCTGGATAGAATCTCATGACACTGATTTACATTCTGGTAGCCGTTCTCCAATTTCTGCGGTTGTAAGATATTGGGCTTATATCGCTTCAAGAAAAGGCAGCAGAAGTTTATTTTATGCTAGACCAGCTTCACAAGCCAACCCAACAATCGCTGAGGTTGGTTCTTATGATTGGAAAAATCCATTAATCGCAGTTACTAATCGATTCCATAATCGTTTTGCTGGAGCATCTGAAGAATTATCTAATTCCAATAATATATTTGTGAATGAAAGATATTCAGATACTGATAAGGGCGCCTTATTAGTGGATGTTACTAAAAAAGGAACTGCAAAAGTTAAATTCAAACATTTAGAAGACGGCACTTATTGGGATACAGTAACTGGTGAAAAGGTCATAATTTCAAATAAAACTGCAAAATTAACATTTGATTCCGGTAACATCATGGTCTTAACCAAAACCAAGAAAGCTCCACATCCAAGTATTTCTATTTCTGTTAGAGATGTTGAATTTGTTGGTTCAATTGATGTTACGATTAAAGTGACCCACGCTTTAAGTGCGACATATCAAATTGATGATGCTGCTCCTATTGCCTTTAACGAATCAGTTAATTTAACATTAGGCGAAGCTCTTGAAGGTGGTCAATCAACCAAATTAAAAGTCGTTGTTAATAACGCTGATTACACGATTGAAGAAGAAGCTATTTATACCAAACAATCTTTGATTGAAGGATATTTCAATATCTTAAATCTCGACTCAAAATATTACACTGATTACGAATTATATTTTTGGGCCTGGGGTGGCGGTAGTAATGGCGCATGGTTACATGATTATCAAGTCCAAGATGGCGTTGTATTAGTTGATTTTAAAAATACGACATTCACCTCATTCTTATTTGCCATCTTTGATAAAGGACACACGGTTACTGATGTCACTAAATGGGATTCCGCTGTTAGAAAACAATCATCAGATATTTTGATTGCTAACGGTTTCTATAACGCCAAATCATTTTAAGGAGTGATACGATGAAAAAATTAAAATTTATTACTTTATCTTTAGCTCTCGCAACTTCTGTATTAACTGGTTGTAACACTAATAAAGAAGGACCAGGAAAAAATGTTATCAGTAAATACACATACGATAACACTGATTACAGTAATATGGAGGATGCAGAAGTAACAACAGTGCGTTTCTATTATCATAGAAATGATAACACTGACGGTACTTACTCTTGTTATCAAAATTATCGTGTTTATATCTGGGATCCAATCAATGGTGGAGCAGGAAAATTCTATGATTTTGATAAATATAATTCCTATGGTGTATTTAAAGATATTGTTCTTGATGAAAAATTTCCAAATGTTGATGTCACTAGATTAGGATTCCTTATCACAACAGAAAGTTGGAATAAAGACGTATCTGAAGACCGCTTTGTGGACATCTCTGAAGTCGATCACGGTGGTGTTCAAACATTATATTTAAGAACAGGAGACGCAAAGATTTTTGATAATCCAAAAACCGCTATGAAATCTAACATTAAATACGCTCGTTTAGTTAATGATAACCAAATTTCATTAATCATCAACGCTTTTGAGAAAAAAACAAAGATGGTTACTAAAAACATCTCTGTAAAAGTTAATGGTGAACCAATTAAAATCAGTGTGGAAGATAAATCGACTACTAAAGCAGTACAAGCGATGATCACTCTTCCTAATCCAATCAACATTCGCGATATTTATGAAGTTTCTTATAAATTTGATAGTGAATGGACTGACACAGTTAACTTATTGTATACAACATATTTTGATAGTGAATCATTCAAAAATAATTACGGATATGAAGGTAATGATTTAGGTGTTTCATTTAACGATGTGGAAAACGTCACATTAACCACATTTAAAGTTTGGGCTCCAACTTCTAAAAAGATGGTGTTAAGAATTTATAATACTGGCGATTATCTAAACGATCGTACACCAACTCAAGAAGTGGAGATGACAATCGGCGAAAAAGGTGTTTGGTCCGCTGCAATTAATGGTGACTTATCTGGTAAATATTACACATATGTTGTTACAAACTCTGCGGGCACAAATGAAGTCGTTGACCCATACGCAAAAAGCGCGGGGGTTAACGGCCGTAGAGGTATGGTGGTTAATTTCCATCAATTAAATAAAACTATCGCGGGATGGAGCGAAGACGTCCGTCCAGATTATGGTAATAATCCAGTTGACGGCTCCATTTATGAAATGCATGTTCGTGATATGACTATTAACCCTAACAGTGGTGTTTCTACAAATAATCGCGGAAAATTCTTAGGTTTAACCGAAGAAGGCACAACCCATGAAAAAGATGGTGTCACAGTTAAAACTGGTTTAGATCATTTAAAAGAATTAGGTATTACCCATGTACAAATTCTTCCATTCTATGATTATTCCAGCGTGGATGAATCATTAGATAACAAAAATATGTCTGATGAGAATTATAACTGGGGTTATGATCCACAAAACTACAACGTTTTAGAAGGTAGTTATTCCACTAATCCAAACGATGGTTTAGTCCGTATTAGAGAATTTAAACAAATGGTTATGGCGTTACATAAAGCTGGTATCGGCATCAATATGGACGTTGTTTATAACCATACATCCTCATATTCTAATTCTAATTTTGAATTATTAGTTCCTTATTATTATCATCGTACACAAACTAATGGCACACCATTCAATGGTAGTGGTTGTGGTAATGAAATGGCGTCTAACCGTTTTATGTGCCGTAAATTCATCGTCGATTCCATTAAATTCTGGCTCGATGAATATCACTTATCTGGTTTCCGCTTCGACTTAATGGGCTTATTAGATAACCAAACAATGATCGATATTTATAAAGCTAGTAAAGCTATCTACGATAAAGTGATGGTCTATGGTGAACCATGGTGTGGTGGAACAACACAATTAGTTGGAACATTTGATCCAAATAAATTAGATACTCAAAGAACAGAAAAAACATCAATTAACCAGCCATATTTTGCTGGTAGTGGCAATTATGTTGGTGCATTTAACGATGTGATTAGAAACGCTTTACGTGGCGATAACAATCCTACCGAAGGATATGTGCAAGCTGGTTTAAGTGCTTCTTCAATCGTCGCTGGTATGAAAGGAACAATTAATGCTGGTGAAGTGAACGTTTCTCCAGAACAAGTTATCAATTATGTTTCTTGCCACGATAACTACACATTATATGACCAATTGATTCAAACTAATAAACGTAATCGTGCTTTCAATGTAATGTATACACAAGCTGATGCGGTGGTGTTCACCTCTCAAGGTGTGCCATTCATGCAAGAAGGCGAAGACTTCTTAAGAAGTAAAGATTATATCGATAAAGACAATAAAAAAGTCTATAGCCACAATTCATATAATGTTGGCGATAACATCAATGATATGGATTATGACTTAAAAGTTGATAATATAGATGTCTTCAATAATTTTAAAGCATTGATCAATGCACGTAAAAATACTCCGGAATTACGTTTAGCTTCTCGTAATGATATCAATGAGAAAGTCACTGCTTCTTCTTCAGGAACAGATTTAAAAATGGAGATCAGAGGCTTAAACGGTAATGGTGATGTATTAGTTTTACATTCCTTTAATGGTCAACAAGTCACTTTAGATGGAGAATATGAAGTGATTTATTATAACGCTGATATTTCAAGAATCGGCGGCACTGTTAGTGGTACTTTATCAATTCCTGCTAATGGTTCTTATGTCTTAAGACATAAATAAAAATTATGAGAAGAAATTATCGGCCAATAAATACAAACCGGACACATGGCAAGAAAGGAATTATTATCTTCGCAATTATTAGTTTCTTCCTCTCCCTTGGTGTCGCAATATTATTTGTCATATTAAAAAATGAGAATGTATTCTTCCGTTGGTTTGCCATTATTGCCGGTTCTTTCTTTGCTATCTTGTCCTTAATTGTCTTGTTAATTCATACAACTGTATATTTAGAAATTAAGGATAATAACCTTGTTTACCATCGCTTCTTTGTCAAAAAGACAATCGCATGTAAACAAATTAAAAAATTAGTGTATAACAGTGGATCTTACGCTTTATATCTAGACAATGATCAGCTCTTATTTGTCATCGATTCTAGCGACGTCGGTGCACAAACAATCTTATCGTTCCTAGAAAAGCATAAAGTCCAAGCTGTTTACAAATAAAAAATGGAGGCTAAATATGGCTAGTTTAAAATTAAGTCACATTTATAAGGTCTACGATAACGGTCACAAGGCTGTTAATGATTTCTCTATCGATATTGAAGATAAAGAATTCATTGTTTTCGTCGGTCCTTCTGGATGTGGTAAGTCAACAACTCTTCGTATGATTGCCGGCCTTGAAAAAATTACTGCTGGTGACTTATTCATTGGCGATACACTCGTCAACGATGTCATGCCAAAAGACCGCGATATCGCAATGGTCTTCCAAAACTACGCTTTATATCCACATATGAGCGTATACGAAAATATGGCATTCGGTTTAAGAAATCGTCACATTCCAGAAGAAGAAATTAAGGCCAAAGTCGAAGAGGCAGCAAGAATTTTAGGCATTACCGAATATTTAGATCGTAAACCAAAAGCTATGTCTGGTGGTCAAAGACAACGTGTGGCTTTAGGTAGAGCGATTGTTCGCGAACCAAAAGTATTCTTGCTCGACGAACCTTTAAGTAACTTAGACGCAAAATTAAGAGCGCAGATGAGAACTGAAATTTCTAAGTTACACAAAAAACTTCAAACAACATTCATCTATGTTACCCACGACCAAGTCGAAGCTATGACAATGGGTACTAGAATCGTTGTTATGAAACTCGGATTTGTACAACAAATTGACACACCAATGAATTTGTACAACCACCCTTACAATAAATTTGTCGCTGGATTTATTGGCACACCACAAATGAACTTCTTCGACGCTACACTCAAACGCGAGGGCGATGTCGTTAAAGCAACATTACCTGGTGGATGCTCTATTTCTGTTCCTTTTGAAACATTATCAAAAGTGCATACAGACTACTTACAAGGTGAAAAACCAGTCATATTTGGTATTAGACCTGATCACCTCGTTATTTCTAAAAAGAAAACACCTTTATATTGCCACGTCAATATCGTTGAACATTTAGGCAATGAATGCATTATTTATGCAGGATTAGGTGAATCTAATGAAGAACAATTAGTGGATCAAGAAAACCAAATCATTATTAAAGTGAAAGAAGGTACACCGGTTGAACAAGGTGATACTTTATATCTCGATGTTGATGTCGATAGAATTCACTTATTCGATAAAGAAACAGAAATCACTCTCATGAGAGATATTCCTGATTATTCTAAAGTTCCTGCCACTGTCAAAGAAGATAAGATGACTGTCTTTGGTAAGAAAGTGACAATGAACCCTGTTTATTGTTCTAAATTATCAATGGATGTGGATTTAGAAATTCCTCCACATGCATTTATTCCTGGCAAAGATTTTACTTTACCAGTCCATCGTGTTGAAAATGTTAATGGCCAACATTTAGCGTATTTAAATTACGAAGATCGTTACGTTTTCGCACTTGTCGATGAAAATGTTAAAGAAGGCGATAAATATTCCTTCTCCTTAGCGTATGACCAAATCAAAGTAATCGATAATGATGATAATGTTGTCTTAGAACCAATCGGTAAAGACGAACACTTCATCGGTAGATTCTCTAAACACGAATATCATGAAGATCGTGAAAGAGTTATCGACTTCAATTATCATATCGATGATTTAGTTGTAGCCGCTCCAAGAGTTAATGGTTTTAAAATTAACCAAGTGGAAGGCAATAACTGCTATAAGAAAAATTATCGTTATGTCATCGACCGCGATTTAATCAATGTCAGTAAAGAAGGCGAAGGCTTATTAGCTACAGTCACTGATGTTTTAGATTATGGTAATCGTGTATACGCGATGGTACAAGCAAACGGACACGAATTACTCGTTAATTATGACCGCGAATTAGGAACCGACTTAGTTCTTAATGTAAATGGTGAAGATATCGCTGTTTACCAAATGGAAATTGATATGAGGATTTGCTAATTATGCAAAAGATTGTCTCTAGCGAAGAAAAAGTCGATATTTATCCCGTGCAAAAAGCGAATTTTATCTCTCGTTTTTTAGCTATTTTAGTGGATACTTTAATCATATTTTTCGGTGGATTTTTAATCTCAATGTTATTATTCTCCACTCCGGTAGCAGACAATTATAATGCATATTATAATCGAGCGTTTGATATTCAAGATAAATATAAAATTGAAACGGGATATGGATATAAATCATATATTTCTGACGATAATCCATTACCGAACAATTATATTCTTCATGAAGATGAAACCGGAAAATATTATGTCAAAAATCATGATGAAATAAGCGATGAAATAAAAACAGCATGGCTTAATTTATTAAATAATGACCAAGAATATAAAGATGTAACATTCTATGGTAAATTACATGGTTATGCGATTTATTTATTATCCGGACTAATCGTTATTACAATTAATTCGCTCATTATTCCTCTTACCAATAAACGTCGTGCTTCACTAGGTAGATTGCTCGCTCACGCGCGTTTAATCAATCCTAAATATTATGGTGAGGCTAAATGGTATAACGTCTTATTCCGTTATTTATGGGTAGTGATTATTGATTTCGCTCTTCCATTTTACGCTTTAGGACAATTCGCAGTAATTGTGGCCCCATTATTAATCTTGTTAGTGGCGGGTTTAAATAAAAAGACTGGCCGCGCAGTGATTGATTACATCAGTGGCACAATGCTCGTACCATATGAGAAAAACGACAAAATTGATTAATTAAAAATCATATGAAAGGAAAAAAATAAAATGAAAACTCCAAAATTATTAGTTACATTAGGCGTTTGTTGTTCTGCAATTGCAGCACTTGCTGCATGTAATTCAACTCCAACAATTTCTATTTGGGTTGGTGATGAATCAGCTGCTTTCTATCAACAAAAAGCCGAAGCCTTTATCGCTGAAAATTATGAAGGCAAATATAAAATTAAAGTTACAGGTACCGATGTCGGTTCTATCGCTGGCACATTAACTCAAGATATCTCCGCTTGTGCAGATATTTATACAGTTGCTCACGATAATATCGGTAAATTAGTTGAAAAATCCTGTGCACGTCCATTATTAGACGAAAGTTTAACTGCACAAATTGCTGCTGATAATAAAGAAGTATTTGTTAAAGCAGTTAAAGCAAAACCACAAGGCGCAGATCAAGAATATATCTTTGCTGCACCTTACATTTCTCAAGCTTTATTCCTCTATTACAATAAGGCTAAAGTCACTGCTGAAGAAGCAAAGACATTTGAAGGTTTACAAGCCGCTGCTGTAAGATCTGCTACAGAATCCGGAAAAGAAGTTAAAGGCGTTACTGTTACTGGTACTGATGGTTATAACTTCTCCTTTACTACATTAGCAACCAAAGCTGACGACCACTCTACTAGTGTTAAAATCTATGAAGGTGGTAATAGAAATACTGGTTCTTGTTGGTTCCAAGGCGAAGATACAATCGCTACTGCACAATGGGCACAACGTTATTTCGGCGATAAAAATGGTGGTGCATTCCCATCAAGTGCTGGTTGGGCTGTCGATTTACAAAATGGTGCAGTTCTTTCCGTTGTCGGTGGTGCATGGCATTATAATGCTGCTCAAGCAAGCTTAGGTGATTCCAATTTAGGTATTACTGTTTTACCAACATTTACATTAACTGCTGCTGATGTTAAAGATACAACATTCCCTGCAAATACAGTGATGCAAGCTGGTTCATTCGTTGACTGCAAAGTCTTGATGATCAACTCTAAAATCAAAAATAGTAAATATGCTGTCGCACAAGACTTAATTAAATACTTAACTTCTAAAGATGTTCAAAACCTTTCATTCAAAGAATGTAGAAACGTTCCTGCTTATGATGGTGCTTCTACATACATTGAATCTATCGCAAGTGAGCTTCCTGCTACCGTGGTCGATTTAGCAAAAGCACAAACTGGTGCATACGGCATTCCTCAACCATTCGTCTCTGGTTTATTAAATACTTTCTTCTATTCCAAGAAAGCTCCAGAAGCATACGTTGATATGTGTAAAAATGAAAGTGGTTTATTCTCTACAACTAGAGCAGTAAGAGAACTCTGCTACAAAGTTCAATATATCTGGCAAAAAGGTTTAAACCCAGAAACATATCCAGAAAATCTTCCTGCAGAAATCTAATATTGATTTGGAGTTAATTTATGAAAAAAATAAATAAAAAGAGAACTCCAATCCGCCAAGTTTTTGCCAATATACTAAGCGCAATTGTAAGTCCATTTAAAAGGATTCATGCGCGCTTCGTTGATGGCAGCAATGGAACAAGGTTGTCGCACTTTATCTTCGGTGCTGGTAACTTTTTCCACGGCCAAATAGTCAAAGGGATTATTTATTTATTATTACAAATCGCCCTTATTTGCTTCATGGTATTTTGTCCAGAAGTCAATGGCACACCATTTGGTTATAAAGCATTAGCAAATTTAGCATTAAAAGGTCAAGAAGGGGGTTTTGATCCTATTACTGGTAGTATTCTTTCTCCTTCTGACAGTAAATTGATGCTCTTATTCGGTATTGTTACTATTATTGCTATCGTTCTATATTTCTATATTTGGAACAGCAATATTCAAAGTTCTTTCTTAGCTGATAAAGCTGTTAAAGAAGGTAAAAAACCAACATCAATTAAAGATGATTTTAATGCATTATTAGACGATCGTTTCCATATCTTGATGTTAACACCAACCGTTTTAGCAGCATTGGTGTTTACCATCATTCCTACTATCTTCATGATCTGTTTAGCGTTTACAACCTATAACGAACCAGACATGGCATCAGAAGGTACTAAATTATTCCACTGGAGCGGATTTAATAACTTCAGTTATATCTTCTCTGGTAAAACATCACTTGGTAACGAAATTAAACTCAGATTCTTCCCTGTCCTTGGTTGGACATTTATCTGGGCAATATTTGCTACAGTTACTTGTTATTTTGGCGGGATTTTACTCGCGATTCTCATTAACAAAAAAGGCATTAAAGGTAAAAAGATTTTCCGTACAATTTTTATCTTAACTATTGCCATTCCACAATTCATTTCCTTATTAGCAATGCGTAATTTACTTTCCTCTCAAGGTCCAGTGAATTCCATTCTCTATTCATTATTCGGTACAAAGATTCCATTTTTAGGTCAAGAAGCGACCGGTAATAACCCAATATTAACTAAATTTATGGTTATTATAATCAACATGTGGGTTGGTATCCCATATACAATGTTG
Source organism: Bacilli bacterium (assembly GCA_034116505.1). Classification (GTDB taxonomy): domain Bacteria; phylum Bacillota_I; class Bacilli_A; order RFN20; family CAG-826; genus RUG13091. The sequence goes on from JAXERM010000047.1 coordinate 27,304, forward strand.
ATGACATCTGGTATCTTAATGAATATTCCTAGCGATTTATATGAAGCTGCAACTGTCGATGGCGCTTCTAAGACAAAGATGTTTTTCAAGATCACTCTTCCTTACGTCATCTTCATTACTACTCCATATTTAATCTCTTCCTTTATCGGTAACATCAACTCGTTCAACACTATCTTCTTATTAACTGGTGGTGGACCTAGTGTTGTTGGTCAAACAACAGTAGCTGGTGAAACTGACTTATTAGTTACTTGGTTATATAAATTAACAATTGATAACCAAGAATATAATACCGGTGCGGTTATCGGTATCTTGACATTTATGATTACTTCGGTATTAACCTTAATCGCGTATCGAAATTCTAAAGCATATAAAGAGGAGGATACATTCCAATAATGCAACTAACAAACGTTATCAAACTTATTGGCAAAGGCCAAAAGCCTGTTATCATCCAAGTTTCGGAAAAAGACTTTGAATATCTTTCTAACAAAAGAAATTTAAAAGGCAGTTTTAACCTTGCAGAAACTGATATTAAAGCAGGCGAACCATTATCTTTAGAATTTAATAAAGGTCAAGTAAATTTATCCGCGACATTAACCGCAAAATTAGTAGAAGAAATGGGCGCGAATGTAGAATTAACAACAATGGAATGTTGCTTATATTCTAGCGATGCTCAAATGTATGAAAATTATGAACATAAATCCAATAAATCCGCACGCGGAAGCGAAATTCTTGGTAATGTCTTATCGTACATTCTTCTCGTTGTTTTAGCGCTTGTTTGGATTATCCCAATTTTATGGATTGTCTTAAGTGCTTTTAGAACCCAAACCAATGTGGATGGTCAGTTAATCGGCACAGTCGTCTCTAACTACTTCCCAACCAAAATGGGTTTTGATAATTTCATCAATTTATTTAAACAGACGATGTATGGTGTGAAAAACGCATTCCCTAAATGGATGCTCAACACATTAATTGTCTCAGTCTTTGGCTGTGTTATCTCCACATTCTTAATTTTATCTGTCGCTTACTGTATGTCAAAATTAAGATTCAAAATGAGAAAAGCCTTTATGAACTTAACGATGATTTTAGGTTTATTCCCAGGCTTCATGTCCATGATTGCAATTTACTTCTTATTGAAGAGTATTCATTTAACTGGTTTTGGTGCTAGTGATGAAGCTTCATGGGTTTCTTTAATCGGATTAACACTCGCTTATTCTGCTGGTGCAGGTATGGGCTTCCAAGTCGCGAAAGGTTTCTTCGACGTTTTGCCTTCATCTCTCGTCGAATCTGCCCGTCTCGATGGTTGCTCTAACTTTAAGATCTTCACAAAGATCATCCTCCCACTTTCTAAGCCAATCATCATTTATACAGCCTTAACAAGCTTTACAGGCCCATGGATGGACTTCATCTTTGCTAAAGTCATCATTGGTGATGGCCACCCAGAATATTGGACTGTTTCCGTTGGTCTATATCAAATGCTTTACGGCGGTCAAGCGGACGTGAACTTATTCACACAATTCGCTGCCGGCTGCGTATGCGTTGCGATTCCAATTGTCACCTTATTCATGTTCTTACAAAAATATTACGTGGAAGGTGTTACAGCCGGAGCGGTCAAAGGTTAATAACCTCATAAAAAAGTGGAGCGATTCATTTCGCTCCATTTTTTATATTTCAACCAATCCGATAATTTCTTTTAAATATATTTTTGTATTGCTAGTTAAGATAATCACTTGGTTATAGGGATCAATCTTTTTAATGATCCCTTCTAGATGATTGATTTTTTTATATCGATAATAAGATATTTTTAATGGTTGTCCATGATAAGAAACAAGAATATTATTGATGTTTTCTGCTTCTTCTAACGATATCGTGGGCTTATTTACCTCATTTAAGTGCCTTTTTTGCTCATCTAAGACCAACCATTGTTCTTTAAGCGATTTATAAGGCGCCCACTTTTTCATTCCCCGGTCGCTCATTTTCTATGGCCTCCAATTTGATTATTTCTTTCGATCATTGTGGAATTTTCTAATAGAGCACTGGCTTTTAATAAAATGTTTTTACCATATTTATCTTTTAAATGATCCATCGCGATATTCAAATGATATTCATTTTCCTCTTTTTCCATATTTTCAAATATATTGCCTTGTCGGACATTATTATCTTTTAATTTAGCAAAATTAATACCGATATTTCTGATCGGAAGATCTTTGACATTTTTATGATAGATTTCTAATAATGCCGATTTTAATTTTTCTGTATCGTCAGTGGGAGTTAATAATGACATTTGTCTAGCAAAGCCACCTTGAGCTTCTTTTGCGTAACCAATATATAAGCTAACTAAAGCCGCTAATTTGTGGTTGCTCCTTAATCTTGATGATAAATCGTCACACATTTCTTTAATGATTAAAGGCGCTTCTAAATAAGAATAATCTTTAAATAATACTTGGGCTTGTGAAAGACTTGTTTCTTTTGGAACATATTGTTCATGGATATCCGATTCATCAATCCCGTTCGCGTGATCGATTAATTGTTCACCCATTATCCCAAATACCTTTTTAAAATAAGCGCGATTAGAAGTGGCGAGTTGACCGACATTATTAATACCTAAAGCATTTAATTTTGCTTCTGTGCGACTACCAATTCCCCATATTTTATGTAGAGGAGTAATCGGCCATAATTTAGTTTTGATATCTTTTTTTCTTAGGATGGCAATCCCATCTTTTTCATGTTTAGCGTATACATCTAAAGCAACTTTTGCTAAAAAGAAATTATCACCAATGCCTCCTGTCGCTCCTAGACCGGTTTTCTCTTTAATCGAATTAATAATCATTTTCACTAATTCCAAAGGTGTCTTTTTATAATAAGAAAGATAAGAAGTGATATCGATAAATGCTTCATCAATAGAATAAACATGAATATCTTCTTCGCTGACAAAATCTAAAAGTACTCTAACAACTTCCGCGCTTTTTTCGATATATCTTTCCATCCTTGGGACAGCGTATATATAGTCGATATTTTTGGGTAATTCTTTAATTCTTAATCTTGAAGGAATTCCTTTAGCTTTTAAAAAAGGAGAGACACTAAGAACGATTGTGTTTTTGCCTCTTTCTTTATCGGCAACCACTAAAGGGGTATTAAAAGGGTCGAGGCCGCGATCAATACATTCCACAAAAGAATAAAAGGCTTTTAAATCAATAACAGCGATATTTCTATTTTCCATGTGTTAGCCATTATAAAGGAAAAAATTTTATTATGAAATATTGACTTTATTCATGCTTTTTTGCGTATGTTAACAGCGATGTTATTAGGTATATTTACCGTGGGATAATATTTATATTTTATCTTATATATAGAAAATTATATTAATTTTCTAATAATAGATATTTTATTTTATTAATCATAAATATAATGGTATTATTTATAATAGCAAAGGACAAAAAATATGTTAGAAATCATTTTAAGTATTATCGTCATCGTTTTATTAATAGTTTGTTTAATTTTAATCTCTATTTTTATCTACAAAAATAATAAGAAAAAAGATGTCAATGTTGATGAAAAAATCAATAATCTCACGAAAGATTTAACTGCAACTTTAAAATTATCAATAACAGAAGAAATGTTAAAAGTGAGCAGCAATAATAATCAACTTAACGAAAACAATAATGCGAAATTAGAAAGATTTCAAACTAACATCACTCAAGCATTAAACAACCGATTTGATTCCCTTAATGAACAAGTAACAAAACGTTTAAATGATATTGATAATAAAGTCTCAAAAGGACTTAATGATGGATTCTTAACAACATCAAAAACTATTAGTGAAGTGCAAGAGAGATTAGCGGCGATTGACCAAGCACAAAAGAATATTCAAAAACTATCGACAGATGTCACAAGCTTAAAACAAGTTTTAGAAAATAACCAAAGCCGAGGACAATATGGAGAATACCAACTCAGTATGGTTTTACATAATGTCTTTGGTGATACGATTGGTTGTTATGATGAACAATATACAATTAAAAGAAGCAAAGATGGTAATGACGTGAGAGCAGACGCAGTCGTCTTTATGCCTGAGCCAAATAAGATGATTTGTATTGACTCAAAATTCCCTTTCGCAAATTACACCTCTTTATTTGAAGCCGAAACAGACGCCGAAAAAGATAAATTAATTAAAGAATTTTCTAACGATGTGAAAAAACACATCACCACAATTAAAGATAAATATATTATCGATAATAAAACCGCACCAGAAGCGATTATGTTTATTCCTAATGATGGTGTTTTCGCTTTTATTCACCAAAATTGTTTTGAAGTAGTGGAATACGCAAGAGAAAAACAAATCATTATTACTTCTCCAAGCACTTTACCTGCAATATTAGTAACCATTAATATGGTGCGTTTAGAAGTCATTAGAGCAAAAAACTTAAAAGAGATATCTTCCCAATTAGCGATTTTAGGTAAACAATTCTCATTATTCGCTAAAGAATGGGACACATTCTCTCGTCAATTAGAACAAGCGACAAGAACTAGGGAAAAATTAGATACACGCGTTAACCGCATTACCAATAAATTTGATGCGATTAGTACGAATGAAATCAAAGACGATGTCGAACAAATCGAAAATAACCATGAAGACATTTGATTTAGACCACACATTAATTAATCTCTCCAATAGTGTACTTAAACAATTTGGAGTTGATCCATTTCATCATACAATCAAGGAAATTGATGATATCTTAAAAAATCATCAAAAAGTCGCGGTTATATTATTAGATGGGTTAGGAACATATATTCGAAAAATCCACCCCTATAGTGCTAGATATTTAAACGAACACTTCTTTTTACAAATATGTTCGACTTTTCCACCGACCACTGTCGCTGCCACAAATGGATTTTTATCTGCTAGATATCCGATTGAAACTGGTTGGATGAGTTGGACACAATATTTTCCTGATTATCAAAAAAATATTAATGTTTTTACTAACCGCGAAAACGAAACAAATATATTAATTAAACCTAAAGAAGAAAACATCTTAAGTACATATTGTCCTTATGAAAATATTATAAGTCTCATTAATAAAACAAATAATAAAGAAATTGCTAAATCAATCTTCCCTTTTCCTCTTGATGAAGAAGGACCAAAAAATCTAAGAGAAAACAGAAAAGCAGTAAAACAATTTTTAAATGATCATGAACGTTGCTTTTTATATTGCTACCACACAGATCCTGATAATACAATTCATCATTATGGGGTTAATTCCTATCGCGTTGGACATTCTATTAGAAAGTTAGTCCGCTATGTAAAGAAATTAGTTAACGATCATAAAGATACTTTATTTTTAGTAATCGCGGATCATGGATTAATTGATGTTAATTATCTCGATATCAATGATCATCCTGATTTAGTTAACACTTTATCGCAAAATATGTCGATGGAAAAAAGATGTCCAACTTTCTTTATTAAAGAAGGGCAAAAAGATGATTTTTGCGCATTATTTAAGAAATATTATGGAGAATATTTTGATTTATATTCTAAACAAAAAGTATATGATTTAAAAATATTCGGTGAAGGTAAACCTCATCCATATGTCGATAATTTTATCGGTGATTTTTTAGCTATTGCAAAAGATAAACAATCTATTTACGATTCTAAAGCTCCTTATTGTCATTTACATAAAGCTGCACATGCGGGTGGAAATAAAAAAGAAAGCCTGATCGACATCAGCGCTTTCAATATCTAATTATAATAATTCTTCAATTTTATCTATGAAAGAATCGATTGTTTCTGCTGGTTCAAATCGGTTAACGATTTCACCTTGACGATTGATTAAGAATTTTGTGAAATTCCATTTGATGTTCTTTCCTTGTTTAATTGGACAATTATCTTTTAAATAACGATATAATGGGTGTTCATTTTGACCGTTAACATCGATTTTTTCCATCTGTGGGAATTCGATCATAAATCTTAATACGCACGCTTCATGAATTTCTTCACTAGTTCCTGGAGCTTGTTTGAAAAATTGATTACAAGGGAAATCAAGAATTTCAAAGCCGCGATCTTTTAATTTTTTATAAGCGGCTTCTAAACCATCATATTGTTTTGTATGGCCACATTTTGTCGCAGTATTGATGATCAATAATACTTTTCCTTCGTATTGATGAAGGTCAACTTCTTCACCTTTATAATTATTGACCTTAAAATCATAAATAGACATTGTGATACCTCCTAATATTGATTAATATCTTTTAAATGTCTTTCTAAAATCACCATTGCAGCAGCGGAATCGATGTTCTTTTTTTGCTTTTTCGCACTTTTGTTGTTATTTAACATGATATTGCTAGCTTCTAAAGTAGAATATCTTTCATCTACTTTTATTATATCAATTCCTGGAAATAGTGGAGCGATTTTTAAAATAAATTGTTCAACAATATTTGTCATCTCGCAAGGATCACCACTAGGGTATAAAGGATAACCGATCACAATATGTTCGATTTTTTCATCTTTAATTTCTTTTAATAATAAAGAAACCGCTTCATCATAATCGGAATGATGAAAACGAATATTAGTTAAAGGACTAACAAATTGACCTGATCTAGATATTGCTAGACCAAGCGATCCTTTTCCTAAATCTAAAGCTAAAATGTTCTTTTTCATATTAATATCACTAAGAATTTTAATCACTAATAATTCAAATAACCATTGAATAAATCCACACCGAGAAAGAGATATAGATTTTCACACTCATAATATGGGAAAAGTAGTTTATTTGCAAGCGATGGGATGGATTTTAGATATTCCAAACACTATTTATTTATCACAAAGGCGTTACGTATAAATTGTAATTTTGTTTATTCACCGCTAACGAAATGTTGGACACCTTGTTCCATTTAATATTACTTCCTAAAAAGTCCCCTACCTTCTCATATAGTGGTGGGAACATGTCACAGAAGCTTGACTGTTTTAATAATTTTTCTTTTGGATCCTTGATACAATCCATTGCCTTCATATATCAATTCAAATCCACATTTTTCTAATACTCTTCGACTAGCCTTATTAGCCGCTAAAGCAATGCCGAATATTTGTTTAATATTGGTATTGTTTTGAATGTATTTAATGAACAAATTAACAGCTTCTGTGGCGTAACCATAACCAGTAAAAATTTTTGCAATATGATATCCGATTTCCCATCCATCTTCCAACTTCACTAACTGAACATATCCAAGGTTTATATTATCTTTTTTCCTAATAACTGAATATACAAATGGGCCATCTTTACTATCATATGCACTAATAATGTGATTAACCACTTCACTAGCTTCTTCTAAAGAATCAAAAACTTCATCAGGAACATATTTTCGATTATCTTCATCTAATGAATTTTGATAAATATCGAAATACATAGATTTATTCATCTTAACAATTTGCAAATTATCATTTTCTATTAAGACGCTACTATTTTGGAGAATATCTTTATTAACAATATTTTTCCAATCCTGGAAGTGCGACAGCACTCTTAAAACATAAATGCATTTTGCAAATTCATTGATTTGAAAAATTGCAACATGGTTAGCACAAATTAGATAATATGCCTTAGTGTAGTCAAAAAAAGAATTTGCTATTTTAAGCCCACTATAAGGGAAAGTTTCTAATTGTTTGAATCTATCAAATATTTTAAGGATGTATTGTTTAGAAATTTCTAAATTATCTTTGGCAATAAAAAGTTTAATGCTTTCAAGGTCAGAAAAAGCACTATTAGTGATGATAATTTTATATGTCATAGTAATCTCTTTTTAGCGTCTTCTAAGGACATAACTCTTCCAGAATTAACGTCCGTAATTCCTTTGTTTATCTCTTGCATCAATTTGATTGTTTGATAAAGTTCATCTAAAACATTTGAATCGATGATCGCGGTATCTTCTCTGCCATTAACCGTTATATATACTGGTTGGCCAGTAGTTTTACATAATTCGCTTATTTCTTTATATTTATTTCTTAAATCTGCACTTGGTCTTATAATTGCCATAAATATACCTCTTTATATCATAATTATATCATATTTGGTTATTAAACAAAGGCGAGAAATATATAAAAAGCCGCTTTTACACCCGGCTTGTTTGGATATTTAGATTTACCATTAAGAGATTCTTTTATAGATGGCTAAAAAGTTAAGCCGTTTTTAATGATTAAATCATAATCCATAATTTTTATATTATCGATATATACATTAGCGTAATATAGATTAATATTTGAATAAATTAAGATAACTTAAAATAAGCGAGTTTATTTATAAAACAACCATTAAGAACAATAGTGAAATCACTAATGTAGGAATTGAAATAATAGATCCATATTTTACAAAACTTAAAAATGAAAATTTGATGTCATGTTTAGTTAATAAAGAAGAAAACATTATTCCCGCTAAAGCGCCTATAGGAGTAAATATCGCTCCGATATTACTGCCAATAATTGAAGAATAAACTCCTTCTAAATAAGCTTTTCCAGTAAGTCCTTTAACAAGGTTAGAGAATAAAATCGACATTGGAATATTGTTGATGATATTCGCACTTATGAATGAAGAAACGCCATAAATCCAAATTGATGGGCCCGTATTTAAGAAATTTGATATATGTTCGCTTATTCCTTGATAGGATAAAGCAACAACAATTACAAACATCGATAGAATAAACGGAATTAATTGATAAGGAAGTCTCACAAGTGAGTCTTTTAAATAATTCCAATTCTTTTTTGTGAATAATCGAATAAATAATGAGATTAGTAATAAAGTGATCGCACCAATCAAAGAAATTAAATACATCTCTAGATGGATATAATTTGAAATAATTAATAATACTAAAACACTTATTAAAATCGTTAAACCAACGATTAAATCAACCTTGCTTTCAATTTTATATTCCTCACCTTCAGCGCTTATTGGTTCTTTAAGTTTCTTAAAGAAGATTAAGAAGATAATTCCTAGTTGGATGACTCCTGCGATAAGAGTAGGAATAGCCATAACGCTAAAATAATCAATAAAGGTAATACCCGCTGAGGTGCCTAAATATATGTTTGTTGGATTGCCAATAATAAACATCATCGACCATGTATTTGCGGCAGCGAATTCCGCAATTAAATATGGTAGGGGATTAATCTTCGTTCTTTTTGCGAAGAAACAAATAAATGGAGTAAACGTTAGTATCACTACGTCATTAGATGTAAAGATAGTAAGAACTGCAACAAGTAGATAAAGAATAAGGAATAAAACAAATTGGTTTGAACCAGCCTTTTTGGCAGCCTTACCAGCAAGATATTTAAATAATCCAAGTTCATCTAGATAAACCGAAATGATTGTCATTGAGAAAAATAATCCAAGTATCTTAAGTGGATTAATAGATGTATGACTTGTTAATGATGAAATAACTTCGTTTATTGGAGCAAGAGAAGTCGCTAATAAAATGGTCGCAGCGATTAATGGAACTATCCAATATGTATCAATAGTGATTTTTCCGATTTTAAAATGAGGAATGAATATTATTGAAGCAATCACTCCAACAAAGGCTAAAACTGAAATAACAATAGTTGGTATCATAAGAGAAAATTATGTTCTTATTTTTATTAAAGTCAATATTATTATTTTATTTAAAAAAATAAGCCATTCAACGGACGGCTAACTATGAATATTTTTGCCCTATTTTGAATAAGTGACTTTAGACAGCGACAACACCATTATGTGACATATCAACTGAATCGAGTGATAATACATATTTTCGGGAAACATCTTTGATAGGACTAAAAGTATTGGATTCTTAATCAATGGTTTCTTGTTTCAATATACTAAGACACACTTTGCAGCACTTTTTGCCATTTTTATTTGCTATAAAACCAATTTTCCCTGTATATGTCTCCCCAACATTAATACCTCGATAGTATTTGATCTATTATCTTGGAAAAATTAGAAATATTTTTTGTTTTTCTATGTTTATCACCTGCGCTTTTTTGTTTCAGAAGAGATTATAAAGTTGCTTAATTAGCAAGTGATTGAAATCCCAGACATAAGAAAAGACCTCAATATAGGTCTAATCTATGTTGCATAAATCATTTTCTCATTGTTTCGAGTACCGCTATCATTGATATCACAATTGTTTTCAACAAAAGTTTCATCTCATAATGATATGAGACTATTACTTATACCAATATCAACGTTATTCCAATTGATGATCTATTGCCTTATTCAGATGCCTCTAAAAGATTCAAAATCGAGATTGATGGTTGAAGTTCACCGGCATCCACCGCAATGAAGAATTGAACCATAAAAGCAAAAACCCAAGCGTTCATTGATGACTTGCTTCCATATTCAAAAGAAGTTCAAAAGATGATGTAATCCGCTTTTTGCCACCATATCGGAATTTAACCGACGACATCCCATGTGTCGGTTTTTAAATGTCTAGGTATTATTTAACGACGTTTACATCGGTTCGAACCAAGATTGACGAAGAACAATGCAAAAATAGGCACTAAAGCAACAAAAAAGGCTTGAAACCATTATTTTTCTTGGCATCAAACCCATTCATTCAACATGGTGGACCAAATCGGGATCGAACCGACGACCTCATCGTTGCGAACGATGCGCTCTCCCAACTGAGCTATTGGCCCGTGCACTTAATGATATACCTTTTTTGATATGATTAAAAGATAAAAAATACCCGACTTATGATTTAAGCCGGGTAATTGAATTATTAGATTAATTATTTAACAAAGCGATATTTTTTAAATGCATGTAAGCCTTCAAATTCTGCTTTTTCACCTAATTCATTTTCAATTCTTAATAATTGATTGTATTTAGCCATACGGTCTGTTCTTGATGCAGAACCTGTTTTGATTTGACCAGCATTAACTGCGACAGATAAATCAGCAATTGTAGTGTCTTCTGTTTCACCTGATCTATGAGAAACCATACATGTATAGCCGTTTGTTTGCGCCATACGAATTGCATTTAATGTTTCAGTTAAAGTACCGATTTGATTGACTTTGATTAAGATAGAATTAGCAACATGAGAAGTGATACCTTTTCTTAAGAAATCGATATTTGTAACAAATAAATCGTCACCAACTAATTGGATTTCATCACCTAATTCAGCAGTGAGTTTTGCCCAACCTTCCCAGTCAGATTCAGCTAAGCCGTCTTCGATTGTGATGATTGGATATTTTTTGATCATTTCTTTATACCAAGCAATCATTTCATCACTTGTCTTTTTACCTTGGCCAGATTTTGTTAATTCATAGACACCGTCACCGTTATAGAATTCACTAGAAGCGACGTCCATACCTAAGAAGATTTGTTTGCCAGGGACATAACCAGCAGCTTTAATAGCTTCAACGATCATATCTAATGGTTCAGTATTGCCTTCTCTACAACTTGGAGCAAAGCCACCTTCATCACCGACACCTGTTTCATATCCTCTTGCTTTTAAGACTTTCTTTAAAGCATGGAATGTTTCAACACCGGCTCTTAAAGCTTCTTTGAAAGTTTCAAAGCCAGCAGGAATGATGAAGAATTCTTGGAAGTCAACAGTAGAATCAGCGTGAGCGCCACCGTTAACAACGTTCATCATAGGAGTTGGTAAGACTTTTGCGTTTGTACCACCAATATAGCGATATAATGGCATATTGTAGTAAGTCGCAGCAGCGTGAGCAACAGCAAGAGAAACACCTAATGTTGCGTTAGCACCTAAATTCTTTTTGAATGGTGTGCCATCGAGTTTTAATAAAGCTTCATCGATACCAACTTGGTCATCTGCTCTCATACCGACAATGGCAGGAGCGATTACTTTATTGACGTTTTCGACTGCTTTTAAGACGCCTTTACCTAAATATCTAGATTTGTCGCCATCTCTTAATTCCAAAGCTTCGTTTTCACCTGTAGAAGCACCACTTGGAACGATTGCTCTGCCAATGACGCCACATTCAAGTTCAACTTCAACTTCAACAGTTGGATTACCACGAGAATCTAAAACTTCAAGGGCAGAAATGTTTGTAATTTTTAACATATAAATAGTCTCCTTCGATTAGACCGTCTTTATTTTAGATAAAGATATATATCGTTGTCAAGCAAACGCAACCCATCGTGAATACTATTTTTTAAAAAAATATGTTAAATTATCTTTCATGGATATGAAGTTAATTAGCAATTATCATACACATACTTATAGATGTGGTCATGCAGTAGGGGAAGATGAAGAATATGTCCTTGCCGCAATATCAAAAGGAATAAAAATATTAGGTTTTTCTGATCACATTAGTTTTCCTGGTTATTCTTTTAAAGGGATTAGGCAAGATCGAAACGAACTATTCGATTACACAAATAGCATTTTGAATTTAAAAGAAAAATATAAAGACCAAATTGAAATTCATATTGGTTTTGAAGCGGAATATATCAAAGAATTTGTGGATGATTATCGTCTTTTATTAAAAGATGGCGGCATTGAATATTTAATTTTAGGTCAACATTGTCAAATTGTGGATGTAAAACAAGCTTGGTACAACTCTCATCATCATTCAGAAGAATATTTAACTAAATATATCGATGATGTAATTGAAGGTATTAAAACTGGATTATTTTCTTATATTGCTCATCCAGATCATTTTATGAATGGATATCGTGTTTGGGATGAATTTGCCATCAAAGAAACACATCGCTTATTAAAAGTGGTGGAACGCTATCAAATCCCTTTAGAAATTAATGTTGCGGGAATCCGTTTTGCAGAACATAAACATCGAAAAAATAAAGATGGTAGACCAATAGAAAACCTATATCCATTTCTCCCATTTTGGGAATTAGTGAGTCAATATAATATTAAAGGAATCATTGGAGTGGACGCTCATTCGCCTAACGATTTTCTCGATGGTGTGGAGTTAGAGGCTATCGCGTTTGCTAAACAATTAAATATTCCTTTAATTGACCATCTAGATTTTAAGAAAATACAGTAAAATTTTTAATGCAATAAAAGAAAAATGAAACTTTGCCAATTCGCGTTTGCATTTTTTCTTTATATTCTATAAAGTAAGGTTATGTACGATTTGGAAAAAGAAAAACAAATCATTGGTATTCTTCGCAACAAGCAATTCGATAATGTTGCTAATCTCGCAAACGCACTTTATGTGTCAGAATCTACTTTAAGAAGAATGCTCGTTAAGATGGAACAGAAAGGAATTATCACACGTACTTATGGTGGTGTCTATCTTAAGAGTGAAAGTGAAACTGAACATCTTTCAGTGGAGTTAAGGGAAAAGCAAAATTTAGTCGAAAAGAAAGCACTAGTAAAAAAAGCGATTGAATTTATTGAAAACGATACCGCAATTTTTATTGATTCATCCACAACTTGTTTGCAGATTGCCCCCCTACTCAATGATTTCAAAAACTTGACCATCATTACAAACGGTCTCAACTTAGCTTATGAATTGATGTTAAAAACACAGCATAAGATTATGGTTGTTGGTGGGAACATTCAATTCCATACGAACGCCATTGTGGGCACTTTAGCAGAAAAAATGATGAGTGATGTCCATGTCTCTTTAGCGATTTTCTCCACTTCCGAAATGGATGCGGAATTCGGTTTCTCTGAAAAAAGCGCAGAACAGGCATCGTTTAAAAATTTAATGGTGCATAACGCTGCTAGATCTTTATATC
>JAXERM010000048.1:0-6065 GCA_034116505.1 Bacilli bacterium
TACCTTCGATTGTGGCAGTAATCGTTGCTTTATTGCCTTTTGTTATGTTCAATGTAGTTTTATCTAGACTAATACTAGAATCATTAACTTTAACTTGAATAGTGGTGGAGGCATCTTGTGCTCCGTCAGTTGCATAACATGTTAAAGTTGTTGTGCCTTTCTTTTTTAATAAAATAGTTGGCTTGTATGTTGTCTCATTATTAGTTATAGCCGCAACAGTTTTATCTTCGCTTGTCCATTCATAAATTACCTCTCCAGAGAAATGATCTGGAGTAACAGATAAATTAGTAATCTCATTTGTAGCAGTTCCTGTAATAGATTCTTGTGAAGGAGTCAATGTTGCTTGATTGACAACAATACCTGTTAAAGTTACTTCTTTAATCACCCCATTTTCTTCATAAGTAAAAGTAATAGAGCTTATAGAAGAATTTGATAAAGTCTTTTCGTATGTAACTTCGTTTTGAACTTCTTTTGTTGAATCATTATCATAATGCGCGGTTATAATCATTCCAGAAATATCGAAATTATCTTTAACGTTATAAGTCATTTTTGTTGGGTTCTTAGTAATCTCGATACTTGTTAAAACAACCGGATTCATAGTAATCTCATAAGTTTCCGAAAATGATATATCACCTTCTGTATATGTAATCTTAATCTTTTGTGTGCCACTCGCTTTGTTATTAAATCCAGATACTGAAGTAGGAGTAACCTCTTTTTGTTTAGTAGAAGAATAAGACGCTATTACTGTCACATCTTCGCTTGAGAAATTATCCCCAACATAATAATTGGTTTTGTGTGGGGTTACAGAAATACCAGTCAATGTTGATTTAGTGATATAAATGTCATAGGAATCATCAAAACCAGAATAAGTTACAGTAATAGTCTTTTTACCTGGAGTAGAAAGATCTCTACTATCAATCGTGTATCCTGTGTTTATTACTTCGCTAGTAGCATCACTATATTTGACTGTTACTGTTGGTTCAACAAAATCATCATCAGTAAAATATTGAGTTTTAGTAGAGCTTACTTCTATTCCAATTATTTCTCTAGTCGCAGAAGAACCAGTTTCCAATCTATAAATCTGGGGAAGAAGCATATTGGAAGCTGTAGCACTAGTGTAAGTAGTAAATCTTGGACTGCTAGAGTTATATAAGAATCGCCCATTAGTTTCAGTTACGTTTTGGATTGTGGCGTTACCATTGACAATAGTAATGGACCATGTTGTTTCTCCTTTACCAAATGCGACTTTCTTTACAGCAGTGGCGCCTAAAAGTTCTCCCTTAGAATTAGCTAGGGTCCAACTTCCTGCAGAACCGCCTAAAGTGAATTCATAAACACCATCCTTAGTCCATGTGACAGTGTTATTATCAAATTTACCTTCTATGGATGCTAAATAATCAACATTTATGGTACCAGCTAAAGCGTTTTTACTTTTTTCTGCAATTACAATTTTATCTCCTGCCTTTAACGTTGAAGCATCAGTAACTAATGTATACGCATTAGTAGATGATGAGACCGTCACGGAACAATTTACAGGATTATTCACCCCAGTTGCTGAACAACTTATTGTTGTACTACCAGTATTTTTCAACGTAACTCTTACTGTATTATTTGTTGGAGCAATAGTGGCTATATTTTCATTTGCAACAGTCCAAGTATATGTTGGTTCACTGGCTAAAAAATAATAAGACGCTGTAATAGTGTATGAGCTGCCACTAACACCAACTAATCTTGTATAGTCTAATTTAATATATGGATCCTTAGTGATTGCGATTTGATAAGAAGTAGAAGCAACATATCCTTCTTCTTCATAAGTCACTGTAACTGTTTGGGTTGGGATATCTGCAGATAAATCAAAACCGGTAAAAGTACATAAATTACTATTAATAGGGCTTGTTGTGTCATCGGAATAAGTAGCGGTAATAACTCCACCAAATTCGAATGCACTGTTAATTGGGAAAGATTCTCTTTGACCACTCACAGCGATACTAACTAAATAAACATCATACGATGCCTCTTCGTTATATTTATATAAAGTGATATCTTGTTGGCTAGAAGCTGTTTCGGATGTATAGAAATTAAATCTTGTGACATTTTTGGTAGTATTAAATTTTAATTCTGGTTTAGGATCTGCCGAACCATAAACGTGAGATTTTGTATCATATGTCAGACTAGCTTTATTTGCTGTAAGGTTATTGACATTTAATCCATTCGTAGTGTTTGAAGTTCTGCCGACATTATATCCACTTGCAGATTTTAAATATTCGCCATTATAGTTAAAGCGAGAATTATAATTCGTTTCATTATTTCTAATACGACCTTTTCTCGGTTCAACTGGAATATAGTTACTAGCTTGGTCCATCTTCATGTTGCCCTTAGATTCAGGTCCTAAACTTCCATCCATTGCTGCGGAATAATTATCGTAAGTAATCATATAATCGCCTGAAGTTATTTCTGAGCTATTTCTAACTTGGACATATGATCCGTTATATTTTTCTCCAACTCTAAAATTAAAGTCGTTGATGTCACCTTTTAATTTAATTTCACCAGTTTCAGACATTCCCCATGTAGAACGATAATATTTAACTAATTTATCTTTATAAGAACATTCAACATATACTGTCATTTGTTTGACTAAATCATTACCACAATCAAAATAAGGGATAATCGCAATCTTATTATCTCTATCTTTATTTGGTGTATCGTTATTGACGGTTAAAAAAGAAGTACTAGAAGTGGAATTAGCAAAAAATGATGTTGCAGTAGTATATTTTGTGTCAGCACTTAATTCATCAATTGCCTTGTTAACCACAACAGTGTTACCGTCATTAGTAACATAATTAACCACTGTCGCTTTGAATTGACAGACATTAGAAGTAAATTTATTAACTTTACTATCTGTTAATACAGGGTTATCTAAACAAGAGATATCAACATATAATTGTTTGTTATTATCAAATAATTCATTATCGCCATATGTCATCGTGGCACGCAAAATGACATTGGAATGGATATTACGTTGTGAAATATATTCGTCGTATTGTTCTAAATAGAAATCTTCAGTTTTAGTTGATGATACACCAGCTTTTAAATCATCATCGTATTTTAATATTTCCCACGATAAACGGCTATCTGGAATAGCACATTGCACTGAGATGCCTTGAGCGGTAGCTGGAGAATTATAAAACCAGGCAAAAGTAGCAGTAGCACTGACAGCAATGGTGAAAGCAATATTTGCGATCCCAGCAGCGGTTGTAATGATTTTCTTTTGTCTTAAGTTCATAGTGTGAAAGAAAAGCCAACAACTAATTTGGCAACTGGCTGTCTATGATAGACCCTATAGCTTTGCGTCACTACGTTGCCGTAGTTTTGCTATTAACATTTTGTTTTGTAAATATATTATATATATTTCCCTATTAATCATCAACAACTACAAAATACATAAATATCATAAATATATAAATATATTTAAAAATCATTATTATGATGTATTAAATATAATTTAATAACTTTAAAGAAAGAATTCTCTATTGATAATAAAGATAAATAGTGAAAAAATAATGGCATGAATTGTCCGTTACAACCAACTAAGTTAGTCAAACTTAAACACATTCCTAACATTTTTTCTTCTGACAATAATTTTTATGTCAAAGTGGAAAACACTAATCCTTCTGGTTCCGTTAAGGATATTGCGGTTTACAGCATGCTAAAAGGTTATCAAGAAAAAGGTTTATTAAAAGAAGGAACAAAAATTATTGAAGCCACAAGTGGTAATACGGGAATCTCTTTAGCGTTTTTTGCTTCTTATTTTCATTATGAAGCGATCATTGTCATGCCATCTAGTATGTCAAAAGAAAGAAGAGAGATGATCAAATCTTATGGAGCCACTCTTGTGTTAGTGGATGGGGGAATGAAACAAGCCGAAGATTTAGCCATACAAATGGTAAAAGATACACCAAATAGTATTTTATTAGATCAATTTAATAATGTAGATAACATCAAAGGCCATTATGAGATAACAGGACCAGAAATCTTGTCTGATTTACCTGATATCGATGTCTTTGTAGCGGGATTTGGCACTGGTGGAACAGTGTCAGGCACTGGTCAATATTTAAAAGAATATAAGAAAGATGTCAAAGTTATCGCAGTTGAACCATTTGAATCACCTCTATTAACTAAAGGTGAATTTGGTAAACATTTAATCCAAGGTATTGGGGCTAATTTCATCCCTAATAATTTAAATCAAAATGTCGTGGATGAATTTGTTGATGTAAAAGGTTTAAGATCGATTGAAATGGCAAAACTCATTCGTAATATGGAGGGACTAGATGTGGGATATTCTTCTGGTGCTGCAGTATTAGGGGCAATCGAATACGCGAATAAACATGATTTACATGGTAAAAATATTGTGATTATATTACCGGATAAAGGGGATAGATATTCATGGTAAATAAAGAAAATGTTTTAACTTTTTTAAATTTATTAAAAGAGTCTTTATATAATGAACATCTTAAAAATTCCATCTATAAAGCCTTTCATGTTTTTATTGAAGAAAATGATGAAAAAGCATCTCTTTTTGCCCAAAAAATGCCAGAAATAGAATCGCAATTAAAAGATGATTTAGATTTCTTTTTCCTATCTGACCCTGCGAGTAATTCATTAGATGAAATCATCCTGACTTATCCAGGATATTTAGCGATTACGCATTATCGTTTAGCCCATCAATTATTTTTATTAGGATATAAAATCGAAGCGAGAATTATTACTGAAGAAGCCCATTTTAAAACTGGAATTGATATTCATCCAGGCGCGGAAATTTCTCATCCATTTTTTATTGATCATGGAACCGGGATCGTCATTGGTGAAACAGCAAAAATCGGAAAAAGATGTAAATTATATCAAGGCGTAACTTTAGGTGCGCTTTCCTTACAAAAAGGACAGCTATTAAAAGGCACAAAAAGACACCCTACAATTGGTGATGATGTGACGATATACGCAGGTGCATCTATCTTAGGCGGAAATGTTACAGTGGGTAATAATGTTGTGATTGGTTCTAACGTCTTTTTATTAGATTCAGTCGAAGATAACATCAAAGTTATCCTCGGAAAACCTGAATTAATTTTGTTAAAAAGAAAAAAGATAGATTAATTTGATTCTTATTTAATATTGTTTATCTTAAATCAATCTTCCTATCAATATCCTTACATGGAAGATTTTTTTATTTTCTTTTTATAACCTACCATAGATATATTAAATATTGATAATTTAAGATAGAAAATAGATAGTGGAATTGATATATATTGAATCAACATTATATTTTTTAAAATTATTAATATATAATTTATCCAGCAAAGGATTGGAGGCCTTTTATGAAAAAAACAATCAATTCATTCTTATATGTCGGTCGAATTATCGCAATTGTCGCTATAGTAATTACATCTATTATTTTAACTGTTAGACTTGTTTTTGATACGGTTGCGTTATTTGACCAATCTGTGGAATTACATCAACGCATCATTAATTTGATTTCGAATTTATTTTCTATTTCATTTACTGTTCTTTCTTCGATAGTGTCTTTGATTTTAAATTACTATTCTAATCTTTATTTCCAACAAGCAAAAAACCATGAAGAAGGCATTAAACCTGGTGTCTTAGGTATCGTCTCTGGTGCCTTAGTTATGTTCGCGCCTTTCTCCGCTGTGGCAGGAATTTTAATGCTTGTCAGTAAAGATGAAGTATTCAGTGATGTCATTGATATGACTAACGATAATATCGAACATGAATAAATAACAAAATTAATTTCTTAAAGATTAAAAAAGGGGCTGTTAATTGAAGCTCCTTTAAATTTAAAAATAAATTTAATAATGTTTTATATTGCAAGAGGGGCAAACGGGATATTGAGATTAATATTAGATAATAATAAGAAACTAATATAAATACCGATAAATGCTACACCGATAAAAATATATGTTATTCTCGTAGCAATATGATCTTTTAATAATTCTTTAACTTTTAATATTAATGTGACAGAAATTACGATAAAGACAATAAAAGCAAAGACTATT
>JAXERM010000049.1:0-2617 GCA_034116505.1 Bacilli bacterium
CATTTGTTAAATGATAAGGAGACCGCTACAAAGGTTCTTAATAGTCTTAATATTCCTTTAAACAAAAGACCCGAAGAAATATTACCGGAACAATATGTTAAGATTTATCTTGAATTAATAAAAAATGAAAAAGATCCTCAATAAAAACGCGCTTCAATTTATCGCAATAATTGCGATGACTCTTGATCACTTAACCTGGGTATTATTTAAAGGGTATTCAACCCACCCATTAGCTATTACATTTCATATCCTTGGTCGATTAGCTTTTCCAATATTCGCTTTCTTTATTGCTGAAGGCTATCATTACACTTCTTCAAAAAAGAAATATTTATTGCGATTAGGGTTATTCGCGTTAATTTCTCATGTTCCATACATGATGGCGTCTATTAACTTTCAAACTTATGGTCCTGCTTCATTTATTCCTTTTTATTGTGGAGATGGAATTACTCGATTTATTAATCAAACAAATGTATTAGTTTCCTATTTTATAGGAATATTAATGTTGATGGTTAATGATTCGAAGAGAATTAAAGAGTGGATTAAACCTTTCATTATTCTTGTACTATGTGTATTTTCTTTCCCGGCAGATTGGAGTTGTATCGGATCATTAGTAGTCCTTTCTATTGGATCGAATCGCGGTAAGCCGATTAAACAAATATTATGGTCCTTGTTATGGATTATTATGTACGCTCTGGTTTATATATTCTCCATGGATTTGACGTATGGATTTATTCAATTTGGTGTGTTTTTAACTATTCCTCTCCTCGCTTTATATAATGGTCAAAAAAGTAAATCAATCAAGCTGAATAAAGTGATGCGTTGGTTCTTCTATATCTATTATCCTCTTCACTTATTAATTCTTGGATTTTTAAATTTAATTTAAAATTAAACTTGCTTTTGTCATGAAAATTCTCAATAATTCTTTATGTTTTCAAAAGAAAACAATAAGAATATAATATTAGTGTAAGGAAATTTTATATTATGAAATCTCTACTAGTGAAAAGTTATGCAAAAATTAACATCTGTTTAAATGTGGTCGGCAAAAGAGAAGATGGATATCACGAATTAGATATGATTATGCTTCCTCTAGAAATGCATGACTCCATGATTATTAAAAACTTAGGGACAAAAGTAGAAAACAATTTTGTCACGATTGATGACTTTTCTATGGGTCCTTTGACATACAACTTAGCAACCCTAGCAATTGAAAAATTGGCCGCAAAAAGCGGATTTAATGAAAAATTCATGGTCACAATTCATAAAGTGATTCCAATGCAATCTGGTCTTGGTGGTGGTTCTTCTAATGCTGCTCATACATTAGTGGGAATCAATAAATTATTACATTTAGGACTTAGCGATGACGAATTGATTGAAATTGGTAAACCATTAGGAGCGGACATCCCGTTCTTTGTAATTGATAAACCAGCTAGATGCCGTGGAATAGGCGAAAAGTTAGACTTTATTACTGTTAAAAATGATTATTATTGTTTGATTGTTAAACCGGCACAAGGATGCTCCACAAAAGGAGTATATGAAGTCAGTGACACAATGGACTTACCTATTGGAGATGTCGAAAAAGTCTTAAAAGCACTAGAAACTGGTGACGACGATTTATTAGCGGAATCAATTTTTAATTCTTTAGAAGCTCCAGCAATATCCTTAGTACCAGAAATTCAAGTTATCAAAGATAAATTATTTGCTTTAGGTCTTAAGATTGTGCAAATGAGTGGTTCTGGTAGTGCTGTTTTTGCCTTAAGTACTGATAAAAAATTAATTAAACAAGCATTTAAAGCTTTAGATAAAGAATATCTTGTCGAAATGACAAAAATCTTAAAATAAAGGAGGTATCTAGATGAATAGATACGCAATCGTATTAGCGGCTGGTAAAGGAACGAGAATGCAGTCTTTAGACCCTGAGCATTCAAAAGTCGCTTATCCCATTTTAGGAAAACCATTAATCAATTATGTGATCGATGCGATTAAACCATTGAGTTTTAATCGTATTTCTGTTGTGGTTGGCTTTGGTGGTGAAGTCACTAAATCATTAGTGGAAGATCAAGTTGATAATGTTGTTTGGCAAAGAGAAATTCTTGGTACAGGCCATGCAGTTAAACAAACCGAATCTTTTATGAAAGATTTAGATGGTGAAACATTAATCATTTATGGAGATACTCCACTTGTTTCTACTGAAACAATTAAACAAATATTACATATTCATGAAAAAGAAAATAACGATTTAACTGTCGTCAGCGCTGTCTTACCTAACCCATCTGGCTATGGTCGTTTGATTAGAGAAGAAAAAAGCCGCGCTTTATTAGCGATTAGAGAAGAGACAGACTGCGTTGGTTATGAAAAAGACATTGACGAAGTCAATACTGGGATCTGTGTATTCAATAATAAAAAGTTATTCTCGTACATTGACCGCATGGACCAAAATAACGCTCGTAAATTGTTCTATTTATCTCAATTAGTGGACATTTTTGTCAAAGACGGATTAAAGGTTGATAGCTATGTCTGTACTGATATGGTGGAAGTGTTTGGTATTAATGACCGTGTTCAACTTGCATATGCTTCTAAAGTTATGCGTAAGCGCATTAATAATAAATTAATGCTTTCA
>JAXERM010000050.1:0-8448 GCA_034116505.1 Bacilli bacterium
CCACAATTAGAAGAATGAAAAAAACTACTGAAAATGTTTATTGGAACGCAATTAACGGCGATATCACATTATCAGTCGATGGTGTAAATGATTATTCAATGACTGGTGCTGGTCGCCATAAAGATTATTATCAAAAAGGTACAACTACAATTTCATCAAGAGACAACGAAAAAAATATTACATTCTTTTCCTCTGATTTTTACCAATATTATCGCTAAAGAAGATTGTTGAAACTTGTTGATAAATAATATATCATAAATAGGCAAATCAATTTGGTCCCTTAGCTCAGCTGGTAGAGCAACTGACTCTTAATCAGTGGGTCAAAGGTTCGAATCCCTTAGGGATCACCAATTTGCACAATACTGGCCTTCTTGGTCAGTTTTTTTAATTGATAAAATAAAACGATAGTGTTTTTGTGTTTTGTTAATGAAGGAGAGAAGTATGTCCCCCGCATAAATCTAAAATAACGCGCTTTTCTCCTTCTTATTATTATCAAAAAAGAATAATTTGCTATACTATATTTATAGGGAATAATTATGGCGAAAAAACCAACGATTAATGTATTAAAAAAATATCTCACCGCTTTAACGAAAACGAAATTTAAATATGTCACTAGTGATAAATTAGCCCATATGGTGGGAATTTATCCAGAAGTAATTAATGACACTCTTTCGTATTTTGAACCAATGTTATTAATGGATTATGAATATAATCTTAAAGATTTAATTCCTGCCATTGAACAATTTATTAAAGAAGAGGAAGTTAAAAAAACTCCTATCGTTCGTAAAGAATCAGTGACTAAAAAGACACTAGGAGAATTTGATTCAATCAGTGACTTCATCTATCAAAAGATGTCCATTGGTGGGATGCTTGATAAAAATCGTCAATTGACAGATAAAGAATTAAGAATCTTAAAAAAATTAATAAACGAAGAACAATTAAAACGCAAAAATAAGAAATAGACCAAAAACCTGTTTCTTATTTTATTTTTTTGCAAGAAAGATAATATCTTTACTTGTAAAGTTTAATTTCGGTCAATATACTAATATTGGTTATTTTAAGAAAGGAAATACTATTTATGGCAGAAATTAAGAAAACAATGCTCTCAGTTGATGGCAATACCGCTGCAGCATTAGGTTCTTACAACTACATTGAAGTTGCAGGCATTTATCCGATTACTCCATCTTCACCAATGGCAGAAAATATCGATGTCTACGCTTCCCAAAACCGTAAAAACTTCTTTGGCTCTGTCGTCAAAGTTAGCGAAATGCAATCTGAAGCTGGTGCATCAGGTGCAGTTCACGGTGTTTTACAAGCTGGTGGATTAGCAGCAACATATACTGCATCTCAAGGCTTATTATTAATGATTCCAAACATTTACAAATGGGTTGGTGAATGTTTACCAGCAGTCTTGCATGTATCCGCAAGAAGTTTGGCTACTCGTTCATTATCAATCTTTGGTGATCATCAAGACATTTACGCAATTCGTCAAACTGGCATTGCGATGATTTGCTCTCATAGTGTGCAAGAAATTGCTGATTTAACTAACGTCGCACACTTAACCGCAATTGATGCAGAATTCCCTGTTTGTCATTTCTTCGATGGTTTTAGAACATCACACGAAATTCAAAATGTCGAATTTATCGATGATGCTGAATGGAAGAAATTATTACCAATGGATAAAGTGGAAAAATTTAGAGCAAGAGCTTTAAACCCACACACTCATCCAGTCACTCGTGGTGGTGCTGAAAACGATGATATTTATTTCCAAGGTAGAGAAGCCCAAAATAAAAAGGCTGATGAAGTATTAGAAGTTGCAATTAAATACTTTAACGAAGCAACACGCTTAACTGGCCGTAATTACGCTCCATTTACATATTATGGTGCTAAAGATGCTGATCGCGTCATTATTGCGATGGGTTCAGTCACAGAAACAATTACTGAAGTGATTGACGATTTAACCGCTCACGGTGAAAAGATTGGTTTAGTTAAAGTCCACTTATATCGTCCATTCTCTGCTAAACATTTATTAGCAGTTTTACCTAATACAGTGAAACAAATCGCTGTCTTAGACCGTACAAAAGAAATGGGTGCTGCTGGTGAACCATTATATGAAGACGTCGTCGCTGTGATTAAAGAAGCAGGATTAGATATCGAAGTCATCGGTGGTCGTTATGGCTTATCAAGTAAGGATACTCAACCAAAAGACATGAAAGCAGTCTATGATTTCTTAAAAGCAGAAAAACATTGGAATGGTTTCACTGTCGGTATCAATGATGATGTCACACACTTAAGTATTCCAGTTGATGATCATTATCATGTTAAAGGTGACTATACATCATGCTTATTCTATGGTTTAGGTAGTGATGGTACAGTTTCCGCTAATAAATCTTCTATTAAAATTATCGGTGATGCTACTCACCAATATGCTCAAGCATATTTCGCTTACGACTCACGTAAAGCTGGTGGTGTCACTCGTTCACACTTAAGATTTGGTAAAACACCAATTCATTCTACATATTACGTCACTAACGCTGACTTTATCTCTTGTTCATTAGATACATATTTATTCAAATTCGATATGATCAAGAATTTAAAAGAAGGTGGCACATTCTTATTAAATACTGATATGGATGATGAAACATTAATCAGAAATATGCCAAACCGCGTTAAATACCAATTAGCGACTAAACACGCAAAATTCTATGTCATCGACGCAAATAAGATTGCTGGTGAAATTGGTATGGGACGTCATACAAACACTATTCTCCAAGCTTCATTCTTCTATTTAAATCAAGGAATTATGCCTTATGATGAAGCAAACAAATGGATGAAGAAATTCGCGGAAAAATCTTATGCGAAAAAAGGTCAAGATGTCGTTGAACTCAACTGGAAAGCGATTGATGCTGGTACAGAAGGTTTAAGAGAAGTCAAAGTTGATCCTGAATGGGCTAAATTATCTCCTAAAGCAGAAGTAGTTTTAACTGGTGATGACTATTTCGATAATTATGTCAGTGTTATCGGTAATCTCGGTGGTGATGATTTACCAGTTTCTAAATTCACTGAATATGAATTATTAGACGGCACAATGAGAAACAACATTACTTTCCAAGAAAAGAGAAGTATTGCTGATAAAGTTCCTGTCTGGCATAAAGAAGCATGTATTCAATGTAATAACTGTGCATTTGTCTGTCCTCACGCGACAATTCGTCCATTCTTATTAGATGAAAATGAATTAGCAAACGCTCCTGCATTAGTCAAAGATGACGTCAAAGATGCATTAGGTGTCCCAGGCATGAAATACCGTTTACAAGTTTCTCCAAGAAACTGTGTTGGCTGTGGATTATGCGTGGCTGAATGTAACGCTAATAAATTACCAAAGAACATTGCTAATGGTGTCAAAGCCTTAGAAATGGTGGAAGCAAAATCACAATTCCCACAAGAAGAAGCAGCTGAATATTTATTCAAACACGTCACATATAAAGCTGATAAATTACCTGCAGCCTTACAATCTTCTGTTAAAGGTGTAGCATTCTTAATGCCTTATATGGAAATTTCTGGAGCTTGTGCTGGTTGTGGTGAAACTCCATATTACCGTTTAGTTTCTCAATTATTCGGTAAAGATATGTTAGTGGCTAACGCTACTGGATGTTCATCCATCTATAGTGGTTCCACTCCATTAACTCCATTCTGCACCGATAAAGAAGGTCAAGGTATTGCTTGGGCTAACTCTTTATTCGAAGACAACGCTGAATTCGGTTATGGTATGAGAGTGGCAACAGATGCCAAAATCAAACACATCATTGAAATCTTATCAAGTGCTAAAGAAAGAGGTGTTGAACCTGAATTAAGCGCAAAGATCGATGAATATTTCGCCAATATCAAAAATCGTGATGTTGTCCGTCCAATTATCGATCAATTAGTGGCTTTAGTGAAAGCTAGTAAAGATGAAGGTGTCAAAGAAGTGCTCGCTTATGAAAGAGACTTATTAGACAAATCCGTCTGGATCATCGGTGGTGATGGTTGGAGCTATGATATCGGATATGGCGGATTAGACCATGTTATTGCTAATGAAGAAGATGTTAATATCTTAGTCTTAGATACAGAAGTTTATTCCAATACTGGTGGTCAATCTTCTAAATCTTCACAAACTGGTTCCATCGCTAAATTTACCGCTAGTGGTAAAACAACTGCGAAAAAGAACTTAGCCTTAATCGCAATGAGCTACGGCAATGTCTATGTGGCACAAATCGCTTTAGGTGCTAACCCAGTCGCTGCTATTAAAGCTTTAAAAGAAGCAGAAAGTTATGATGGTCCATCATTAGTGATCTGTTATGCACCATGTGCTAACCACGGTATTAAAGGTGGCTTATCTAACTCCATGAGACAAGAACGTCTTGCAGTTGAATGTGGTTATTTCCCAATCTTTAGATATGATCCACGTAAAGAAGTCCCACTCACTGTTGATATGAAAGATCCTGATTACAGCAAATTCAGAGACTTCGTGATGACTGAAACAAGATTCTCTCAACTTCCACGTGTTAACCCTGCTCATGCTGAAGAATTATTAACAAAAGCAGAAGAATACGCGAAATTAAGATTCAATCGTATTAAAAAATTCGGTCTTTAATTGATAAATAGGAGAATTAATTCTTAAAAAGGATAAAATTCTCCTTTTTTTATGCATATTAAAAAGAAAGTAATGAATCATTTATCTTAAGTGTTATTTCTATTAAATAAATATTAAAATCATTGAAAAGTTTATTGAAAAAGAAATGAAGTTTAGATAATATAAAGGTGGTAGGTTAAGGAATATGAAACAAGAAAAAAGACAAATTGAATTATTAATCTCGTTAATGAATGAACGTGAACAAATCGAAGCAAACATCGCTTCTCTTCCAGTTGGCTATATTTCTGTTAAACAAATATCTGGCCACACTTATTATTATCGTCAGTGGCGTGAAGGAAATAAAATCATTTCCGAATATGTCCCAGAAGCTTTCTTAAATGCGACAAAAAGAAAAATTGCTGCCAGAAAAGAGCAAGAATCTTTATTAAAAGCAGTCAAGGCTGATATTAAAAAAGCCATGAGAAAAGTGAGCAAAGACAAAATGCTCACTAAAGAAGAATTAGAAGCTCTACTTTAATTATTAATTAAAAGATGGGATTTATTCCCATTTTTTTATGCAAAAAAACTTTGCATAAATATAGGGCTTTGGTAATATGTTTTTGTTATGAATAAATTAGTGATTCTCAGCGGTGTTCCTGGCAGTGGCAAAAGCTATTTTTCTTCCTTATTAAGAAAGAATAAAAAAGGCCATGTTTATATCATTTCCAGTGATTCATTAAGGGATATGATTGTCGGCAATCAACAAGATTTATCCTATGATGAAGTGATGTGGAAGATGTTTTATGATTTAGCAAAAGTATATGCTTTAGATAAAGATGGGATTGTCGTTTTAGATGCGACAAACCGCAATACGGATTTAAGAATTAAACAAACTACACAATTCCAACCATATTTTGATCAAATTATTCTCGTATATTTTGATATTCCAAAAGCGATTGCTTATCAACAAAATCTCGATCGTGAATTTCCTGTTCCAGAACAAGTGTTGGATAATTTTTATCAAATCATTGAGCCACCTAGTAAGGATGATTATCAATATTTCCATCAAGTATATATCGCAAAAAATGATAATTTCTTAGAAATTGTTAATGAATTAATCAACAAATAGTAATTAATTTAAGGGTAAAAAAATAGCGAATTTTTCATTCGCTTTTTTTTATAAAAATGGTCAGAACGATGAGATTTGAACTCACGACCCCCACCACCCCAAGATGGTGCGCTACCAAGCTGCGCTACGTCCTGATGACATTTATTATAAAGAAAAAAACATTATTGGTGAAATAACTTTTACTTTGCTGGTGGACTATTTTTCGTTAGTTATATAAAATAACGAAGTAAGCTTATGGAAAAGAAAATTATTATTAAAAACGCGAAAGAAAATAATTTAAAAAATATCGATTTGGAATTGCCAAAAGATTCTTTAATCGTTTTTAGTGGTCTTTCCGGTAGTGGTAAAACCACTTTAGCGTTCGATACCATCTTTGCGGAAGGGCAAAGAAGATATATGGAATCATTATCGAGTTATGCCCGACAATTCTTAGGTAATTATGATAAACCTGATGTTGAATCGATTGAGGGATTGTCACCTAGTATCGCGATTGATCAAAAAAGCGTTTCTCATAATCCTCGTTCCACAGTGGGAACAGTAACAGAAATATATGATTATTTAAGATTATTATTCGGTCGTATTGGTGTTCCCTATTGTCCAAAACATCATGAACCGATTATTTCTTTTTCCCCGTCGATGATGACGGATATTGTTCTAGGTTATGAAGAAGGTACAAAAATCCAATTATTATCGCCAATTGTCCATCAAGAAAAAGGTACACATAAAGAAATATTAGATAAGATTCGTCTTAATGGATTTCCACGTTTAAGAATTGATAATCAATTGACATTAATCGAAGATGTTAAAGATTTAGATAAAAATAAAAAACATGATATCGATATTATCGTTGATCGTATTGTCGTTAAAAAAGAAAATCGAGGCCGTATTTTAGAATCAATCGAGACTGCATTAGACTGGTCACATGGTTTATTAATTATCTTAACTCCTTTTGAAGAAAGGCTCCTTTCTGACCGTCACACATGTCCAAAATGTGGTTTTTCGGTCCCGAAATTAGAGCCGCGTTTATTTTCTTTTAATTCACCAACTGGATGTTGTCCAGATTGTAAAGGTTTAGGAATTAAACGTGAAGTTGATATTAATAAATTAGTTCCTGATATGAATAAAACATTGAATGAAGGGGCGATTAAATTCTTCGCTCACATGGTGGGATCAAATAATATCGATTGGCAAGAATGTAAATATCTATATAACAATTACCATATTCCAATGGATGTTCCTTTTAAGGATTTAACCGAAGAACAACAAAAGATTGTTATTAATGGTTCGCCTGATGTCCTTAAATATGCTTTAAAATCATCTAGTGGTAATATCATGCATCGATATGGTTATATCGAAGGACCAAAACCAAAAATTGAAAGACTATATTTAGAAACTAATAGTGAATGGAACCGCGAATATTACGCTTCTTTTATGCATGATACGATTTGCACCACATGTCATGGCAGTAGATTAAATGAACAAGCTTTAAGTGTTTTAATCGATCAAAAGAACATTTATCAAGTGACCAATTTACAAATCAAAGATTTATTAGCTTGGATTAGACAATTACCAAATAAATTGACCGCTCAAGAAAATGAAATTGCCCGATTAGTGATTAAAGAAATTGATAATCGTGCCTCATTTTTAGTGAATGTCGGTTTAGAATATTTAACTTTATCGCGTATGGCAATGACTTTAAGTGGTGGAGAATCTCAGCGTATTCGTTTAGCCACGCAGATTGGTTCTAAATTAAGCGGAGTCTTATATGTTTTAGATGAACCATCAATTGGTTTACATCAAAAAGATAGTCAAAGATTAATCGATACAATGAAAAAGATGCGTGATTTAGGCAATACATTAATTGTGGTTGAACACGATGAAGATACGATAAAAGCAGCGGATTATATCGTTGATATTGGTCCAGGTGCAGGAATCCATGGTGGGGAAGTCGTCGCTTCCGGGACTTTAGAAGATATTAAAAAATCGCCTTTAAGTATTACCGGCCAATATTTAAGCGATCAAAAATATATTCCTATTCCGAAAAATCGTAGAAAAGGAAATAACAAATTTATCCATATTGAAAAAGCATATTGTAATAATTTAAAAAATGTCTCAGTTGATATTCCGCTTGGAATGTTTGTGTGTATTACCGGCGTTTCTGGAAGCGGAAAATCCTCTTTAATAAATCAAACTTTATATCCATATTTAACTAGTGTTTTGAATAAAGCGGATGATCCTCATGTTTTAATGAAAAGCATTAGTGGATTAGAAAACATTGATAAAGTCATTGATGTGACCCAAGAACCGATTGGTAAGACTCCTCGTAGTAACCCCGCTACTTATGTAAAATTATTTGATGATATCCGCGCTTTATTCGCAGAGACGGTTGAAGCCAAAGCACGTGGATTTGATAAAGGTAGATTTTCATTTAATGTCGTCGGAGGAAGATGTGAAAAATGCCAAGGTGCTGGAGTCACGAGAATTCCGATGAATTTTCTTCCTGATGTTTATGTTAAATGTGATGCATGCAATGGGCGTAGATATAATGAAGATACTTTAGAAGTCACATATAAAGGCAAAAATATCTACGATGTATTAGAGATGACAATCGAAGATGCTTCTATTTTCTTTGCTAATCGTCCTGTTATCAAAAAAAGATTACAAGTACTTCAAGATGTTGGGTTAGGCTATATAAAATTAGGACAGCCCG
>JAXERM010000051.1:0-6075 GCA_034116505.1 Bacilli bacterium
CCCCATCATAAGAAAGGAGTCTCCACTAAGAGGATTAAACATTTATATGAGCTTAAGAATAAGAGGATTAATCTCATCCTCCACCGCGCATCTAGATATATTGTTAATTACTGCAATGACCACGATATCTCTAAGGTGATCATTGGAGATGTCACGGGTATTCTTCATCAAAAGAAAGAGTTTAATTCTAACAAAGATAAACATCGATATAACCAGAATATGAGAGCTATATGTTTTGCTAGAATCTATAAATATCTTTCTTATAAGTTGAAACAAGTTGGAATTGAACTAGTTATCATCGATGAAGCATATTCTTCAGGATGTTCTCCTAAATCACTAACTGTATCAAAAGATTATTATGATAAAACAAAAAGAAAACATCGTGGTTTATTTGTAGACGATAACAATATCTATAACGCTGATGCAGTTGGAGCTTATAACATCATGAGATTATTTCAACAAGAAGCTCGTTATCATTTCCCAATACCTCTAAAAGGATTATCTAATCCAAGAAGAGAATATATTCCTGTAACGGATCAGTTTTTGAATGAAGATTATATTAATTGGAATGGCAAAGCTGGTAACGTAGGGATATCGGGTAGGAACTACCCAGATGGATATATGTTGGTAGATATCATTCACCAATATATAACCCAAATGTTCGGTTATTCAATTGCCGAGTAAGTTCACCGATCCGAATAAAATTGTGATTAATGATTTATATCATCACCTAGAAAGTCCAAGTGAAATTGAAGATTCAACTTGGGTGTTTGGAACATATAATAAAAACTAATTGGCGAATCAAAAAGCACTATTGGTTCGGTTGAAAATAGACAATATCAACCAACCGAAAATTAGTGTTACTTCTATGTATCGGACTAGATAAATATAATTAAAGATTTTTTCTAAATCAATCTAATCGAAAATAACTGTGAGCAAATCTCACAGTTATTTATTAAATAAATATTTATCAATATTCTCACCGAGATAACGGATGATTTCTTTTCTTTTGATAATCCCGATATAAATATTATTGTCATCCACGATAGGAACGAAGTTTTGCTCCATACTTAACGAGAATACTTCTAACATTAAAGCATCAATTTTTAATGATTGATATGGACGATAATGTTCAATTTGATTTACTTTGATATTTTCCGCTTCCGCTATATTGAAATTAGCGTTATTTTTGATATATCTAAGAACATCGCCTTCAGACAACGTTCCAACATATTCTCCTTTTTCATTAATCAAAGGAACAACCGAAAATTTATGGGCATCAAATTTTTCTAATGCTTGACGGATTGTCGATGTTTCTAATAAATAGAAAGTTAACTTTTTTGGTGTTAATAAGGAGACGATTGATTCCATAATTTCATTCTATATCAAGGGGTAAAAAATACAATATGTATTGCATAAGAAAAGAGAAGCCGATTTGATTGACTTCTCTATCTTAACAATATTTTGTTTTAGCGATTAATGAAATCCATCACACCATTGAGTGCAAAACTTACGATGAATAAACCGACAATGATATATAGAGCAATATTAATTTCTTTATGTTTTCCTAATAATAATTGCACTAAAACATAAGTGATAACGCCGAAACCTATACCAGTAGCTAAGCTATAAGTGAGAACAGTCATTAATAATGTAACAAAAGCGACAAAAATTAATGATTTATCTTCTAATTTTAAATTATGAACTGCACTGAAGATGATTAATAAACCAACGCATACAAGAGCGGGAGCAGTCACGCATCCAGCAGTAAAAATCGAAAATACTGGATAAATAAAAGCACTTAATAAGAATAAGCAAGCAGTGGTTAATGAAGATAAACCAGTTCTAGCACCGACTTCAATACCGACATTGCTTTCTGCAAAAGAAGTTAAAGTAGAAGTGCCCATTGGAGCACAGATTAACGCTCCAGTAGCGTCCGCTAAAACGGCTTTACGATAATTGTTAATCTTACCATTTTCATCGATAATGCCGGCGTTAGCACCAACAGATAATAAAGTAGCAGTGGTGTCGAATAAATTAACGAACATCAAAGAGAAAATGGCAATATAGCTAGCAGGATTTGAGATAACTGAGACGAAATCTTTACCAAATTGTTCCCAAGAATATCCACCAGCAGAATCAAATAAACCGTAGAAGAATACTTTATCAACACCGGATATACCAAATGATAAAGAATCATCTAACCAAGGCATAATTGGAAGATTATATACACCAGTGATTGTTTCTTTACTCACTCCATTTGCGGATAGAATCATTGAAGTCACACTAGCGACGACAGCAGTGATTAATAAACCAAATGGAATCGCTAAGGCTGAAACCTTTTTATTTTTTAAGAACATAAGAGCAATAGTGATAAAAATACCAACTAGAGCGATGATCATGCCGAAATTTGTAAATGAACCGATGGTGACTAATGTTGAAGCATTACCGACAATAATGCCTGCGCTTTTAAAACCGACTAATGCGATAAAGCCACCTAAGGCTAAAGAAATAATCAATTGTAATTTCTTAGGAATAGCTTCGATTAATATTTTTCTAACAGGTGTTAATGAGAAGATAAAGAAGATAATACCCGCAACAGTTAATAAAATCATTTTTTGTTGCCAAGAAGTAAATCCTAAACTATCTCCCAAAGTATAAGCAAGGTAAGCGTTTAAACCCATCCCCGCTGATAAGGCCACTGGATAATTAGCCACTAACGCCATGATTAATGTCACTAAGAATGACATAATTGCGGTCATCGCGAATACACCACCAGAATTCATGCCCATACTACTTAAGATCATGGTATTAACTGGTAAGATGTAGCACATCGCGATAAAAGTAATCACGCCACCTAAAATCTCAGTCTTAACATTAGCGTTTCTCTTTTTTAAATCAAACATACTATGTTAGTCCTTTCTTGTTAGACAGGAATTATTATATCAATGATTGTGTTTTTAACACAAATTATAATTCCCAATTTCTAACCGTAGTTGATTTTAAATAAAATGGAAAAAAATTAATTCGGTAAAAATACCAAAAAAATACTTAAATGATTGAAATAGCATTTAAAATATAAGATAATAAAAGCAAGAGGTACATTACATATGAAAATGTTTGATTTAAAAACAAGTGTTTTGGGCATGAATTCACCAAGCATTGTTTCTTTGCTCAATAATATTGAGCTCTACAAGGGTAAAACCCAAAGAATTACTAAGGCGAAAAAATTAGACGTCTTAAAATCCATCGCTAGAAGAAGTGGTGTTGTCGCTTCTAACGCGATTGGCAACGTCTATATTGATGAAGCCCGTGAAAAAGCAATTTTAGATAAAGGATCAACCCCACAAACCTTGCAAGAACATATGCTTGTTGGTTATTCTCATTCATTAGATTTAATTAATGAGGTTTATAAATTCCAACCATTTGATCGTAATTTTATTTCAACATTACATTATTACATTTATAAGGATTATAATCCTGAATTTGGTGGTCGTTTTAAAGACAGCCAAAACTATATTCAAGAAGCGATGAGCGATGGTTCATTTAGAACAATCTTTGTTTCAGCCGCTCCTGAACAAGTACTACCATTATTAGATTCATTAATTTATCAATTTAATATGTGTGCAGCAGATGAAGAATGTAACAAATTAGTGTTAATCGCTGCTTTTATGCTCGACTTCATGTGCATCCATCCATACAATCACGGAAATGGTAGAACATCCCGTTTATTATTAGAATTCTTATTAAAGAAATTCGGATATGATGTCGGTGATTATTTCGCTCTTCCATATTTAATGAAACAACATTTAGGTGAATATATCGATGCTTTTGAAGCTTCTTCTCAAGCATGGCATGATAATGCCAATGATTATACTCAATTCGTCACCTTTATCCTAAAGAGAATCTTAGAAGCATATCGTAAACTCGACTACATCCTTGAAGTGAATGACTTAGAAGGTACAAGTGAAGAAAAAGTTTATAAGATTATCCTCGACAGCGCTACTCCTATTAGTAAAGTTGTGATCGTTAATATCCTTTATGGTACAAGCCAAGTAACAATCGAAAAAGCCTTAGCTAAATTATTAAAAGAAGGCCGTATTCAATTAATTACTAAAGGCCGTTATTCTAAATATTTTAGAACATAATAGGTTAATTTGTAGGAGAAATAAATATGGCAAAATATGATGCGTCAAAAATTAGAAATATCGTTGTGCTTGGTCACCAAAGTAGTGGTAAAACTTCTTTAGTAGAAGCCTTAGCATATGTCAGTGGTTTAATCCCTTCTAAAGGTGAAGTCGAAAAGAAAACAACCATTTCTGATTATACAAGTGATGAACAAAAACGTGGAGCAAGTATTCAAACTGCTGTCGTTCCTATTTATACACAAGATTACAAAATCAATTTAATCGATATTCCAGGTAATGATGACTTTATCGCCGAAGCTATCGGTGTAGCACGTATCGTTAAAGGTGCAGTCTTAGTGATTGATGCTTCTACCGGTGTTCAAGTTGGTACAGTCAAACATTGGAACCAATTAAGAAAAAGAGGAATTCCAACCTTTATCTATGTGAATAAAATGGATAAAGAACAAGTTGATTTTGAAGCAGTTTTAGAAGAAATCAGACAAAAACTCGGTAAAAACGCAATTCCTTTCTGCTATCCATTAGGTCATGAAAATAATTTTGATGGCTTTGTTAACGTCGTCGATTTAAAAGCTCATAAATATAATGGTAAAGAATGCGTTGAAGCAGAAATTTATGAAGATAAGAAACAAAAAGTATTTGAACTTCATAACACAATCGTCGAAGAAGTGGCTAAGACTGATGACACATTATTAGAAAAATTCTTCAACGGTGAAACATTTACAGAACAAGAAATTCATGAATCATTAAGAAAAGGTGTGTTAAGCGGTGAATTAGTCCCAGTATTAGTCGGTTCTGCTTTGAAGAATATCGGCTTACACACAATGCTTAAGATGTTCATCGAATATTTACCAAACCCATGCGACTTAAAACCATATGAAGCCGTTAACGATTTAGGTGAAAAAGTCGAAAGATTCACAAAAGAAGATGAACCAATGTCCGCTTATGTATTCAAAACAGTCGTTGATCCATATTCTGGCGTTATCAATATCTTGAAGGTTAACTCTGGTGTATTGAGAGTGGGCGATGATGTAGTCGTCAATGGTGCATCGCAAAGAATCAGTATGCTTTATCAAATGACTGGTAAAAAATTAGATTCAGTGCAAGAAATTGTCGCCGGTGATATCGGTGCTGTATCTCGTTTAGAAAAAGTTAAATCAGGTGATACATTATCTTCAACAAAAGATGTCACAATTTATAAACCAGTTAAATATCCAACCGCAGTTATTTTCAAAGCTATTGTCTTAGCAAATAAAAATGATGAATCAAAAATTGGACCTGCATTAGCAAAGATGCAATTAGAAGATCCATGTTTAGAAGTTAAACGCAACAATGAAACTAAACAATTATTATTAGGTGGCGTTTCTTCTTCTCATATCGATTTCGCAATTGAAAAATTAAAGAATCTTTATAAGATTAATCTCACCACTGAACCAATGAAAATCGTCTATCGTGAATCAATTAAGAAAACAGGCGAAGGCGATGGTAGATACGTCAAACAATCTGGTGGTTCTGGTTTCTATGGTGTGGTCAAAATGAGATTTGAACCGGCAGAAGAATCTGTCTTTACCGAAGAAGTCTTCGGTGGTGCCGTACCAAAGAATTATTTCCCAGCTGTTGAAAAAGGATTCTTTGAAGCATTACAAGCTGGCCCATTAGCAGGATTCCCTGTTATTGGTGTTAAAGGTGTATTAGTGGATGGAAAATATCACCCAGTTGATAGTAATGAACAAGCATTCAAAATGGCAGGTATTCTCGCATTCAAAGACGCTTATCCAAAATGTTCTCCAATTATTTTAGAACCAATCATGCGCATTAAAGTGAATGTTGAAAGCCGTTATACAGGTGATGTTTTATCCGACTTAAATACACGTCGTGCTCGTATCCAAAATATTGAAGAAAAAGAACATGGTAATCAAGAAATCGAAGC
>JAXERM010000052.1:0-3127 GCA_034116505.1 Bacilli bacterium
AAATAAGTTACTACATCAGTTTTTCCGTTATTTGAGTAAGTAACAGTAGCATAAGAAGGCGCACCAAGTACATAAATTGAATGAGCTAGACCATCATATTCAAAAGTTCCATCACTAAAAGTGATATTTTCAAAAGATGCTTTATTAATAGTTAAAGTTGCTGTTAATGTTTTATTGTTATATCCTTCTTTAGTTAACAGCGCACTAGCGGTATATGTACCAGCGTCAATATGAGTTTCTCTTCCTACATATGTTATTTGAGTTCCTTCTGGTGCTCCTCTAACTTCATCTAAGATATGAGATTCACCATCATAAATTAAAGTTTTGCTATCAAAAAAGACGTTTTCAAAATCCTTATAGATTGGCTCAATTGAAGTAGAACCAACCCCACCTCCTGGCTTTTCTGCTTCACCTGAAGATACGCATCCGGTGAGGACTAGTGCAAAAGATAATAAAACGATACGAAGAGTCTTTCTCATAGAGCGCCTCAAAAAATTTATTTTTTTCTTATCACAAAATACTGAATCTATAAATGCTTGCTGTAATGTTAAGAAGATAATTCAATGTGTTTGATGGTTCGAGTGTGGAATTCTTTTACGCTTATATCAATCTTCTATGTCCTTAACAAGCGTAAAACAAGTAAGTAAAGAAAACAGTGATTATAATCACTTTTGCTTACAATGGATCCCTCTACCAATTCGAACACGGTGGATATGATTTTTTAATTTGCCTTCCAATTTGTGGATGACTTAGGAAATAAATATCGTTCATAATAATGACTTCTTATGTGCTTTTTTAAGTTCCCTATACGAATAAATATTTTTAAGACATAAATGAATATAAATTCCTTAGCCTCAAATGTTTTTGTCTCCTGAATGATTCATAGATTATTGCTCCAAGTCAAATGAATAGACAGTGTTTGCAACTTTTGATTATCTTTATTAATTTCATAAATGTACCTTTTGAGACAAAAAAATAAAACACCCTGAATCTGATCAGAGCGTTTATCAATTATTTAATTTCTTATTAATCAATTGCAAGAATTTCAGTTTGGTCGCTTGCAATGATATTTCTTAGTGAAACACCATCTATCTTGCCATTATCAAGCAAGTCGTTCACATCATCAAAAATGCCTAAATACCTGTCCAAATCTTTTCCCTCTGCATTTGGATATTCGTTAACGCGTATTTCGAATAGTTGAATATGCGCTTTGTCTGATTTATTGAATTTAATACGGATTTCTTTTTCGTGTCCAATAGTATCTCTTGTAACTCTAAAAATTCTATTCCTATACTCGAATTCCATTCCCCATATTACTCCATCATAATTGTAATTTTCAGGAGTTGGACCATTTCTAGTGAATCCTTCAATAAATTCTTCAATGCTTTTAAATTCTTTATTTGCCATCTTTTAGTATCTCCCAATAACCAGTTTTATTAGAGCCAACTCTTTTTATTCGTTTTAATTCTTTTAGCTCTTTTATAATTGTGGCAATTCTCGAAGTGCCCAATCCCACCACTTTTACGAGTTCATTTGTTGTTATACTAGGCTTTGTGATTATTGCTTTTAAAACTTTTTGTTGTGATTGGGATAAAGAAGAAAATTCATTTCCTTGATTAAGCAGTTCAAATGGGAAATTAAGTCTCACAACAATGTGGTTATCACTTATGTCAAAAGCTTCCTTTCCATAGTGTTTTATTATTTCTAAAACACCATGTCCTGTTTGTTCAACTATTCCTAATTGACCCATTATTTTTTGCAGTTGTTTATTTATTGGATTACTAATTCCGTTATAAAAATCTTCAACGGAATAATCTATCGGTAGCCCACCTGTTGAAATAATTTCAATTCTATCGCTAAAAATATAAATAGCGGGTGGCACCATTTTATCCCATCTAGTGTGCAAGCAAGCGTTTGACCACGCTTCTCTCAAGCTATTTTCATCAAAAAGATGAACCTCTTTTCTTGTTGCGTTCCCGCTTAATTCCACTCTTGTTTCGTTAAATGAAAGAACATATTCAAGAGCAGATTGTAAAGCCAAAATCAGACACTTATACCCATATTCGTTTCTAGAAATCATTGTAGATTTATCTTTTCCAGCAAATTTAACAACTTTAATTGAAACATTATTATTATCTGAAAGAATATTTGCTAAAAGATTATACTTATGATTTTTGGTTAATAATCCATTGTTTTTAGCAAAGCTAGACTCATTAATCGAATAACCACGGATGATATAAAGTTGCTTTAATTGGTTAAAAGATAATTCCTGTTCAAAAGATTCAATTTCAGTCATTGATTCAATGGAACTAGAAAATAGTAATTCTTTCATTATTTCTGGATCTATTTTTTTGTTTTCGCTTCCACTTCTAATCAAATAATTACCATCTGCGGAATATGGTTTATTATGACCAGTCACCGAAACCTTGATAATGATTTTATCATTCATTAATTCTTCTGTAATTGTAGGAATGATGGATGGTTTAATTTTATGAATTAAAAGCTCACTAATGTCTTTTAGTGTCTTGTTGCCTAGAGTTACTCCTATGACATCACCATTATCCTTGATACCAAATAATACTTGCGCTTTTGAGTGCTTGTTTAGCATTGCAACTATAGATTCAGCAGCCCTTGACAATTGACTTAGTGATTCTTTGAATTCAACGAATTCATTTTCAATATTTTTACTCATATTTACGCCTCCATTTTATTATACACTTATTCTACACTTTATTGTACACAATGTAAACTAATTTTATTATACACTTATTCTACACTTTATTATCTAATTTGTACCTTTTGAGACAATTAACTCGATTGTCTTTTCCCTTTAAGCAATAGATAGCATAACCGGAGGAAATAGAAATGAATTATGGTTATGCAAGAGTGTCCACTGTCGCTCAAAATTTAGATAGACAATTAGATGAATTAGTAAAAATAGGTATAGGTAATAGTCACATTTATACCGATAAAGAATCAGGAAAAGACTTTAATAGAACAATTTATAGAAAATTGTGTCGCAAGATTAAGCCAGGCGATGTTTTACTTATAAAATCTATTGATAGACTTGGAAGAAACTACAATATGATTCTGGATGAATGGAGAATATTAACTAAAGAGAAAGATA
>JAXERM010000053.1:0-4581 GCA_034116505.1 Bacilli bacterium
AATATGGATAAGCCCGATTATGTATTTTCTGATGATTTTGGCATTATTTTAAGAAATTATCAATTCTCTCTTGATCAAAAAATAGTAGATAAAGACGGCAAAGAGGTCATGCAACCTGTTTATAAGAAAACTTTACTAGAAACGTTATTAAATATTTCTAATCAAGATGAAATTGATGAGCATGTTCGTTTATTCTATGTCGCTTTAACTAGAGCCCAAAACACTATTTATATCGTTGGTAATCCTTCTAAAATTGAAAAAGAAAGGAACAACGGTACTTTATACGGCATGTTATCTTATTGCCCACATTATCAATCATTCAATGATAAATTAATGCAACAATTAGTTAATGATCAAAGAATTGATCAAAAAGATTGTGATGATTATAAGATATATAATGAAGCATTAAGTGGTGCACCTAATAATCATCATCAATTCGCGGACAATATTTATTATCAAGATCTATACGAGACATATTATCAAGATAATTTGTTAACGAAAATTAGCGAGATTGAGCATAAGATTTATATCGATTTATATCAACATTTTATTAATCATGAATTAAAAGATATCAAAATTGAAAATGACTTAGATTTATGTGCGAGATTATTTGGTAATTATTATTTTAATATTGACCTATCTTCTTTTGATGAATTAGTGGAATATTGTAAAACAAAAGACGACATAAAAATAATTGATGATGAAGATGATGAATCGTTCCCTGAACAAAAAGAAAATCTATCTTTAAAAGAAAAAATAGCGCGCTTTATCTCAACATTTAATAAACCAATCGACCAATTATCGATCGAAGTCTTCAACATATTAGATTTAAGATACGGCGATAAAGATAAGAAAAATGATTTAGATCGTTATCATCGTTATGTAAAAGCATTAGGAACATGTTTTTATCGTACTTTCTATCATGAAAGAGATTTATTTAATTTATCTTTCTATAATTCTGATTACGATGATGAAACTTATTATATTGATCAATCCATGTTACCGAACGACATTAACGGAGATGATGTTGATCTATTGAAATTAACCATTAATAATGACCAATTAAATCTCACTCCAAAAGGTCATCATAGGGCTTCTAAAAATGTTGTTATTAGTAATAAGGAAGTCGTTAATTACGGTTTAGAGCTCCATTATTTATTAGAACTAGTAGATTTATCTACATTTGATACATCATTTATTAAAGATATATCGATGAAGAAAAAAATCGATAAAGTTTTAAAGATGGATATATTCCAAAACCTAAATGAGAAAACATATTTCCAAGAATATGAATATTTTGACGATGAATTCAATACATCAGGAAAGATTGACTTATTAATTATTGATAACGATCAATATCATATTATCGATTATAAATCTAATAATATAGATGACCTTTCTTATATCGACCAATTATCGACTTATAAACGTAATATCAAACGTCTATTTAAAATTGATAATGAGGAAAATATTCGTTTATATTTATTATCAATCGGTCAAAACACTTTAAAAGAAATCAAATAAATATTTCCAATAAATAATTAAATATTTCCTAAAATATTAATAAATTTTGTATTAATTTGTTATAATTATTGCCGTAAATATGCGGAGGCTATTTTATATATGGAATATATCAGTATATTAGAAGCGAGCAAAAAATTTAATTTAACGGAAAGAAGTATTAGAAATTATTGCACTTTAGGAAGAATTAAAGGGGCAATTAGGCAAGGAAAGAAATGGTTAATTCCCGAAAACGCCACTAAACCGGAAAGAATAAACGCGAAAGGGAACAATTATTATTCTCTTGATTATAATAACGCTTTATCATTATTAGATTTTATTAATCATAGCCCATGTAACTTTTTAGCGGTTGATAATGTTATTAACATTTTAAAAGCTCATGGATATAAAGAATATTTAGAAAGCGATAAATATAATCTTAAATCTGGTGATAAATTTTTCATCACTCGTAATCATTCCTCTTTATTAGTGGTGTCTATCGGTGAATTATCAACTACACCATATTTTAAAGTTGTGTCCGCACACTCAGATTCACCTTGTTTTAAGATTAAACCAAATAGTGATTCTATGACTGATATATATAACAAGATTAATATCGAACCTTACGGTGGTTTAATATTATCAACATTCTTAGATCGTCCTTTAGGTATTGCTGGTAGAGTGTTATATAAAGAAGATAAAACAATTAAAACATCATATTTAACATTAAAAGATCAAACTGTATTAATTCCTAATGTTTGTATCCATTTTAATCGTGATATCAATAGTGGTTATCGTTATGACTTAGCCACTGACATGCAAGCATTTATTTCTCAGCATTTACAAAGAGAAGTATTAAAAACATTAATCGCTTCAGAATTAAAGATTAATATCAATGATATTGTTAATTACGATTTATATTTATTTAATAAAGATTTAGGCGTGATTTGGGGTGTCAATAAGGAATATATCTCCTCCCCAAGATTAGATGACTTAGAATGCGTATTTACCGGATTAAAAGGATTATTAAATGTTTCTAATCATCATGATATCAATATTTTATATATCTCTGATAATGAAGAAGTGGGTTCTTCATCCCGTCAGGGGGCTGATAGTGACTTCTTTGATACAAACATGAAAAGAATTTGTGATTGTCTAAATATTGATTATTATCAAGCATTAGCAAAATCCTTTATGATCAGCGCGGATAACGCACATGCAGTACATCCAAATAAACCAGGATTAACTGATAGCAACAACAAAGCATATATGAATGGGGGAATTGTCATTAAATATAACGCCTCTAATTCCTATACATCGGACGCTGCTAGTGGGGCAATTATTCAAACGATTATGGATAATCATGAAATCCCTTATCAATTTTTCACTAATAGAAGTGATATAAGAGGTGGTTCCACACTTGGTAACATCTTATTGTCCCACGCTTCCATCCATTCCGTTGATATTGGTCTACCCCAATTAGCGATGCATAGCGCTTATGAAACTGCTGGAAGCGAAGATGTCACCCATGCGATTAATTTATTCACTAGCTTCTATATGGCAGATATAGATATTAATGGCGATCAATATACGATAAAATAAGATAGGTAATACTTATGTTAAAACAACCAGAATATATTAAAAATATGCTTTTACATGGAGGGGCAAATAAACAAGAATATAAAAGGATGAACCCTCTTATCTCTCATGAGAATTATCGTGTTTGGCGATTATTAACTATTATTTTAGAATTCGTCTTTATTGGTTTATTTATTTTCTTCTATGTTTCCGAAAGAAATGATGTGAGTAGCAACTATGCTTTCCCATTCCTCCTCTTAGCGGGTTCTTTTGTTATTATTAGTGTCGCATTCTTAGTATTTATCAAAGATAATAGCAAATTATTAATGCCGACAATCTATCTATCTATGATGGTTATTTTTGGCACATTAATTTATTGCTGCTATTTATCTTTTTCCCGCTTCAGTGTTTTATGTTATTTATTTATTCTGGCTTTCTCTATATTAATAGTTGATAAACCATATCGTTATCCTTGTTTTGTTTTAATTATATCCATCATCATGAGCGTGATGTTATTTATCGGTCCTGAAAAGGATTTACCGTTATCGTATTTGTTATTATATTTAGATACTTTTGCCGCGATTGGATTATCATTCTTTAATTCTTATATTCGTTTTAAGGATTTATCTTTAAGAAGAAACGCGGAATTACAAAGAGATATCGATTCATTAACTGGTGTTAAAAACAAATTAGCGTACGAAAAAAGAATAAATGATATCACCGAGATGATTGAAAATGATATCGATCCTAAATTCGCAGTGCTTGTCTTTGATGTTAATGGACTTAAAATCACTAATGATACATATGGTCATGACGCAGGAGACCAATTATTAATTCGGGCTACTAGTTTAATCGTTTCCTGTTTCCCTCATAGTGAATTATTCCGTATTGGCGGTGATGAATTTGCAATGGTTGTCACTAGTGATGATTATGAAAATCGTGAAAAATTATTAAATAATCTCATTTTACGTATTGCAGAAATTCATAAAAAAGCCAATAATGTGAACGAGGATACATCAATTGCTGCAGGATTAGCGGAATATGACTGCGACGTTGATGAAGATTATACCTCAGTCTTCCAACGAGCGGATGAGCAGATGTATAAAAACAAAAAACTCATCAAGGAAGATAATGAATTTCTACATTAGTAGAG
The DNA here is from genome assembly GCA_034116505.1 of Bacilli bacterium. Lineage (GTDB taxonomy): Bacteria > Bacillota_I > Bacilli_A > RFN20 > CAG-826 > RUG13091. The sequence goes on from JAXERM010000053.1 coordinate 4,232, forward strand.
GGAAAACCTATCAAAACCGAAAAAAGACACTGCTTGGTCGCAAGTGTCTTTTTTTTCTATATTCTAAAAAAATCACTAAATAATAAAATGATAAAACTTTTTCAAATATGCAAAATACATTCACAAAATTGAACATACTGCAAAGCAGTAATTATTATTTCAATTTGAACATTATTGTTTTTTATTTTTATTGTTTATACAATTTAAAGGCAAGTCAGTGAAAAAGAAAAGTCCCATTTCTCTTCACATTGATAGCAATTAACTATCATCCATCCAAAAAATAAATTAACTTTGGATGATTTTTGTCGTTTATACGACATTCGAAAGGAAAATAATTTATGAAAAAATCA
>JAXERM010000054.1:0-2770 GCA_034116505.1 Bacilli bacterium
CCGTGCATGGTTAAATGCTGACTTCTATAATTCTGCATTTGCACTAGGCAACGAACATATCCAAACAACAACCGTTAATAACTCTGCTTCAACCACAGATGATTCTAGCAATAGTTGTGACTGTGCTAATACTGAAGACAAAGTCTTTTTGCCAAGTTATCAAGATTACATTAACAGTTCTTATGGTTTCTCAACATCAACAAGTTCAACCAACACAAGATATTGCAGAACGACTGACTGGGCAAGAGCGAGAGGTGCTTGCTATTACACAAGTAGTGGTTCTTACCAATATAACGGCGATTACTGGACTCGTTCTCCTTACAGCTACTCCTTAGACTACGCGTGGTGTGTCTACGGCGATGGTAACCTCCGCAGCAACTACGTCGACTACACGAACCGCAGTGTGCGTCCCGGCCTTTCAATCAAGATTGCGTAGTTTACGAAGCAATAATCAAAGAATCAATCACCGCCTCTCATCAAAAATCAAAAGAGGCGGTGAGACTTAAAATATGAAACAAAGATTAAATGAAAATGATGAAAGAAAAGAAAGCGAATTGTTAGTCTTCATCAAAGCCAAAGATTTATCTGCTTATATCTTATTAATAAGCGGTAAATCGCCAGTTAAGTATCGCTACTCACTTCTCAACCCATTAATCAATAATTCTTTGGAAATCATAGAGCTTCTGTATGAAGCAAATGAATTAGAACTTAAAGACATTAGAAGATTAGAATTAATTAGAAAAGCGAGAGCCATATTAAAAACAATTGATTTCTTATCTTCTATTGCTAAAGATGCATCGTGTTTCACGACTCATCAACACGATGTTATCTTGGAGAAAATCGGAGTTTGTTCAAAGTATCTACAGGGATATTATAATTCCTGTAAGAAGGCTTTAAACATATAGGAATTTGTTATAAGGTGTGCGCATGACTTCTTTAGGGGTTTGATTGTCGTTCTCCTAACAGCAACAACTCCAACAACGCGTGGAATGTCAACAACGATGGTAACCTCAACAACAACAACGTCAACAACACGAACAACAGTGTGCGTCCCGGACTTTCTTAGAAAGAATATGAGAAATGTTCTAGTTAAGCGTCAATTAATCACGTGGTTAATTTGTAAAGAAAGGGAACAAATATCCTAATCGCTTATAGGCGATGAATCTACCACAGGTGAGATGGACTACATTAAAATAATGCATTTCATTTCTATGATCCCTGTGGTTTCTTTATGAAATATGAAGATATATTTACCTTTGTTAATCTTATAAAAGCTCATCGAAAAGTAAGAAGAAGCAAATTACATAAAAACGAAGTAGTGGAATTTGAATTAAATAAATCTCATGAGCTTTATAAACTATATGAAGAATTAAATCGCAAAACATATCAGATATCGCCATATCGTACTTTTTATATTTATGAACCTAAAAAACGTAGAGTGGATGCCACTCCGTATCGCGATAGAGTGGTGCAGAACTGTTTTGTCGACAATTATTTATTCCCATTATTAGAAAATAGACTCATTTATGATAATGCTGCTTGTAGAAAGAATAAAGGTACAGACTTTGCTAGAAATAGACTAAAAGCGTTTCTTTTAGATGCTTATAAAAAATACGGCCTTAACTTTTACGTTCTGACATTTGATATTCATCATTATTTTGAATCAATTAATCACAATATCTTGAAAGATAAAATAAGAAAAATCATCAAGAATAAAGAAATATTAGAATTCGTTTTAATGGTCATTGATTCATTTAATAAGGACACTAATGTTGGAGTGCCCCTTGGCAACCAAACAAGTCAATGTTTTGCTTTATATTATTTAGACAATTTTGATAGAGTCATCAAAGAAAAATATCGCATCAAATATTATACAAGATATATGGATGATGGTGTGATTCTTTCTAACGATAAAGCATTATTAACTCGGCTAAATTCTGAATTAAAAGAAGTAATTAGAAAATTAGCGTTATCTTTTAATGACGATAAAAATAATATTTATCCAATTAAACAAGGAATTACATATTTAGGATTCACATATCGTTTAACCAGCACCGGAAAAGTAGTGGTTAAAATGTCTAGAAAGAAAAAGAAAAGATTAATAAGGCATTTAAATCATCATAAATTATATAAAGATTCGCTAGTGTCTTATCGTAATTATTTAAAGAAGAGATCCTCAAATTATAGGCTTATTCACAAGCTTTCTAAAACAATCAAATCCAATGAGGAATAATCCTTGTTATGTGTCTTGGAAAGGGACTAATACAAAGTATTAAGGCAAAATCGAATAAGGCTCACTTAGTGGTGGGTCTTTTTTCTTGACCTCGGTAGTGGCTAGGTCGTGAATCCAAATCTGCAAAAAATTATTTGAATAGCTATTCTCACGAACCGTGATATTAGGTCATAAACAAAGAGCTGATGTCGTGAGACGCGACATTAGGAAAAAAACAAAAAGTGTAAAAAAGCCTGAAGATTTTTATTATTTTTTTTCATTCTGATTTTGCTTAATCTATGATAACGCTATGGTTATCAATTTAAAAATATGAATGTACAATTGAGGATGGAGACAAAATCTATTGTAATTCCAATATATTTTTAGTCCAATATTATGTCCGCATCCCCAGGTTATTTATATTTTGCTCATATCAAAGTCATAATGATATTGCAAAAGTTGTAAGTGATTATATTTACTATTACAATAACATTAGAATCAAATGGAAAACAAACTGGATGTCATCAGTTCAATATCGTTTAAAATTTGGTTCATAAC